>CBFGSN010000136.1:0-6722 GCA_965651435.1 uncultured bacterium | reverse complement strand
AGCGGCGTCAGGTGGCGGACGCTTTGGGGCGTGTTGTGCGGGTCGATGAACCGGACGGAAGCGGCGGTCTCGGCACGGTGACGAGCCCGGCTCAGCCGACGTATTATGAATACGACGGCAACGATAACTTGGTGAAGGTCACGCAGTCCGACGGGACGACCACGCAGGAGCGCAAATTCTTGTACGATTCGCTGTCGCGGCTGATCGCCGAACGGCAAAATTTCCTGTTCCTATTTTGACCGCGGCTGCTCGATATTTACCTCAACATTCTGAATTGTAAGAACAACGCGCATCGTATCCGAACGGTTGTCCATATCGGACGGCACGAACGGGGCGAACTGCGGATCTGACGAAAGGGCTTTCTGCAGCTTTTCGACCGCCTGTGCGTCACCGGACGAATTAAGAACCTCGGAAACACGGGCAATTCCGTTGCTGAAAACATCGGCGACGACCGTTATTTCCGAATTCGGCCCCGCGACCGCGGACGGGGTTCCGGCAAGTGAAACGAGCGTTCCTTTTGGGTTGATCGTCGGCGATTCTTTTGCGATCGCGGACCTGGAAAGGACGAATTCCCGGAACGCGCTGTCGAGCTGGTAAGATCTTTCGATCGGCGAGGTTCCCGGAACGAACACGCGGGTTGACGAATTGGTGCCGCTTTCCATCGCAACATCGAACGAACCGATGTTCTCATATCCCGAAAGGATAGAGCTTAATAGAGCGAGGCCGATCAGGAGCGTCGCGGCGGTTGCGACCGATGTCGGCAGCAGCCATGAGCGGAAAGTGCCGCCGCTGCTCAGGTCATATGCGAACATATGCCGGCCGTTCGCTTCGGCGGCCGCAGCCCGTCCGGCGGTGCGAAGTTCGTTAAGAAGTCCGGCGGGAACTGCCTGAGGCGACATTGACGCCAAACCTCGGATCACCGCTGCCTGAGCGTCGAACTGCGAACGGCATCTCGCGCATTCGTCCATATGACGGCGTAAGTTTTCGGAATCTGCCGGGCTGTTCATCCCGTCCAATTCCAACGATAAATTAGTTTTAAGTTCAGAGCATTTCATCTCTTTCACCTACTGTCTGAATGGCCGCCTCACTGACCCCGGCCGCTTTCCGACCGCGGAAAGCAACCGCCCGGCAAAAGTTCGGCATGTCGTTCACGGCGTTTCGTTCGATCTGCTGGTCACATTTCAATGATCCGGCCGTATCCGTAATTACCTTATTCCGCCCTCGCGTTTTCTTCGACCTCGTTTGGCACCGATCTAATAAGTCTTCAAAGAAAAAAGACCGGGGCGAGTCAGGCGGCCATTCAAACTTTCAAATACCTTCGAGCTTTTTCGCCAGCTCGCCGCGTCCGCGTGCGATACGCGATTTTACCGTTCCGATGCTGATATCCAGCACTTCTGCGATCTCTTCGTACGCCAGGCCTTCGATATCGCGTAAAACCACGGCTTCGCGAAATATGTCCGGCAGCGCCGAAAGCATTTCCCTTAGCCGATACATCCGCTCGGCCGTTATCGCTTCCGTTTCCGGATCGGGCGCGTCGCCCGCGAGCGTTTCGTGCAGCGGCCTGTCGTCTTTGCTAAAGGCCGAATCTATCGAAACCGTCTTCGAACGGCGGCGGCTTTTCCACCAGCGGAACCTGTTGCGCGAACGGTTTATCGCAATGCGGTAAAGCCAGGTTTTAATGCTCGATTCGCCGCGGAACTTCCTGATCGCCCGGAAAGCACTCATAAAGGTTTCCTGCGTCAGGTCGCCGGCGTCTTCGGCGTTTTCGGTCAGCCGCAGCAGCATCGAATAAATGCCGCCCGAATATTCATTGACCAATCGGTCGTAAGCGTCTTCGTCGCCCACCCGAAGCCGTTCGATGAATTCGGCGTCGTCGTTAATATTTTCAACAGAAACCCTCGCCGCCGAAGCAACGTCATTCAAGTCATCCTTGCCAAATGTGATGGACTTGCTAATGATCATCTCTTGCATCTTTTCGGGTACGAGATGGTTTCAAACTGCTTCCGGCAAAAATATTGCCGCTGTTTTGTTAGACACGCCTCGTCCGATTTTGTTCCCGAAAAAGTTGAAAATTCTGAAAACCGAGTGAATATTTGGAAAATCCGCCGTAAACAAAGCATTTTCGTTCCGATTAAACGTTAAAGTTATTTGCCCTAAGCCGATTTTTACGGTAAATTAACTCTTTCGGAAATAACCCTACCGGGTCAATTATATAACGATTATCAATAGAAAACTTGCAGTTTTAGTTTAATAGAAATGGCACGTAAAAAACGTAAGATCCACATGCCGGAACCGCCGCCGTCGGATGACAAGAAACCGAAGACACAGTTCCGCGATTCTTTTCAGAAAGATTTTGGCCAAAAGGTCGAAGGTTTCGTAGGCAAGCTTGAGGGCAGCGGCAGAACCATTTTGTACGCAGCGGGTGCGGTCGTAGTTCTCGGCATCATTGTCCTGTTGATTTACCGCTGGAACGAAAGTTCCACGCAGGCGGCCCAGGCAGCTCTTGGACATGCGATCGATATTTCCCAGTCGCGCGTCACGGATGTTCCGGTTCCCGCCGGTTCGACCGAAACGGTTTTTAAGACCGAAAAAGAAAGGGCCGAAGCCGCGATAGCTGCGTTCACAGATGTTGTCAGTAAATACGGCGGCGATGTCGGCGAAAAAGCCGCATATCTTGCCGCGGTCAACAAGATCGCGATCGACCGCGAAGCCGCGGCCGGTGAGCTTCAGACGATGTCACAGAACAGCGACGAGGTCGGAAAACTCGCGAAATTTGCGCTCGCCCAGATAAAAGAAGGCGACGGAAAATACGACGAAGCCATCGCTCTTTATACAGAACTCGTCGGCATGAGCGACCCGGTTGTTGCAAAAGACACGCTGAACACATACATTGCGGCGATCTATGAAAAGCAGGGCAAAACGAAAGAAGCGGCCGATATTTACTACAAGATCGCAAAAGACGCGAGCGAGGCCAAGGACGCCGAAGGCAAATCGATACCGATGAGTTTGACGGCATCTGACGCGAAGGCAAAGCTCGAAAAGCTCGATCCGGAACGCGCGAAAGAGATCCAGGAACCGCTTCCGGAACTTCCGGCGGGACTTTGATATCCGGGCCTTTTCTGATAGTTTTCGATTATGGGCGTTGCTGACGCAGATCGGAATATTGATACCGCGGCGGGACTGCCGGTATCGGTCCGGGTGCCGCTTCATCCATATTTCATGGCACTATTTGCGGCGGCATTCGTCGCCGCGTTTCTTTTCTACATCGAATACGATGCGGCGGCGGTTGTGCTGTTCGCGTCTGCCTTTATCACGGTACCGCTCCTTGCAATAACCGACCGTATCGTCTTTGACGGAAAGCGCATCACTCGAACGGGCCTTTTGCCGAGGTTATGGGCGAACGCGACGGCTCAACGAACGCGGCTCCGGCTATCGCACATCGAGAACGTCGAAACTCAGGCCAGCCGAACGATAAAGCGCGGCAACCGTGTTCGCTACCGATACTTCACGATCATCTCGGGCCGCGGCGTGTCATTCTACGTTTCGTCCGTTTCGGATAATTATCATTCGCTCATAAGGTCTATTGCGAAAAGCCTTCCCGAAGACGTGCTCGATACGCGAACGATCGAAGTACGCGACTATTTGGGTGATCGAAAAGAAACTCTCTCAAAGGCGGCTTCGATGAAAATTCCGCATTCGGACGTGCTGGAAGATTCGCTTTCGGTCGCCGCGAAACGAAGCAAACCACATTTACCCAATCTTATATCGGTTTCCGATCTCGATCCGGAAAAGCTCCGTCAGGTCGCAAATGAACTGCGGCTGTCGGGCTCGCTGCTGCAGGCGATAGAAGCATTTCGCCGCGCTTTGCTCGGCCGGCCGAAAGACGGATGGCTGCTTATGGAATTTGCCCGCTGTCTGGAATCTTTCGCCGGTTCGGAACGCGATCTTAATGCGTCGAAAAAAGCCGCTGCGATCATGAGGCTCGCTGAAATGCGTGCCGGTTCGGACGCGGATCTGCTCACGCGGCTGGGCGAAACATATTTTCAGTTCGGCAATATCAAACGCGCCGAAAAGATGTTCCGCCGGTCGAAAGAAGCCGTCGGTGACAGCTTTCGGGCACTTCGCGGAATGGCAGAGATCGCCCTTCGCGAAGGCAAGATCGCCCATGCGATACTCAATTTTTCATCAGCGAATTCGGCGGCAAAAACAACGGCTCTGCAGCGTTGGACGCGCCGCGAAACGGAATATTTCAGCCATCTGAATGAGAACGGCGAATATATGGAACTCGAGATCAGCCGTGTGAACCTTCTCGGCAAACTCGTCCGAATAAAACTGATGTCGCTGCGGACGTGCATCTTCGGTCTGCCGATGATCGTTCTCGGTGTACTGCTGGAAGAAAATGTGCTCGCAAACGCCGGCTGGATACTTTGCGGCGGTGCGATGGCGGTTTGGGTCGGTCTTCTGATCGGAACCCGAATGCTCGAATCAAGAATTCCTTTTGATCTGGTAGAGGAAGATCAGTAAACTTCAAATTCCAGATTCCAAATTCCAAATCCCAGATTCCAGATTTCAAATTGAAGATGTTTTATTCGTGATCGGGAATTCGTAATTGATAAGTCGCGGGTTCTTCTTGTTCCTCCTTTTCAGTGGTTTTGGTTTTTTCACTGAGCAAGAAGATCAAGAAGAACCTCGCAGTTTTCCCTTAACGGATACTATTTCTTCTTCGTCTTTGCCGACTTTGTGGTCGACTTTGCCGGTGCTTTTGCGGCCTTTGCTTTCGGAGCCGTTTTCTTTGCGGTTTTCGGTGCTTCTTTAGCCGAAGCCTTTCCCGCAGTCACGGCCTTCTTTGCGGTGTTTCCCCCGAGCAGCGAGGACCAGCGATATTCCGGAGAGTCGAAACCTTCTTTCAGTTTCTTAAGAATGAATTCGGTCATATTATCGACGATCCAGTTGTGGTTAAATTCGCCGACCGAAGCAAGTTCCGCATCCGGAGCCGGGTTCATAAAATCGATCGCGTACGGAATCCCGTCCTTGATGGCGAATTCGACCGTATTCAGGTCGTAGCCGAGCGCTTCGCAGATGGTGATGACGTCTTTTTCAACGCGTGCGTGAAGTTCCGGCGAAAGATAATTTTCGGCGTTGTGATATTGTTCGCCCGAAAGGTACGGTTTCGACGGATCGTAAGGCATGATCAAAACCTTTTCGCGTCCGACGCAGTAACAGCGGACGAACTGGTCGTATTCGATGCCTTCCTGCAGCGTCATACAGAGCTTGCCGGTCTGGTTATATTCGGACCAAAGCTCTTCGAGCGAATTGATCTTCGAAACGTTCTTCCAGCCGCCGCCGTCGTGCGGTTTCAGGAATGCCGGAAATCCGACGTATTCGATGATGCCTTCCCAATCGAGCGGAAATTCGAGGTTACGGAGCGACTCGGGTGTGATGTCGTCGATGTATTTTTCCTGCGGCAGCAGAACCGTTTTCGGTATCGCGACGCCCAGCTTTGCCGCTAAACAATAATTGAAAAATTTATCGTCCGCCGACCACCAGAACGGATTGTTGATGATATATGTGCCCTCGAGCGCCATGCGTTTCAGCATCGCGCGGTAATAAGGAACTTCGTGCGAAATGCGGTCGATGATGACATCGTATTTCTTCGGTTCGTCGAGCCGAATGCCGCCGACCGTTATCATTTCGGCAACGACTTCGCCGCCGCTCTTTTCGTTAATGCTTTTGATGATAGATTCGGGAAACGTCTGTTCGCGTCCCACTAAAATTCCAACTCGTTTCATATAAATACTTCCTGAAAAATGTACTCTAAATAAAATAAACTTCGCCGGTAGTTCCGGCCGAAAAGCCACTCGTTCGAAACTTTAGAGTTTATTCGATTGAGTGTATCGAGGCAAGGAGAAGGCTTGCGTAAAACACGGTTAAAAGTGTAAGCTTATAAGCGGTCCGGTTCTTCGGCCCGTAAGTTCAACTCCCGCGTCCGCGAACATCCCGCGTACGTCATTTTCATTCCAATAATATATCTGTGATATGAACGAAGTATTAACCTTGTCGGCCGAGGCACCCAGCCCGGTCCAGATACGAGCATCAGAAACGGCTCCGGCTGCGAGTGATCAGGTGCGTTCTTTTCAGAATGTGCTGCGGCGAATGCTTGCCGTCGATCCAAAGGTGAGCGACCTTATATTCTCGCCGGGCCGTCCGCCGCAGGTCGAACTGACCGGCGACCTTCAGGGTGTTCCGATCCAGGGGCTTGAAATGCTCAAAGCCGGACAGATCCGTGCAATGGCGGAAATAATGCTTGACGGAAACGAACAGGGAACCGAGGCGCTCGATAAAAAAGGTTCGTCCGATATTTCCTACAGCGTTCCGGGTTTGTGTCGTTTTCGTGTAAATATTTTCAAACAGCGCGGAACATATGCGATCGTGATGCGTGTTATCCCTACGACCGTTCCGCACTGGAAAGACCTTGATCTGCCGCCGGCGATATGTTCGGTCGCGGGTTTGAAAAATGGCCTTGTGCTTGTGACCGGCCCGACCGGTTCGGGAAAGTCGACGACGCTTGCGGCCGTCATCGACCTGATAAATTCGACGAAAAAATACCACATCGTCACGATCGAAGACCCGATCGAATTCAGCCACGAACACAAACTAAGCACGATCCACCAGCGCGAACTTCATTCGGACACTCCGGATTTTGCGTCGGCGCTTCGAGCCGC
>CBFGSN010000135.1:0-6735 GCA_965651435.1 uncultured bacterium | reverse complement strand
GATCTGCGAAACGAACCGTGGATACCGTGCCGTGACGAAGGCGGCATACACGACATTTCACTCGTCGATGTTCTTACGGGGGCTCACAACATAAAGGAGGTCGTCGGCGAAACTCCGCCGGTCACGATCGCGCTCCACCGTCTTTTGCTGGCGATCCTGCATCGAATTTATCGCGGCCCAAAAAACGCCGAAGCATGGAACGATCTATATACTCGCGGCAGTTTTGACGCGGAAAAGATCAAACAGTACTTCGACGGCTTGCCCGACCGTTTTGACCTTTTTCACGAAAAATATCCGTTCTACCAAACAGCATCAGCACGCGAAAATCTGCAAAGGGGTGCGGCGATCCAACTCTATTTTCAGGGAAAGAACAATGCGACGCTTTTCGAGCACACCTCGACATCAATGCCGAAAGCGGTCGATCCGGCGGAAGCGGCACGTTTGCTTGTCGCGTTTCAGGGCTTCGATTTCGGCGGGCTGAAAGCCGACGGTGCGACGCAGATGGCTCCGCTGCTGCAGACAGCTATCGCGCTTGTTCGCGGAAAGAATTTATTCGAAACGCTCATGTTCAATCTTCACCGTTACGACGGCGAAAACGCCCGGCCCTTCGAATTCGACCCCGACAGAGATCTTCCGGCGTGGGAGCGTGACGAAGAAGTGCACAAAGCCCAACGCTGGCCAAATGGCCCGGTCGATCTTTACACATGGCAGCCGCGAAAGCTTGCAGTTGAGGCCGTAGAGACCGCCGACAACGCGCCGATCATAAAAGACGCAGTCGTTATGTGCGGCTACACGTTCCCGCCCGAGGCTGAGATCCACACGCTGGAAACTATGATGGCATATCGAACCGCGAAGGACGGCAAGATCTTCTCCGTTGGCTTCGGCGAGAATCGCGCACTTTGGCGGAACAGCCGATCGCTCTTCGATTCGCAAAACGTCGAAAGTTCGCGTCCGCGCAGCCTTGACTGGGTGAATGAATTGAAACGCAAGGGTTATCTCGAAAAGAGAAAAGTGCCCGTCGATTTCTATGGAATTGCGGCGGACAAGGCAAAGCTGCTCTTCTGGAACCACGAACGTTTTGATATGCCGCTGGAGCTTCTGAGCGATCACGAACTGATCGCTGATATGGGAATTTGCCTTCAGTTCGCCGAGGTGGCCGGCACGTCATTGCGGGCCGGAATGAAAGCTCTAGCAGACGAACTTCGAACCGACCGATCGACGTTTTTTGGCGAAGCCGATTATTGGTCGGCGATGGAAACGCGTTTCCATGCTCTTTTGGCCCGGCTTCCGATAAAGCCGGACGATGAAATGAAAGCCTGGTTTGCCGATACACTTCTGATCGCAAGCAAGGCGTTCCGCGATACGGTCGATAGTCTCAGTGGCACGTCCGCCGAAATAGAGGCATCGGTCAAAGCAGAGAATATGTTTTGGGGATTGATCTATAAAGCTATCAAAGATAATGCAACGGTATGGCAAACATATCTCCCGCAAACGTTTGCCGCGAAAGGAGGAAAATAATGACAGAAGAAACTTCTATACAAAAGGAGTCGCAAAATGATGACGCAGCCGTTGTAGGCTATCTGAAAAATCTGGCCGCCAGACAGGATCGGGCGGCACTCGCGCATCTTCGACGCGGGCTTGGGAAAAAGCCGGGCGAAGCAATGGAGATGTACCCGCACGTCGGTCGGTTCATTACCGAGAAAACTAACGCGTCGCATGACCGTGCGGTATTTCTGGTCTCGGCGTTGTTCGCCGATTATTGGGACGCCGCGCAGAATGTCGGCGACCTCGGCCGTTCGGTGCGGCAGCTGGCGAAAGACACCGGCAGTGACAGTATCGAACGCCGTTTTGTCGCACTTCTCGACGCTGAAGCGGACGATCTGCATTACTACTTGCGGCAGATGGTCGGACTGCTAAGGGCGAACGACATAGCCGTCAACTGGAACACACTCTTTAATGACATACGCTATTGGGGAAGTCCCAACCGCGGAGTCCAACGCAAATGGGCGCGCTCATTTTGGGGTAGTGCCGAAACCAACAAGATCACAGACCCACAAACAGGAGAAAGTATATGATATTGGAACTTCACCTTATACAAAATTTTGCCCCCAGCAACCTTAATCGCAGCGACACCGGTTCGCCTAAGGACTGCATCTTTGGCGGCGTCCGACGGGCGCGTATTTCCAGCCAATGTTTTAAGCGAGCGATGCGGACGTATTTCCGGGAGAAATTCGAAAAGCCGGAGAATCTTGCCGAACGCTCGACGCGTCTGATGGACAATATTGCGAAGCGGCTCGCGGAAAAAGGCCGTGACGAGGAACAAGGACGAAAGGCCGCGCTTGCCGCGCTCGAAACCGTCGGTATTAAAGCGTCAAAAAAAGACCCGGAGAAGACAGCATATCTTCTCTTTATGGGACGCGACGAGATAGCCAAGATCGCCGATGTTTGTGACGAACATTTTGACGGACTCACCGCCGACCAAATTTCCGATGATGCGAAAAAGGCGGTTAAGAAAGCTTTACTGAATTTGATGAACGAAGGCAAGGCCGCTGATCTTGGACTTTTCGGGCGCATGCTTGCCGATCTGCCGGAGCGCAATCGCGACGCGGCTTCGCAGGTCGCTCACGCGATCTCGACGCACAAGGTCGGACTCGAATTCGATTTCTTCACCGCCGTTGATGATCTGCGTCCCGAAGACACCGCCGGCAGCGATCACCTCGGAACGGTCGAGTTCAATTCGGCGTGTTTTTACCGTTATGCGAACGTGAATGTCGATAAGCTCCGCGAAAATCTGCAGGGCGACGAGGAACTGACGCGTGCGACGGTCGCGGCTTATATCAAAGCGGCGGTTGAGGCTCTGCCGACCGGGAAGCAGAATTCGTTCGCCACGCACGAAAAGCCATCGCTTGTTTACGCGGTCGTGCGCGATTCGGGCATGATGTCGCTGGCGAATGCTTTCGAAAAACCTGTCTTTGATCCACAAGGCGGCGTCGTAGAAAGATCGATCGAAAATCTCGTCGAACATTACGGCAAAGTGACCGGCGTTTACGGCGACAATGCCGCATCCAAATTGTTCATAACGACGGCCGCGGCCGATGCCGCCAAACTCGGCAGCGACGCCGGAACTTTTAATGCTTTGCTTGACGGAACGATGTCCGCGATCTTCGGGGAGGCGTAAATTATGTCCCACATACTTTTTATGCGCTTGGCCGGGCCGATGCAGTCGTGGGGCGTGATGTCACGCTTTTCGCGACGCGACACCGGTAAGGAGCCTTCGAAATCCGGCGTGATCGGGCTTATCTGCGCCGCGATGGGCATCGACCGCGGCGACGACCGCCATCCGGATTTCCTAAAATTGACGCAGGCAAAATTCGGCATTCGCGTTCTTCGCGGCGGCGTTCTGCAGAGCGATTATCATACGGCAAGCAATGTCGCTATCGCTGATGCCAAGCAGAAAAAAGACGGAACCTATACAACAAAAGATACTGAGCTTTCCACGCGTTTCTATCTCGCTGACGCGGATTTTATTGCGGCATTCGAATCGGACGACCGCGGCCTGCTCGAACGTGTTCAAAAAGCGCTAAAGACGCCCGTGTGGCAGATATTTCTCGGCCGCAAGGCTTTCGTTCCGCACGCTCCGGTTTATTTTGACGACGAACACGCCATTCTCGATGGTTCAGATCTCACAAACGCGCTAAAAGATCTCAACTTGCCCGAACGTCTTGGGATTTCACTGGACGAAAAGCGATCCGATGCTTCCCAGCGTATCGTTTTAGAGGACGAGGCCGGAGGCAGCGAGATACGACAGGATGTGCCGCTTTCTTTTGCGGAACGAAGATTTACGATACGCCGCGTCCGGACGACTTTCGCCGAATGACCGGGTCGGCAAGCATCTGCTTGCCGCCGCAGGCGCATTTTTTTTAGGAGAATAATATGGAACTTTATCTTAGCCGCATCATTCTCGATCCGATGTCAAAAGCGGTTATGCACGATCTCGGCAGTCCGCGGGAGCTTCATAAAACCTTGTCCCGCTGTTTTCCAAAGATCGACGGGCAGGAAGGAAAGCCGCCCCATGAACGCGTGACGCCGAGAAACGCCTATGGCCTTCTGCATCGGATCGACCAAAAAGGAGAATGTACGGTGCTTTATGTCCAATCGAATGTACGGCCGGATTGGCACAAACTAACACCGGGTTATGCGATCCAGGCTGACGATAAAAAGATCGATCATCTGTATTCGGCGATAAGGAAAGGCGACCGGCTGCAATTTCGCCTGGTCGCCAATCCGACAAAACGTGCAGGAAAGAGCGACGAGGGGAAAGAACGGTTTCACGATCCGAAAAAACGACGCCGCATCGACATCCGCACCGAAGAAGGCCGCATCCGATGGCTTGCCCGCAAAGGTGAAGAATGCGGTTTTCGGCTTGCCAACGCTGCTTCTTCCGATTCCATAGTCGCCGCGGAAGCTTCGACCGAACGTTCATTATCATTCAAACACGACGCGGGCCGAGTTACGCTCGGATCGGCACTCTTCACCGGCGTGCTGGAAGTCACCGATGCAGACGCTTTTCGCACCGCTTTGGCAAAAGGCATTGGTCCCGGCAAGGCGTACGGCTTCGGCCTTATGTCCATCGCCCGCGCATGAGCTCTTGTCAGAACCGCCTGCGTAAGCGGGCGGCCAAGCTTAGTCAGAACCGCCTGCTCACCTCCATAGATAAGGATGGGTGAAGGCAGGCCTTCGGGGTGGTCTGATCAGGTCAGAACCGGGAACGATAGTGACCGGGTTCTTTTCGTCGGAACGAACCACCCCGGCCGCCCAAAGCTGCGTCCACCCCGCCTTAACCAAGGCGGGGAGTTTTGGTGGTCTGATCAGGTCAGAACCGGGAACGATAGTGACCGGGTTCTTCGGATTTGCGATTTTCATTTAGCGATTTGCAATTCGACATTCGTAATTCGTAATTGATTTTTTTTGGTGTCTTTTTACCATTGGCCGAGAGGAAGAACATCCAGGCTTAAACCACCTGCTACCGCAGGCGGTACCGACTGGCATCTCAGCAAGGCGGTGAGTTTGGCGGCTCCCTTTTATATCATTTATGACCGACCAACCAAAGCCAAGTTTATTCGACAACCGCGGCCGTGACGGGCATCTTGCCTTTAACGGCGTTGACCGGGAATTCATCAGGCTCTTTATGCTGCGCTGCCAATGGCTGGAAAACGGGTGCGTTACATACACCGGCGGCAAAACGGTACGTTTGCCGCGGCATCACGACGGCATTCGCTTTACCACACCGCGGCGTGCTGCCTATTTTATTGACAACGCCCGGCTTCCCGACAACGAACTAAAAGCGTCATGCAGTACGCCGGGTTGTATTTTGCCGGCTCATATCGTCGAAGGCAGAAGCCGCCGCAACGAACCGGTCGTTGTCACGCGGGCATTGCTCCATCAGATCCTGAGCGACCGGAAAGAAAGCCATCGCCGGATCGCCAAGAAATACGGCATAGACCGTAAATTGGTAAAACGCATTCTTGACATGGGGCTCGACTTCCCTCTGCCTGAGAAAAACAGCCGACACCGAAAATTTATAACAATGGGATTTTAATTTTAGGACGCTGGAGAACGACATCCGTCGACCCGATCAACTATGAAACTTAAAGACCTTGCCACCCTTCCAAAGGTTCGCGACAGCCACAGCTATCTTTACGTCGAACACTGCAAGATCGAAAAAGACGCAAAAGCGATCGCGGTCTTTGATGCCGAAGGCAAAACCTCTGTGCCCTGTGCGAATTTGACGACGCTTTTGATCGGCCCCGGTTCGACAATAACGCACGCAGCCGTGCAAACACTTGCGGACAACGGCTGCATGGTGATGTGGTCGGGCGAAGGCGCGGTGCGTTTTTACGCGCTCGGGCTTGGTGAAACGCGCAGCTCGAAACGCCTTCTGCGGCAAGCATATTTAAGCTCGCTGCCCACGCTTCGGCTGCGGGTTGTTCGACGGATGTACGAGATGCGTTTTGCCGAAGCCGTGCCGGAAGATCTGACGCTGGAACAGCTTCGCGGCCGCGAAGGCGTTCGCGTTCGCACGGCATATTCACAAGCGAGTGCGGCCACCGGCATTGCATGGAACGGCCGGTCGTTCAATAGAAATAAATGGACGGACGCCGATCCGGTAAACCGCGCTTTGTCGTGTGCCAATAGCTGTCTTTACGGTGTTTGTCACGCGGCGATAGTTTCGGCCGGATATTCGCCGGCTCTCGGATTCATCCATACCGGACGAATGTTGTCGTTCGTCTATGACATCGCCGATCTCTATAAAGCCGACATCACGATCCCGGTCGCCTTCGAGATCGCAAAGGAATCGGAACAGGAGATCGAAACGCGCACGCGGCACCTGCTTCGCGACAAATTTCACGAAACGCGATTTCTTTCGCGCATAATTCCGGACATCGAACGGGCGCTCGATATCAACACGGACGGAGCCGAGGTCGTGTTCGAAGATACGCAGGATTTCGCGCCCGGCGGCCTGTGGAACGGCGGCGATACATTTGTCACCGGCGGCGTCAATTACGCCGGCCGCACGGAGGATGAACTATCCGCCGAAGTCAACGAACTGCTCAAAGCAGTCAATAAAGATCGCAACGAAGAGTCCGTACCGCCCGCTCCCCTCCTGCCTGAGGAGGGGTAGCCGAAGGCCGGGGTGGTGGGAGCAGCGGGCGGCCAAGCTTAGTCCGTACCGCC
>CBFGSN010000134.1:0-6775 GCA_965651435.1 uncultured bacterium | reverse complement strand
GCAGGCGGTGCACCGCCGTCGCCCTTGCCGCCGCCGTTGCCGTTGCCTTCGCCCGAACCGTAACCCGAACCGGACCCGCTGCCGGTGCCGGTTCCGCGACCGCTGCCTTGGCCAAGGCCCTCGCCGTTGCCAAGCCCGCCGCCCGTTCCGGTGCCGTTCGAAAGCTTATCGAGGCCGTCAAGAGCTCCGTAGCGGTTATATTTCTGTTCGAACTGCTGATCGCCCTGCGTCGATGCCGGCGGAAGTTTCAGCTCAGTATTATCGCTGCGATAGGTTTTGGCGTCCGGTGCACGCAGCGGCGTTTTCGTTTGATTTGCCAGGTCGCCGAGCGAAGCTTCCGTTTCCTCTTCGCGGCCGCCGCCGCCACCGCCGCCGCCTTCGTCGTCATTTTTTTCTTCGACAACTTCTTCGACCGGAGCCGGAACGTCGTCAATAATGTACGCGAGCGAAGTATCGTCGCCGATGGCTCCGATGCTCAGAGCCTTGTTAAAGATCGAATACACGGTGCCGCCCAGCGCGAGAATGATCATCAGCGCAAAACTTCCGAGCAGAAGCGTGTTGCGCTGCTTTGTGTTCTTTTCCTCGATGACCGTGATGTGATATCCGTCGTCGCCCGAAGCCGTTGATGCGAAAGTGTCCGTGCGAACCTCGTCCGCATATTTCGGCTCGGTTTCGAAAAATGCCGGAGCCGCAGGATAAACAGCGTCGTTTTCGAACTCCGATCCAACGGGCGGCGGCGCCGCCGATGCCAGATCTTCGTCCGAAACGATCGGAATTTCTTCCGTTACGGCCGAAGCTTCGCGGATCTCCTTTTCACTGAATCGATCTTTGATGTCGGATTCGGAAAGCGGCCCGGTGGAAAGATCTTTCGGCGCGGTTTCCGGTTCGGCCGCGACAAGCGGCGAACGGCTTTCGAAAGAGCTTTCGCGTTTTGTCTCTTTTGCCGAAACCGGAGCTTCCGGTTCTTCGGCCGCAACGGCAACCGGATTCATTTCAAATGCTTCCAGCTTTCCGCCGCACGTCGGACAGAATGTGAATTTTTCCGCAAAACCTTCGTCGCATGCTCCGCAGTATTTTACTATTTTTGCCATCTCTTAATTGCCTCGTAAGCTGTCCGGCTCGCGGCCGGATCTAGATCGCTTCGAACATTATACCTTTTTCCGAACGTCTCGCGGCGATGTGCCGCAGTTATCAAAGTTTTCGCCGGTTTCCCGAACTTACCTTATTATAGATGCCTGAACGATTTGACGCGATGCCCGACACGCATCTAAAATTTCTTAACTACATTTTAATTGATGCACATGGCGAGTCAATGGTTTACAACATTTCGCCGCTCTCGCGCAACTAATAGATCTTACGATATTTATTCTGCTAAGTTTTAAAAAACAATGACCGATAACGCACGTAAATTATACATATTCGCTATTTTGATAATGCTTTTGGCGGCAAATGCCTTTGCGCAAAAGGCTGCGACACCGCGGCAGGAAGTGCTTTTGAACGGGCTGAAGGTCTATGTTTTCGATAGATCGCCCGAAGAGCTTGTGACGGTAAAGATACGCGTGCATAACGGTGCGGCGTTCGATCCGCGGGATAAACCGGGCGTAATGAGGCTTTTGGCCGAGTCGATATTTTCTACGGACGCGGCCCGCGATTATTTTGCGGAGGAATTCGGCGGCAGTCTCGATATAGACGTCACGTACGATCATATCGATGTGACCGCAAAGGGAACGCCCGATAAATTTCTGTCGATGCTGGAACTTTTGGCCCAATCGATAACGGCTCCGGACACGGAAGCCGAAACCGTTGCGCGGCTCAAAGCCGATCAGTTGGAACGCATAAAAGGTTTTGAAAGCGACCCGCAATATAACGGCGACCGCGCCGCCGCCGAAGCCTTGTTCGGAATATTTCCGTACGGAAGAGCGGTCGAAGGAACCGAGGCATCGCTTGCAAAGATCGACCGCGCGGATCTGATATTCGCACGCCAACGGCTTTTCAGCGCGGATAACGCGAGCGTCGCGATCGCCGGCGGCGGCGTCAAACCATCACTTGCGATACGCGCCGCGCGGCGGTATTTCGGAGCCTGGCTGAAAGCCGACGAAAAATTTCCATCGACCTTCAAACAGCCGGATGAACCCGTGGCCGAGCTTCAGGTGATCGCGGCGCTGACCGACGACACGCGCGAACTTCGCTTTGCCGTCCGCGGAGCGTCGCGCGCGGGGAAGGATTTCGCCCCGGCGGAAATAGCGGCTTTGGTCTATAACAAACGCATGAAAGACAAAGCCGGGAGCGGTGCGTTCGCTCGCAGCGACGCGCATTTTCTTCCGGGTTCGGTTGTTTTCGGCGTGAGAAATTGGGCGCCGAACGATGCCGTCAGAAGCAGTGACGAAGCTTCCGCATTGCTGAAAAGCGTGATCGAACCGGCAATATCGCAAGCCGAATTCGACGCCGCAAAGAAAGACTTTTTGGCAAAATATAACGGCCGCGATCTGCTCGATGCATGGCTCGATGTCGATACGTATAAGCTGCGTTCGGTCAAGGACGAAGCCGCCGCGTTCGATAAAACTTCGCTGAAGGACGTTCAGGCGTTCGCCGATGAACTGAAAACGCGGAGCTTCGCGAAGGTTCTGCTCGCAACGCCGATCCCGACAGAGAAAGAAGAAACACCGGAAACGCCCGCCGCCCAAAACTAATGCAAACCGAAAGAACCGCAAACGAGGCAGCACACAGCCGCGCCGTCCGCGAGATGTTTTCGGGCATCGCGTCGCGTTACGACCTGCTTAATCATCTGTTGTCCGCGAACATCGACAAACGCTGGCGGCGTATCGTCCGCGCCGGGCTGCAGGACGTTTTGGATAATGAGAACGCCGCCGTGTTGGACGTCGCGTGCGGCACGGGCGATCTTTCCATCGAACTGAAAGAGAACGCGAAAGCCTTTGTCGTCGGGACGGATTTTTGCCGGCCGATGCTGTCTATCGCCCGCGAAAAAACGGTCGCGAAAGATCTTGCGGTGCCGCTGGTCGAAGCCGACGCGATGAACCTTTCGTGGCCGGACGAAAGTTTTGACGCGGTGACGATCGCTTTCGGCCTGCGTAATCTGCCGAATTTCCGCGACGGATTGACGGAGCTTCGGCGCGTGCTGAAACCCGGCGGGCGGCTTGTCGTTCTGGAATTTTCGAGCCCCGTCGTTCCGGGTTTTCGCGGACTTTTCAATTTTTATTTTACGCGGGTGTTGCCGCGCATCGGCGGTGTCGTCAGCGGTTCGCGCGGTGCGTATGAATACTTGCCGGATTCGGTTTCGAAGTTTCCCGATCAGAAAGGGCTGGTCAAATTGATGGCCGAGTGCGGCTTCGGCAGCATAACATATCGGAACTTGACCGGCGGCATTGCCGCCATCCATTCGGCGACACGTGAAAGTTGAGTTTGTTAGGCGGCATTTTAAGTTATAAAATCTTGTCCGTTGTGCGCGTTTCCTGCGACCGATGAAACATAAGATCCTACATTTTTTGCGTCAGCTCGGCCTAATGATCCTGGTCGTGTGGACCGTCGTTTCGCTGGTCACACTGCTTATCGAACTCGTGCCGGGCAAACCCGCGACGACGATACTGGGCGAAACCGCGACGTTCGAACAGATCGAGGATTTCAACCGCCGTCACGGGCTCGATAAACCCGCGTTCTTTTTCTCCGTCGGCAGCGATGGTTTCACATGGAACGGAGCCGACAACCGTTATTTCGATTATTTCAGCGGCGTCGTTCAGGGCGATCTCGGTACATCGTTTCGAACGGATCGTCCGGTCTGGGATATGATAATGGAGCGTTATCCGACGACGATCTTGCTGGCTGTTGCGTCGATGCTCGTTGCGGTCGGCATCGCGCTTCCGCTCGGTGTACTTGCGGGCACGAACAAAAATACCTGGATCGACAACGCCGCGTCTTTTGTCGCACTGCTCGGCATTTCGCTGCCGACGTTCGTTATCGGCCCGTTCCTTGTTTACATTTTCGCCGTGAATCTTGGTTGGCTGCCGTCAACGGGCAGTGCGTATCCCGAAGACATAATAATGCCGGCGATCACGCTCGGAGCGGCGCTGTCGGCGATACTTACGCGTATGATCCGCTCGAGCGTTATCGAAGAACTCGGCGAAGACTACGTCCGCACGGCGCGTGCAAAAGGCCTAAGCGAAAAAAAGGTCGTGTTCAAACACGTGCTGAAGAACGGGCTTATTCCGGTCGTGACGATACTCGGCCTGCAGCTCGGGGTTCTGCTGGCCGGTGCGATCATTACTGAAAAGATCTTTAATTGGCAGGGCCTCGGGCTTCTGCTTTTGGACGACGGCATCAGCAAACGCGATTACCGGCTCGTGCAGGGCTGCGTTCTGGTGATCAGCATTACATATATTTTGGCGAATCTGCTGACGGATCTGGTTTACAAACGGCTCGATCCGCGAATTCGCATTTCGTAAATGAATCGATTGACCTACATCGGCATCGCGATCGCAAGCGTCGTTATTTTCGTCGCTATTTTCGCTAACCAACTGGCGACGCATCCGCCGAATGACGAAAATCTTTCGGAGCGGTTCGCATCGCCGACGGCCGAGCATTGGTTCGGCACGGATGCGATCGGCCGCGATGTTTATTCCCGTGTCGTTTACGGCGCGCGGACGTCGCTGACGGTCGGCATCACGGTCGTGCTGATATCGGGCATCGTCGGGATTTTCTTCGGCGCGATCGCGGGTTATTACGGCGGCTGGGTCGATAAGATCTTGTCGGGTTACGTTTTTAACGTGATACTGGCATTTCCGGGATTGCTGCTGGCGATCGCGCTTGCCGCGTTCCTTGGAGCCGGACTCGATAAACTGATAATGGCTTTGTGCGTGATCGGCTGGGTCGGTTATGCGCGCGTAATGCGCGGACAGGTGTTGAAGATTCGCGAATACGATTTTGTAAATGCCGCAAAAGCCCTCGGCGCGTCGGACCTGCGGATCTTGGCAACCCACATTATGCCGAATGCGATACAGCCGCTGATAGTTCAGGCATCGCTCGGCATGGCCGGAGCCGTTCTTTCCGAAGCGTCGCTGTCGTTTCTCGGGCTCGGTATTCCGCCGCCGGCCGCGAGCTGGGGAACGATGATAGAGGACGGCCGTCTTTTCTTCGAATTTTATCCGCACGTGCTGTTTTTCCCGGGTGCGGCCATCGCGTTGACCGTGCTTGCGTTCAATTTTATCGGCGACGGATTGCGCGAATATCTCGACCCGAAACAGCGTACCCGTTGACGCCAAAGCCAACCGTTTCGCGGTAAACTTCATCACAGCCGTGTGATAGACTAAATGCCTATGAGAGCCGTTTTCTCATTCGTCCTGTTGATCCTGCTCTGCTGTGCCGCGGTTTCCGCCCAATCGGGCCGGCGTATCAAACCGACGCCGACGCCCGCACCGCAGCTTTCGTCCGCACCGAAATATTCCGAATCCGTGCCAAAGAAAAAGCGTGCCCGCATTTCGCAAACACTGCGTTCCGGACGCGGAGCTTTGCCGACGAAACAGGCGGCGGCAGCGGCAACGGACGATGACGATTCGGATGCGGTTCTGCGTGTCGAAACATCGCTGATCACGATCCCGGTGACGGTGCTTGATGAATACGGCGGTTACGTGACCGATCTTGAAGAGCATAATTTCACGATATTTGAGGACGGCAAGCCGCAGGAGATCGCCTATTTCGGCACGTCTGATAAACCGTTCACGGTCGTTCTGCTGATCGACACAAGCCCATCGACCGATTTCAATATTAAAGAGATCCGGGCGTCGGCACGCGCCTTTGTCGAGCAATTAAAGCCGGACGACAGCGTTGCGGTCGTCGAATTTGACGCGAACGTGAACGTTCTTTCAAAGGTCACGAACGACCGTGAAAAGATATTCAAGGCGATCGGAAAAGCCGATTTCGGCGGTGGAACGTCGCTTTACGAAGCGGTCGATTATTCGCTCGACAAAATTCTAAAAGATATCACCGGCCGCAAGGCGATCGTGCTTTTTACCGACGGCGTCGATACGACATCTTCGCGAAAGATCAATTACGATTCGACGGTCGATCTTGCCGAAGAATCCGATACGCTCATCTTTCCGATCTATTACAACACATTCATGCAGGTCCAGCGTGACGCGGCATCCGGCGGAATAGCACCGCCGGGAACAACTGCCGGTGAATATGCGCTTGGCAAAAAGTATCTCGAAGACCTTGCCGAATACACCGGCGGCCGCGTGTTCCGCGCCGAATCAACTCCCGCGGGCCTGACCCGCGCGTTCGAAGGAATTGCCGAAGAGCTTCGCCGTCAGTATAACATCGGTTATATTCCCGACGACGACGGTGTTCCGGGCCAGCGGAAAATAATAAAGGTCCGGGTGAACCGGCCTGATCTGACGATACGCGCGCGCGATAGCTACATCGTCGGTGAAACGCGCGACACCGCGGACGATGCCCAATAGCGATACGAATATTCCGGACAGTTCAGCGGTGCGAACCGCACTTTGGCGCGCTCTGCATTTGCAGATCGACGCAGAACCGCACGTGATCGTCGATGATATTGGACGGCAGCTTGCCGATCCGCCGGAAGGCTGGCAGGAACGGCCCGATATGAAATATACGCGGCGGCTGCGGGCGTCGATCGCGGCGCGTGCGCGTTTTGTCGAGGACACGGTCGAACGTGCGGATGAACGCGGCGTCGATCAGTATGTCATTTTGGGAGCGGGGCTCGATACGTTCGCGCAGCGGCGCGGCGACATCGCACCGT
>CBFGSN010000133.1:0-6803 GCA_965651435.1 uncultured bacterium | reverse complement strand
TGTTCGGAGTTCCAGCTTTAGCTGGCCCGATCTTGTTCGGAGTTCCAGCTTTAGCTGGCCCTAGGTTAATATGAACTCTGGAAAAAGCGAAAACCAGCTAAAGCTGGAACTCCAAACTTTGGAATTATGAAAATACTTATCACAGGCGGTGCCGGTTTTGTCGGCAGTCATCTCGCGGACAAACTCATTGGCGAAGGCCATCATGTCACGGTCATTGACGATCTTTCGACCGGGCGTTATTCGAACGTCGAACACCTCGAGGGTTCCGGTCAATTTCGACTGATCATCGACACGGTGCTCAACGAAAAACTGATGGAAGACCTCATTCGCGAAACCGACCGCGTCTATCATATGGCAAGCGCCGTCGGCGTCAAGCTCATAATGGAACGGCCGGTGCGCACCATCGAAACGATCTTTCGCGGCACTGACGTCGTGCTCGGCTTTTGTTCGCGTTACCGCAAACGCGTGCTTATTCCCAGCACATCCGAAGTTTACGGCAAAGGCGCGTCGGTTCCCTTTCGCGAGGACGACGACCTGCTGACCGGTGCGACAGACAAGCACCGTTGGGCTTACGCCTGTGCGAAAACGCTGGACGAATTTCTCGCTCTCGCGCATTGGAAAGAAACGCGCCTGCCGGTCGCGGTCGTGCGGCTTTTTAACACCGTCGGCCCGCGGCAAACCGGCCAATACGGAATGGTCGTGCCGCGTTTTGTCCATTCGGCGTTGAAGAACGAAACGATCCACGTTCACGGCGATGGTTCGCAGTCGCGGTGTTTCGGCCACGTCGCCGATGTTGTCGAAGGCCTGGTGAAAGTTCTCGAAAGCAACGCATGTCTCGGTCAGGTAATAAATCTCGGCAATGACGAAGAGGTCACGATCGAAAACCTCGCAAAAACCGCGATTGAAATGACCGGCAGCAAGAGCGAGATCGAATACGTAACCTACGAAGAAGTTTACGGTGACGGATTCGAAGACATGAAACGCCGCGTACCGAGCCTTGAAAAAGCGCGGAAACTCGTCGGCTACCAGCCAACCCGAAAGCTTGTCGATATCATCAATGATGTAGCGAATGAATACCGTTCGGCGGCGGAAACGGCCGCGGGTTGAGCGTTCGCGGCAAATATTATGAAAATGCTGAAATTTCTCAGATTCCCGGCCGCCGCTGCGGCAGTTTTGATGATGCTTACGGCCGGTGCCTTTGCGCAAACGGGCGGCGTGGAAGGAAAGGTCAAAAACCGCGACGGTGACGGCATATCCGGAGCGGCCGTAACCATTCGCAAAGACGGCAAGGATCTGAAGAGCGGCAGGACCGACGCGAAAGGCGAATTCAAGATCACCGGCATCCGCTCAGGGAAATACAACATCGTTTTCGATGCCGAAGGCTATTCCGCCGGCGCGCTTTTCGATGTCGAAATAAAGGACGGCGACATCCGCGACCTCGGCAGCAAACTGATCCTATACGTGGACAAAGGCACGCAGATAATCGTCCGCGGTCATGTCTTTAGCCGCGACGGATTTATTCTGCCGGGTGCGAAGGTCGAGATGTATGTCCGCAAAGGCGATTCCGCGTTCAAGAAGGTCGTCTCGGGTTATTCGAACGGCGACGGCGAATTCGGCTTTCGCCACGATCAGAAAGGCGTTAATACTGTCCGCATCATCGCGAAATACAAAGGCGTGACCGGCACAAAAGATATCCCGATCGATATCGCCGCAGTTTACCGCACGGCAATAACGCTCGAATATCCCGAAGCAAAAAGCGCCGATTAATTGATCGTTTCGGAAATGATCTCATCCGGCGGGCCGGCATCCGCATGCGAACCGGCGTCCGCCACCATCAACGGAAATTCCTCCATGACGTTTGAATCCGCCAGCGTCTGTACCCAATAGGTTCCGGCAGAAGGAAACACAACATTCACAAAAAAACTGACGTTGTCGGTATATCCGCCGGCCGTAAGTTCGACCGGCGTTGGCTGCGACGAAACGACGACGCCGTCGCGGTCAGGCGTCAGGATGCGCACCTCGGTCTCATAATGCCCTTCGCCGCGCCAATGGTTGAGCACTGCAAATTTTATGAGCGAAACCGGCAGGCGTTCGACCATTATGTTCTGAAAAATGCCCATCAGCGAGATCTTGTTTCCCATCTCGATGCGCACATCGTCGCATAATAGCGTGTAGATTAACTGTAGTTTTAAAGATTCCATTAAATATCCCGCGCCGAAAACGCCACCGCACAAGGCCCGGCTTTCGAACGGCTATTTAGAATACGACGATTCGCCGCCGCATTCCAGTATCGCGCTCATTAAACCGCGCCGTGCTTTTTGAACCATGCCTGCAGCCGCTTCCAAGCGTCTTCGGACGCGGCCTTATTAAAGCTCGGCCGATAATCCGCATGAAAACCGTGTTCGGCGTCCGGATAGACATTGATCTCGGAACCGGACGTTCCTTTGCCCAGCTCGTCCCGCATCTTGTTCAAACCGTCCTGCGTAATTCCTTTATCGAGTCCGCCGTAAAAACCTATGACCGGGACTTTCAGGTCTTTTGCATAGTCTATCGGCGTTGTCGGCTGAGCTTCGTTCACGGGCGAATTCGGTGTCGGCACCACGCGTCCGTACCAAGCGGCACCGGCTTTTACGTTCGTGTTATGAGCGGCATAAAGCCAAACAATGCGTCCGCCCCAGCAAAATCCGGTGATCGAAACCTTTTCCTTATTGCCGCCGTTCTTTGATGCCCAAACGACCGTGGAATCGAGGTCCGCCATCGACTGCGTGTCCGGGATCTTCGAAAAGATCTGTCGGTTTATCTCACGCGGATCTTTCAGGTCGGTAACCTCGCCCTGCCGCGCGTATAACGCCGGAGCGATCGCCATATAACCGAGTTTTGCGAATCGGCGGCAGATGTCCTGGATCCATTCGTGAACACCAAAAATTTCATGCACGACCAGAATTATCGGAAAATTTTTGTCCTTTTTATCCGGCATCGCGCGGTATGCCGGGATCTGCCCATCCGAAACAGGTATCTTCACCTCATCAGCGATCAGGCCTTTTGTGTCGGTGACGATTCGCGTTTGTGCGGCGATCGGCGAAACGGCCGCCGCGTATATTCCGGCAGCCGCGATAGATGTTACGAAAAACTCGCGGCGGTTCAGCTGCGGTGCGTCCGGGATCGAATTTACAATATCTTCTTTCATGATTAAACAGTTTATTCTATTTTTGCTTTTCCGATAAATGACCGCGGGGCGTATAATGAATAAAACGGTTTGTATCGAAAGTTCCAACGGTGCATCGCATCGGCGAAAATGCCGCTTGAAACTTTCCGATATGCTTTTGTTTCCTCAAGAAAAATTAATGCGATGTGGTTCTACGTTTTAATTTGTCTCTGTCTCGCGCTTGTCGGTGTCGTTGGAATGCAGCTGATCTATATGGCTTATTTTGAACGCATGGATAAGGCACGCAGAAATTATCTGCGCGTTCTGGAAAACCGGTGCCGTTCGCTTTCCACCAGGCTCCACGATGCGGAGGCCCGCGTGAAAGAATACGAAACTCTGCACGGAAGTATGGTTTCCGAAACGGACACCGACGAGATCTGGGCGGACGTGCTGGACGAGCGTTGATCGTCAGTCGAAAAATTTCGCCACGGTCGAACCTCTTCCGCCCGAAAATTCGTCCGAATTCTTGAAACTTTTCACCAGCTCCGAATCGGCCAAAACCTTGCGCACTATTTCCCGCTGAACGCCGATGCCTTTGCCGTGAATTATTCTCACGACACGAAATCCTTTTGCATGAGCTTCGTGAATATATGCTTCGGTCACGCGTTTCACATCGCGCGGGGCGAAAGCGTGCAGGTCGATCGAATCCGTTATTTCGACTTCAAAGGGTTCGTCGCTCATTTCGCTTTTGTCTGCTGATACTGCGCCAGGTCTTCGGGCGGTGTAACGCGAAGCCGGTTGCGGTCGCGAAAAACGACGAACTGCTTGTCGTCCATCTTTCCTTCGGCGCTCCGCATTCGCAGCGTGAACGTTTTGTTATCGCCAGCTCCTTCGACGCGAAGCGGCAGCGTTCCCCAAACCTCGCCCGTCGTCCGCCACACGGTGTAATACGATTGATCGTATTTATCGAACGCGAGAACGAGTATCCCGTCAAAATCCGGTTCGACGCCGTCGATCGCTTTTACCAGATTCGTCCGCGTCAGTATCACCCAGTTTCCGGGCGTGCCGCCGCGTTCCGTAGCGACCTTGTTTTCCGCGTCCGTATCAAGCCGCTGCCATGTTACGAATTTACGGCTGTTCGATTGGAAATAAACGATCTCGCCCGGCACCTGAAGTTCGACCTGGCGGCCGAATATCCATCCGGCCGGCGCGGGCGAAACCGACGGATCAAGCCGCACCTGATACCAGATGTCGTATGTTTCATCGAGCCTTGCCGGTTCGTTCGCGTCCTTCGCGGCTTCGATGTCTTCGTTCTTTTCTCCTCCGGAATCTGCATCGCCGTCATCATCAACCGTTCCTTTCGGGACGAATTTCCAGGCCATTATGTCGAAGGCGGAACCATTCGCAAGCTTGTAAAGTATGTTTTCGTCGTTGATCTCGGGCGACAGGCGCAGGTTCGACGCGGCCCGGATCATTCCGGTCGCCTGCGGCGAACGGTTCTCGTATTCTTTCGCAAGCTCTTTCGATCTTTGCAGGACCTCGCTCGTAATTACATTCTGGGCCTCGATCCAGCCTTCGGTCTGCGATTCGTCATGCGCCCGAACACGGTACCAAAGCACCTTTTCGAACTCTACCTGATCGAGCAGATCCAGTTGCTCGCCGCGTTTTACCTCCAGCAGATCTGCCGCAACGACGGCATAAGATGTGCGGATCTGCGCCGTTTTTGCAATAACGGTCGCGGTGTCGTCCATACCGACAAAACCTGTGACGCTGCTTATGGTGCTGTCCAAAAGAGTGCAGCCCGAAGATATGAGTATCGCGAAAACCGCGATGCTTGTGAATAAAACCTTTGATCTCATTTTCGTTTCGGTGAAAGTTTACGCCAATTATTATAACCCAATCTATCCAGGATTTCTTTCTGCCGGCCGTTCGGTTTTGCCGTGACGGCAAGCGAAACGCGAATTCCTTCGCCGCGGTTTTCCAGCCCGACGGCCTTCATCGCCGCCGACAGGTCGAACGGTTCGCCGCCCGCGACATATTTTTCGGCCAGCGGCCGGAGTTCGCGGCGTTTCCGCATAATTTCAAGAACGGTTTCGCTGCCGCCTTTTGCACCGCCGGAACTCCCGGCTTTGAAAACATCCTGCAGCAGGCCTTCGACCGAACGTTTACCTTTTGATTCGCCAAGCATCGCCGCGTCGCATAAAAATGCCAGCACTAGCCCGCGCGCGTAAACATTCGTATCCGAACCGACGCGTCGGGCGTTCGATGCGGCGATCAGCGGTTCCGGATCCGTCCGCATTCCTGCGATGGTCGCCGCCCGCGAAAGTGTGTCCAAATAATCGCGAAACGAAATGCGGTTGACCGCAAGGCCGAGCCGGAGCGACTCATACAGCGCGAAACCTTCGTAAAACCAATCGTAACCGCCGGTGAAATTTACCATATTCGGCAGCCATATATGAAAAAGTTCGTGACGAAGCTGTTCGTGCAGCCGCTGTACTGACTGCGTCGCGAATGCCATATCGGACGAAACTATCGTGATCGTGCTCCCGCGGGTTTCGGCCTGCCATTCGCCGAACGGCGTTTTTCCGGGGAAAGGAAGCACAAAAACTTGCACGGGCCGTCCGGGCACGACGCCGAAAAGATCGGCGTAGCTCGCGAATATTTCCTTTGCCGCCGCCGCAGCATCATCGTCCGTGAAACGCCATTCGCCGACTGTTGCGAACAAGATGCGGCCGCCGCCTTCGGCCGCGATCTGTTGAGTTTTCAGATCCGAAGCCGCCACGATAATACCCGTTTCCGTATCGCGTATCGTAAATTTCCGCCCGGCCGTTCCGTCAGCCACCGCAGTCCAGCCGATAGGTGTTTCGAACGTAACGTCAACCGCGCCTGTCATCTGCGGCAGCAGATCCGCGGTCATCAATACAGCGAGATCTGCGTTCTTCCACGAAATATGCGCAGCCGCGTAGCGTTCCTTTCGCGGTGAAATATCTTTGACATAACGCCACTCCGCGATCTCGTGTTCCGCCAAATATTCACCCGGAACAAGCGTTTTGAACGCGATCTTTTCACCCGCGGCATCGAATAATTCAAGGTCTGTAATATTCGCGGCAATGTCGTTAAAGCCCGTGTTCGAGAGTTCGAACGAGAGATTCTTTGCACGCGAGCGGCCCTTCGGGTCGACAAAACGTCCTGATATTTTTACATTGTTGCCGGTCCCGATCTCGATCTTTGCGGTTGCAGTGGAAGCCTTTTGGGCGTTCGCGGACGAACAAAATACCACAACCAAAAAGGCCGTGATAAATACCGATCTTGCTGCTTTTGACATCGATTTCACGCGGTTTTAAACTGTTATTTTCGCCCCATGATGAAAGAAGAGCTTTATGAATGTTATCAAAATCCTCGTTTATGCGTTCGTTTTCGTATTGAGTCTATTGTTCCTTGGACGCTTTTTCTTCTAAACGCGGCTTATTAGCCGCTTTTTTTTGTTCTAAGTTTGGGAAATTGAGCGCGGATGACGCAAATTTTGAGACATTTTGTTTTAACGAATAATATAAATAAAGGATCGAGGTCTTATCCGCGTCTTCCGAGAACATCCGCGGTTAATAAGATCCTAAGTACTTAAACTTTTATGACACAGCTTCGCAAAATAAACAGAGCA
>CBFGSN010000132.1:0-6889 GCA_965651435.1 uncultured bacterium | reverse complement strand
AGAACGCCGACAAATCCGCCGACCGCCGCATCCGACGTGAAGGCTCCGGAAATGATCAGGCTAATAGCGGCCGGAAGTTCGGTAAAATGCACCACTACGATGGTCAGCGATGCCAGAATATAAATGACCGCCATGAACGGCACCAGTTTTTCCGTAACGCTCGCGATACGTTTGATGCCGCCGATTATGACCACGCCGACGAGGATCGCCAGAATAACGCCGATGATGGTGCGTATGGCACCGCCTTCGAGTCCGAGCATTGTCGTTAGCTGCGATGTTGCCTGGTTAGCCTGAAACGCATTACCGCCGCCGAACGAACCGCCGACACAGAAAATGGCGAACAGAACCGCCAGAACCTTTCCTAAACCGGCCTTGTTTATGTCCGCAAAACCACGCGACAAATAATACATCGGGCCGCCGTAAACGGTTCCGTCCGGGCCGATATCGCGGTATTTTACGCCAAGCGTACATTCGACGAATTTGGACGACATACCGATCAAACCGCAAATGATCATCCAAAATGTCGCGCCGGGGCCGCCGATACCGATGGCGACGGCAACACCCGCAATATTTCCCAGTCCGACAGTACCGGATACGGCCGTTGCCAAAGCCTGAAAATGGCTTACTTCTCCGTGGTGACTTTCGTCTTTTATCGTATCCGGAATATCGCCGTCAGCTATATTTACCTCGGCTTTTTCGACGTGAGGTTCTTTATGTTCCGGGTCGTTCGCCATTTCGATATCGTCAAATTTTCCACGGACAACCTCGGTCGCGAGCCAAAAGCGGCGAATGTTAACAAATCCGAAAGCGACCGTGAAAAAGGCTGCTCCGAAAACGAGCAGGATAAGAACGATCGGAATGTTCATTGGCGGTTCAAGCGGCAGCGGATAGAAGATCAGCCATCCGAACCAATCGGACACCGGGCGAAATGCCTCATCTATTGCCTGATCCAAGCCTTTTTCTTGGGCGAAAACGGCGGCGGGTAAAAATAATACAGCTAGAGCGGCCAGAATATTCTTCAATGGTCTTTGATTCATTAATACCTCAGTTAGTGAGTCTTCTTTATCTTAAACGCCCCGGAAAGGGCAGTCGTAGGAAACGTGTAATCTTGTGCATTGTAGCCTTGCTGTACTTATATTTCAAACGTTGTAAGCGATCTTTTCTATATACTGTTGCATCGCGCGTTCTAAAATGGGTTATCATAAAAACTTATCCGAGCAGCCATATGACGAAAGAAAATTTAGGTGACATGCCTGCAGACGAATTCCGCAAAACGGGATACCGCGTCATCGACCGCATCGCGGATTACCTCGAAAACATCGAAACGCTGCCGGTGCTTTCGCAGATCGAACCAGGTTCGCTGTCGGCCGCTCTGCCGGAGAAAGCTCCCGAAGAAGGTGAATCATTCGACGCGATACTGGCGGATATCGACGACCTGATAATCCCCGCGGTCACGAATTGGAACCATCCGAATTTTCACGGGCTTTTTTCGACATCGGCGTCAGCCGCCGGCGTTCTAGCCGAAGCTTTTGCCGCAGCGTTCGATATGAAAGCGATGCTTTGGCGAACGGCTCCGGCATCGACCGAACTTGAGGACACGGTGCTCGCTTGGTTTCGGCAAATGGTCGGGCTTCCTGACGGTTTCGAAGGAATCATCTATGACACGGCCAGCGTTTCGACAATGCACGCCATTGCCGCGGCGCGTGAAAAGGCCGGGTTTGGCATCCGCGAAAAAGGAATGAGCGGCCGCGGAGATCTACCGCTGCTTCGCGTATATTGTTCGGAACACGTCCATTCGTCGATCGACAAAGCTCTGATAACGCTCGGACTCGGGCTTGAAAGCCTTTCGAAGATCGAATGCAATGAGCGCTTCGAAATGATCCCAGAAAAGCTCGCCGACGCGGTCGAAGCCGACATTGCCAACGGCATTGAACCGATCTGCGTTATTCCGACGATCGGCACGACTTCATCGACGAGCATCGACCCGGTCGATAAGGTCGCGGATATCGCCGAAAAATACGGTATCTGGATGCACGTCGATGCGGCATACGCCGGTTCGGCGGCAATAATTCCCGAAATGCGAGCATATTTCAAAGGCTGGGAACGCGCCGATTCGATCGTGATAAATCCGCACAAATGGATGTTCACTCCGTTCGACCTTTCGGTGCTTTACTGCCGTGACCTGGCGGTTCTGCGCGATGCGTTCTCGCTCACACCGGAATATCTGCGAACGTCCGAAAAAGATTCGGTAAAGAACGGAATGGATTACGGCATTCAGCTCGGCCGGCGTTTTCGTTCGCTGAAATTCTGGTTTGTGCTGCGGTATTTCGGCCGCGAAAAACTCGTGGAAATGCTTCGCGAACACTGCCGTCTGGCGCGCGAATTTGCCGAGTGGGTCGAAGGGTCTGAGGATTTCGAAATGCTTGCGCCTGTGCCTTTTGCGCTTGTTTGTTTTCGGGCCGCACCGGCGGGCGTCACGAATATTGACGCGCTTAACGAAGAGCTTATGAACCGCATCAACGCATCGGGCAAAGCATACATTTCGCACACAAAACTCAACGGAAAGTTCGCCCTACGGCTTTCGGTCGGCAGCATTCGCGTCGAACAGCGTCACCTGGACAAAGACCGCGAACTGCTGACGCAGACGCTTGCCGAAATTTTGCCGGCCTATGCCGAATAACGAAAAATTATGATCACTCACATTGTTTGTTGGAAATATAAAGCCGAAACGACCGACGAGCAGCGGGCCGAACACGTTGCCGCGCTTCGCTCGCTGCCGGGTACGGTTCCGGGCATCGAAAGCTTTATCGCCGGGCCGGACGTAATGCGGCTTGACCGCTCTTTCGATACAGCTCTCGTCGCGACATACGCATCGCGCGAAGCTCTCGATAGATACACGGTTCATCCGGAACATCAAAAGGTCGTGGCCATCGGCAAAGCGATCGCCGAACAGGCAATTTCGGTCGATATCGAAAGTTGATGAAAATAATAAAGCGGATCGTCATCGGTTTTGTCGTCGCGGTCGTCGCGCTTCAGGTTCCGTTCATTTATCGGCGGTACCAAATCGGACAGCTTGCGGATCGGATCGCCGCGCTCCAAAACACGCGAACGCCCGCATCGATTCCGGCGTATCGTGAGGTGAAAGGCATTATCCATGCGCATTCGTCGCTCGGCGGCCACAGCCACGGAACATTCGACGAACTGATCGACGCCGCAAACCGGAACGGGCTGGATTTTGTCGTAATGACAGAACATTATTCGGACAAATTCGACACGTCCGCGCTGACGCTTAACGGAATTTTCGGCGGCACGCTTTTTGTCGGCGGCAACGAGATCGACACCGCATCGAACGACCGTTTTTTGCTGATTCCCGGAAGCGCGGACGCCGCGTCGTTCCGAAAAGTTCCGACGCCCGACGTCCTTTCCCGTGCTCATTCGGAGAACAAGCTCGCTTACATAACATATCCGGAACGATTCGTTTCGTGGAATTCGGATTTTGACGGCATCGAGGTTTTCAGCCTTCACACAAGCGCAAAAGAACGCAATAAGTTCGTCGCATTATTTGACCTGATCTGGTCATTCTCGGCATATCCGGGATTAACGCTCGCCCGCGGATTCGAACGGCCCGATGCTAACCTGCAAAAATTCGATGAAACTGCATCAAAGCGAGACATCGCGCTGTTTGCCGGAACCGATGCGCATTCGAACATCGGCCTGCATATATTCGGCGACGAAACCGGAAAATCGCTGCTCGGTTTCAAGATCGATCCGTACGTGAATTCATTGAGCATCGCGCGGGTTCATCTTCTGCTGCCGGCAAATGAAACGCTGACGCGCGAAACTCTGCAGGCGGCGCTGCAGGCGCGGCATTTTTATACGGGTTTCGATATTATCGGCGACACGACGGGCTTTACATTCGGTGTTGACGGCGGCGGTGCCGTAATGGGCGACGAGATAGCATTTGCCGAGGGCGTCACGCTAAAAGCTGAAACGCCCGTCCCGGCTCGGATCGTTTTTTATAAGAACGGCCAGGTCGCCGGTACCCCGAACAACGGCCGTTTGACGGTTGACGGCCCGGGCGTTTACCGCGTCGAGGTGTATCTGGACGAACTCGGCGAACCTTTTGATAAAATGCCCTGGATATTATCGAACCCGATATATGTCCGCTAGGCGAACGCTTTTTTGCTTCGAAACATCATACATACGCATATATAACTGCTTTTCCGAAAACGAATGAGAAACTTTATACGACCCTTTTTTTCGAACCCGCTTCTTTTTGCCGCGCTTTGCATTGGCTTTGTGCCCTGTTTTGCGGCGGTCGGTGCGGCGCAGGAGCGGCCTGAATTTGATATCCAAAACTACAAGATAGACGCCACGCTCGATCCGGCGGGCAACAGCTTAAAGGCGACCGCCGACGTTACGTTCATACCGCTTGAACAAACGCGTACCGTTTCGTTCGAACTGAACGGATCGCTAAAGGTTGACACAATATCGCTTGTCGATGCGTCGACCGCGGAACCGATGAAAAAGAGCTCGGCTCCGATGAACCGGGGAACCGTCACCTTTATCCAAGATCAGGTCGGCGTCTCGAACCTTGGGCCAAGTGTCCGCGTTGACCTTGGCATGGATCTGCCGCCGAATATTCCGGCGACGCTTCGCTTCGTTTACAGCGGTGTTTTGAATACGCCGAGCGGCGGGCCGCTTTTGAGCAAAAAGCTCGCGTCCATCGGCGACAATGACGGGTATTTGATGTATGCGGCGCGGTGGTTTCCGTTTCACGATTATGCCGCAGACCTTGCGACATCGAACATAACGATCACCTTGCCCGGTGGTTTTCAGGCAGTCGGATTCAGCGATACGCCGACGACCGCAGCCGCCGGAAAGTTCAATTTCGTAAGTTCCAACCCGTCGCTTATCGGCACGATCGCCTATGCGCGTTATGCCCCGCGGACCGTGCGAATGGGACAATTCGAACTGAGTTTTTATACGCGTTCGGGCAATGACACCCTCATTCAGGACTACGCCGAAACGCTCGGCAAGGCTCTGGAATATTACACACAACGCTACGGCCCGTCGAACATCGGGAACCGCTTGATGGTTGTCGAGATAGATGACGAAAGCCTGGAATATTATTCGTCGCCGGGAATGATAATGATGGCTCGGCGTATCTTTGCGGAAAATCGCGACATTACGAAAGAACGCTTGGAACGCGAAGCGGCGATGCAGTGGTGGGGAATGACCGTTGGGCTCAGTTCGTTCGACGATGCTTGGCTTTCGCAGGGACTTGCGGCGTACAGCGCATACGAACTTCGCGAAAGCACTTTGAACGGCGCGCGGCTCTACGACCTTCGACGCGAGCTTTTGGAAAAATCGCTCACTTTCGAACAGACGTCGTCGCTTTTGCGTGCTCCGGCAAATCTCGACGATCAATCCGCCGCATATCAATACATCATGTACGCAAAAGGCGCGTTCGTTTACAAACTTTTGCGCGATACGATGGGCGAGGAAAAATTTACGCTTCTGCTGCGCACGTTCCTGCAGCAGTACCGCAACAAGAACGCTTCGATCTACGATTTCGAAAAACTTGCCTCGCAGATATACGGCCAGGACCTGCGTTATTTCTTTGCCCGCTGGGTCGAAGGCACCGGCGTTCCCGAATTTAATGTCGATTATCTGATACTTCGCACACGTGACGGCAAATTCATCGCACGCGGAACAGTTCGTCAAAATTATGACAATCTTCGCCTGCCGGTCGATGTCCAGCTTCGCTCCGAGGGAAATTCCGGATTGGCGACACAAACCGTCCAGATGGACGACACGAGCGCCGATTTTAATATCGAATCGACCGGTATGCCGATCGCCGTCGTTATTGATCCGAATTATAAATTGCTTCGAATTTCGGACGACCTTCGCGTTTCGTCGATCGCCCGCCGCGGCATCGAACAGTTCAAAGAAGGCTCGTATGTCGAAGCCCAACAGCAGTTCGAAGCCGCTCTGAAACTGGACCGAAATAATTCGTGGATCTATTATCACCTCGGCCTGCTCTACCTGGACCAGAGAAATTACGACCTTGCTATTGATAATTTCAAGGCAACGCTCGGCGGCGACCGTCAGCCACAATGGCTTGTGGTTTGGGCGAACATAAAAATGGGAAATGCATATGACGCAAAAGGCGACCGGGTTCGCGCTTCGGACAGATATAAGAAAGCCCAGGAAACCGGCGACACATACGACGGAGCCCAGGAAGCTGTCAAAAAATATCAGGCCGAACCCTACGACCCGCACAAGGAAAAGGCCGGATCGGAATAGCGATCCGCGCAATGTAAAGCAAAAGGCGAGCCCCGAAACGGCCCGCCTTTTTTATAAAGGGAATTTACTTTCCGATAAGCGCCTGTGCGGCGGCTTCGCCGGTTTCGACGGCTCCTTCCATAAAGCCTTGCCAATCGGCAAGATGTTCGCCGGCGAACAGGACTTTGCCGTGAGGTTTTTGGAGCAGCGGACGGATGCCGAACCACTGGCCCGGCCGATACAGCGCATACGCGCCGTCCGTAAATTTATCGCGTTGCCATGCATATGAAACGATGCCGCGCGCGAGTCCCGGTGCTCGTTCATCCATATCGATTAGGTCACCGGCAATGATGAGCATTCGACGAGGATCCGATTGTGACGCGAGAACATCCGCCTTTTCACCGATCGCATAGCTCGTCAAAATGCCCTGATCTCCGGGCTGTTTCTGCGTCGAATGAAAATAATAATGCGACGTCATATCGGTAACGAGCGAGAAATCGTCTTTTTCCCAAAAGCGTTCCTCAAAAAGCACGCTGTTCTTGCATATACGCGCGTATGTAAGCTGTTCGGCGGCTTCGCGCTGTGCGGGCGGCAGCGGCGG
>CBFGSN010000131.1:0-7138 GCA_965651435.1 uncultured bacterium | reverse complement strand
AGATCGAAGACAATCCGCGGAAACCGCAATTCATACAAACCGTCCACGGCATCGGCTACAAGTTCGCTCAGTAATAAAGCTCTTTAACGCAAAGACGCGATGGGCGTTAAAAGATTCCCGCGTTAAAACTCGGTTTCGGCTGTTGCGCGTTCGCGGCGTGCGACACCGCTTTCGTATGCGGCTTCTTCGACCATTTCGGCAACGGCGTCGCCGACGCGGCGGTCGAATACCGAAGGAATAATGTAATCAGGATGAAGTTCTTCGTCCGTGATTATTGCCGCTATCGCATTCGCGGCCGCAAGCTTCATTTCCTCGTTTATCTGAGACGCCCGGCAGTTCAGAGCTCCGCGAAATATGCCCGGAAAACAGAGTACGTTGTTGATCTGGTTCGGATAATCGGAACGTCCCGTCGCCATTACGGCCACGTAACCTGCTGCGTCTTCGGGCATGATCTCCGGAACCGGATTCGCCATTGCGAAAACGATCGGGTCTTTCGCCATATTTTTCAGGTCATTCTCATCTATCGTTCCGGGAACGCTTAAGCCAAGAAAAACGTCGGCATTTTTTATCACGTCGTGGATGGTGCCTTTTTCCTTAGCGCGATTGGTATTTCGCGCATACCAATCTTTGACCCAATTCATATTTTCCGCGCGGCCTTCGTAGAGAGCTCCGGTCTGGTCACATCCGACGATGTTCGTGACGCCGGCGGCCATCACGATCTTTGAACAAGCAACGCCGGCAGCACCGACGCCGTTCACCACGACCTTGATGTCTTCCATCTTTTTGCCGACGATCTTAAGCGCGTTGATCAGCGCGGCCAGAACCACTACCGCAGTTCCGTGCTGGTCGTCATGAAAAACCGGTATATCAAGTTCCTGTTTGAGCCGTTCTTCGATCTGAAAACATCGCGGAGCCGAAACGTCCTCGAGATTTATTCCGCCGAAAGCCGGCGCAATATTTTTGATCGTACGCACGATCTCGTCCGGATCCTTTGTGTCAAGGCAGATCGGGAACGCGTCCACGCCGCCGAATTCCTTAAAAAGCTGGCATTTACCTTCCATCACCGGCATTGCCGCGGCGGGCCCGATGTCGCCGAGTCCGAGTACGGCAGTTCCGTCCGAAACGACGGCGACCGTATTTTTCTTGATCGTCAGGTTGAATGCCTTTTCCGGATCTTTTTTGATCGCCTGGCAAACGCGTGCGACGCCGGGCGTGTAAGCCATCGAAAGGTCCGAACGCGTTTTGAGCTGCATTTTCGAAACGACCTCGATCTTTCCGCCCAAATGCATCAGGAACGTGCGGTCGCTTATGTTGATAACCTCGACGCCGTCGATCATTTTCAGAGCTTCGACGATCTCTTCATCGTGCGTTTCCGAAGCCGCGTTAACCGTGATGTCGCGGATCAGAAAATCCTTGCCGACGCTGACGATGTCGATGCCTTCGATATCGCCGCCGGCCTGGCCGATGGCTGTTGTTATTTGTCCGAGTTTTCCGGGTTGATTATGAATGCGTACACGAAGAGTTAGGCTGTAACTCGCATTCGGTGTAGGTTGGTTCGTCATAAAACTTAAACAAAAATTATGACGAAAAAATCGCCGCTTAGCAATGAGCTAAGACAAAGTTTGATGTTTGCCGCCATGTCAAAATCTGAGCAGCGAACGGAAGCGTCCTATAATTTCAACGCTGTCCGCCGGAAGAATTATCGATCCGCTATCTTCGGACGCCGGACGGAGTTCCACTTTTCCGCCCTTCTTAAAGAAGTAGCGCAGCACCAGGCCGTCTTCGGGCGTCCGAGCGGCAACACACGTATTGTCGCGAACGAACGTACGGCGTTCAATGATGATGATATCGTCGCTTTCGATGTTCAGATCGGCCATCGCGTCATCCTGCATCCGCATAACGCAAAAGCCGTGTGCCGGTTCGTGGTCAATGATGTTTGATGAAATGGCGAACGGCCCGGTCGCGATGTCGCGTTCCTCGCTTCCTTCGATCCAATCGAGCATGCAGATAGATGATTCGGTTCGGTTCGGCAGTACAAGCCGAAAGCTGCCGTTTTCGCGCGTGCGTGCGATCAGCCCCTGGGCTTCGAGCCCCGCAATGTGCTTGAGAATTCCCGAACGCGCATTCAGCCCGAACTCATCGGCGATCATCTGATACGTCGGTTCATGGCCGTTATCGTCGAAAAAATCAACGATAAATTCGAGTATCTCTCTTTGACGCTGTGACCGCGGACGCATGAACGTATTTTAATCCAGATCGCTGTTTCGGTGAAATGAACCGGTCCCGATCCGGTTCGGCGCACATCCGCGGCACATGTTCTGTTATAATTAGGCATACGGAGGAATTTTTATCGGCAGCGTAACGGGTTTTACCGAAGGCTTAAAACATAATCAACTTCGAAGGATCGAACGGCTGGCAACGCGACGCGTGCGGCCCGAGCAGATCCTGTCGCCGGAGCTTGCACGGCAAATGACCGAGATCTCGCACGAGATCGGCCGTCAGGTCGGTGTTTTGATCGACCGAAAGGGACATGTCGAATACGTGATGGTCGGAACGGCGAAGGGGATCGAACTGCCCGATTTTGGTCGTGCGCGCGTGTCTGCCGACAGATTTCGCGGACTCCGTTTCGTCCACACACAGCTTCAGGAAGAGAAGCTGACCCGCGACGACCTTACCGACCTTGCGCTGCTTCGGCTGGACCTCGTCTCGGTTGTTCGCGTTCAGAAAGAAACGGGTCTGCCGGGACTTGTTTTTTCGGCGCATCTTTTGCCGACGACCGCTGACAATATCTCCGACGACAAGCACTACGAATTTCTTGAGCCGCAGATACCCGCGCACCTTGACGTCGATTTTATCGCGCTGATCAATTCGCTCGAAAACGAAATGGCGCGTGTACGCCGGACGGCGCGTGCCCGCGAAACCGGACGCGAACGCGTGATACTCGTCGGCGTAACGACGCGAAGTATCGCGGATGCCGAAGAATCGATGAACGAACTCGCCGAGCTTGCCGATTCGGCAAATGTCGTCGTTCTGGACAAAATAATCCAGCGGCGTCCGTCGATCGACCCAAAAACGCTGATCGGCCGCGGAAAGCTCGACGAACTTCTCATCCGTTCGATGCAGCTCGGAGCCGATCTGATCGTTTTTGACACCGAGCTTTCGGCGACGCAGGTCCGCATCCTTTCCGAAGCCACGGAGCTGAAGGTGATCGACCGGCCGCAGCTAATTTTGGACATTTTTGCCCAGCGTGCACAGTCACACGAAGGTAAACTTCAGGTCGAACTTGCCCAGCTCAAATATCTTTTGCCGCGGCTTGTTCAAGGCCAAAATTCTGCCTTTTCGCGGCTTGCCGGCGGCATCGGCGGACGCGGTCCGGGCGAAACAAAACTCGAAACCGATCGCCGCCGCGTTCGCGACCGCATCAGCCGGCTCGAAAAGCAAGTCGATAAGCTTGGGCGTCAGCGACAGCAGCGACGCAAAAGCCGTTTGCAGAAGCGCCTGCCGATCATATCTCTGGTCGGTTACACGAACGCCGGAAAATCGACGCTGCTGAATGCACTGACGCGAAGTTCCGTTCATGCTGAAAAGCAGATGTTCGCAACGCTTGACCCGACATCGCGTCGGCTGCGTTTGCCCTATGACAGGGAAGTCATCATCAATGACACGGTCGGATTTATTCGCGACCTGCCCGAAGCTCTCGTCGCCGCCTTCCGCGCAACGCTCGAAGAGATCGCGGACAGTGATCTTTTGGTCCACGTCGTCGACGTTTCGAATCCGCGTGCGATGCAGCAGATAGCGTCGGTTACTAAAATTTTGGGCGAATTAGAACTTAATGAGATAAGGCAGATCGTCGTTTTGAATAAAGCCGATGCCGCCGAACCGGACGCGATAACCGAGGTCGCACGGCGCGTGTCGCTTGACAACCATGTCCGCAGCGTGGCAATTTCAGCTATTCAAAGCGAAACGTTGCCGCCGCTGCTGGAAGAGATCGGAGCGGCCATCGGAATGGAATTGGCCGAACCCGTGACGATGCATTAGGACGGCATACTAGAAGGATCAAGATCGAACAGAAATGAGCAAACGTATCGAGGAAATGACAAGCCCCGCGGCGAAATGGCGCAAAAAGATCCACGAGGTGTTCGAGCGTCCGTTCAGATCGCTATCGGGATCGCAAAGATTCTGGATCGGCTTCGTCTTCCTCTGCCTTTTGACGACTGTTTTGATCGACAACCCGATCGGCCGAACGTCCAGCGAAGCGTTCTATAACGCCGGCGACATCGCCCGCGAAAGCATCGTTTCGCCCGCCGATATTCATTCTGTCGATGAAGAAGAAACGGAACGGCTGCGGCAAACGATGCGCGACTCTGTTATTCCGATCTTTACGGCCGAATCGAAACGTTCGGACGAAGCGGTCCAGAATTTCCGCTCGGCGTGGGAAGACCTGCAGCGCAAGATGGAAAAGGCCGGGTCGGCAAATTCCGCAAATAAACAGGGAACTTTGGAATGGGCGGGAGCCGGCGGTGCCGAGCTCGGTTCGGTTTTTGGTGCAAGGCGGTTCAGCAGCAACGAACTCGACGCCTTGACCCGCATACTTCGCGAAAATTCTTCGGGCGACATTTATAGCGATCAGGACGCGCAGTTTCTGCAGGGCGGCATATCGATCGTTGATCGTCAGCGGCCGACGGACCGCCGCGAAGTGCGCGACCCGACACTGACGATGATCCCGCTTTCACAGGCACGCGAAAACCTCCGAACAGGCATTGAGCAGATCCGCAGTCTTTCTGAAAAAGAAGCAGCGGCGTTCGAAAAGGCTATGGCTCCGCTCATTCAGCCGAGCGTTATTTATGATAGTTCGGGAACTGAGCGTGAAAAGCGCGAACAGGCCGCGAGCGTCCAGCCGGTGACCGTTTCGCTTAAACGAAGCGAAACCGTCGTCGAAGCCGGCCATCCGGTCACCGCCGACATTCTGCCGAAGATCGCGGCGATCCGCGAATATGAACGTTCGACGCGGAATCTCAACCGCTTCGCCGGCCTGCTGCTGCTGATCGGAGCTCTGTTCTGGGGCGCGTGGAAATTCATCCAGCACCGCGGCGTCGTTCCGCGACTTGCCCTGTCCGAAGAAAAAACGTTCGCGCTTTTCGGATTTATCACGGCGATACAGACGATCGTGATGGTTGTGCTCTTCCGCATCGCGGATTTTACGGCATCACAGTACGCGAGCCCGCCGTTCAACGATCCGACGCTTTGGTCGCTCGCGGTTCCGTTCGCGTCCGGGAGTTTGCTGATGACGATGCTTGCGGACCGGCGGACGGCGATCTTCACAGGGCTTTTTACGGCGCTGCTCGGCGGTTTTCTGGCACCAAAAGGGTTGGAATTCATCGTATATGCGACGATCGCGTCATCGGTCGCCGTTTACGGCATCGGCCATTACCGCAACCGTCAAACGATAACGATCGCGGGAATTCTGATCGGTTTGACTTCGGCCGGATTGGCCGTCGCACTGCTTCTATTCACGCAGCAGCCGTTCATACTTAATACTGTTCTGCTTTCTGTCGCGGCAGGACTTGCCGGAGGCATAATCACGGCGGCCGTCGTTGCGGTGATGATGCCGTTATGCGAATCGATATTTGGTATCTTGACGGATGTGAAATTGTTGGAGCTTTCGAATGCCGATCTTCCGGCTCTCGGCCAGCTTGCATTACGCGCACCCGGAACGAACCAGCATTCGCACGCCGTCGGCCAGCTTGCCGAAGAAGCGTGCCGCGTCGTCGGCGGAAACGGACTGCTCGCGCGCATCGGCGCGCTTTATCACGACATCGGCAAAACGGCCGCTCCGGAACATTTCGTCGAAAATCAGATGGGCCGCAACCCGCACGACAAACTTAAACCGACGCAGAGCGCAAAGATCATCATTAGCCATGTGACGTACGGCACGAAACTCGGCAAAGAACTCGGGCTTCCGCAGCGGATAGTAGATTTTATTCCTCAGCACCACGGGACGCGCACGCTCCACTATTTTCTGAAACGGGCACAGGCCGAGGCGCATTCCGAAGCAGATGTGAACGAAAGCGATTTTCGTTATCCGGGCCCGAAGCCGCAATTCAAGGAAGCCGCGATAATGATGATCGCCGACAGCTGCGAAGCCGGCGCCAGGAGCTTGGCGGAACCGAATCCGGAAAATATCAGATTCATCGTCACAAAGATCATCGATGCGATCATCAGTGACGACCAGCTTGACGAATGTGATCTGACGCTCCGCGAACTGACGCAGATACGCGAGGCGATGATCCGTTCGCTCGTGGCGATCTACCATTCACGTGTCGATTATCCGGGATACACACCGCCGAATTCTCAGCCGAATATAAAGCTTCCGGCGGCGGAGATCGACAGCGAAGAGCGTGGATTGAAATTTAAGGACCCAGCCGACATTCCCGTCAGCCGCGGCGGCGAGATCGAGGACGAAGCGATCGAAACCGAACGACACGCAAAACAAAAAGCTCAGGACGCAAAATAAAAAAGGCCCGCTTTTTCGGCGGGCTTTTTGCTAGTTTGATCGATCGATCAATTCGAATTATTTATCAGTTCTTTCAGCTCTTTTCCGGGTTTGAAATAAGCCACACGTTTTGCGGGTATTGCAACGGATTCGCCCGTTTTCGGGTTGCGTCCCATACGCGAATTTCGCTCGCGTACGCGAAAGCTGCCAAACCCGCGAAGCTCGATCTTTTCGCCGCGGTTAAGCGATTCGGTAATGCTGTCAAAGATGATCTCCACAAGCTGCTCGGCATCTTTCTTGGTCATTTCCGCTTCTTTTGCAACTTGTTCTACAAGGTCTGCTTTTGTCATCTTTTCTCCTTGTTCATGTGGTCACGTTCGTCCAAAGAGAGGAAAATCCTAAACAGCTTTCTCTTCGGATGCTTCATCTTTAGCTTCATCGGCGTTCTCTTCGGCCACCGGTGATTCTTCGGCCGCCGCTTCCGCAGGAGCTTCGGCCGCCGGAGCCTCAGCGGCTTCCTCCGAAGCAGACTCTTCCGTCTTTTCAGCAGCCGGAGCCTCAGCGGCTTCCTCTGCCGGAGCTTCGGCCGCCGGTGTTTCCGCCGCCGCTTCTTCGGCGGGGGCTTCACCTTCGGCGGCTTTTGCC
>CBFGSN010000130.1:0-7303 GCA_965651435.1 uncultured bacterium | reverse complement strand
TCAAATAAAAAACCCGCTGAAACGTCAGCGGGTGAAGAGGTAGAAACAGGAGGAATCAGAAAGTCATATGCCTTTTTCTCATCCCAAAGAGGTTATTTTGGCCCGAGCTTTCTCACTCAAATTAATTGATGCACGATAGCCGCAAAATGGTTGCAGCGGCGCGAAAAAATATTTTTTATCGTTCGTATTCGAACAGCATTCCGGTCTGGCCGACGGCCCAGCCTTTCTTTTTCATCATATAAAGCCCGTAAATATTGGCCGTTTCCGGCACGTTTTGTTTGACCCAGCTTTTGCCTTTGTCCGACGAACGGAGAATAACACCGTCGCGGCCGACGATCCAGCCGTTGCTTGAATCGGCAAAATCCACGCGGAGCAGCGTTGACGTAACGCCGGCCGGTGTCGCCGTCCAGGTGTTTCCGCCGTTTTCCGTACGCAGGATCGTTCCGCCGCCGCCGACCGCATAGCCGACATTGTCGTTCTGAAAATCGACGTTATAAAGTGCACGCGTAGTTCCGGAATCCTGCAGCCGCCACGTGACGCCGCCGTCGCTTGTCGCCAAAATGACGCCGCGGTCACCGACGATCCAACCATCGGCTTTGCCGCTGAAATCCATATGGAACAGTTCGCGCTTTGAAGGAACAGCGATCCGCTGCCACGTCGCTCCGCCATCGACCGTCCGCATCATAAGCGAGTCGATGACCTGATCGTTCTTGTTCAAAACGGAGCCGATCGCGTGCCCGCGATTCTTATCGGCAAAGCGTATGCTAAGAAATTCCGGTTTGCCTTCTTTGAATTCGCCGGCATTGAAAATGGTCGTTTCACGCCACGTTCGGCCGCTGTCCGACGTAATAAGAAGGTTTCCGCCCGCGACGAGATAACCGTCTTTTTCGTTGCGGAAATAGATCTCGTTTATGTCGTCGGTCGTGCCGATGTCCTGCGTCGTCCATGTTGCCCCGCCGTCGTTCGTTGCGGCAAAATATCCGGCGTCACCGCCGACGAATCCGCGTTTCGAATTCACGAAGCAAACGGCGACAAGATCGCCGGAACTTTCGATCTTTCGCGAACTCCAGCCGGTTTGGCCGAACGCCGCCGCCGCAGCAAATATCGCGATCACTACAGTTAAAATTATTCGCGGGAATACTTTAGACGATAACCTGTCCACTAGAACCTCCAAAATTTCTCTCCTTTATTGAACAATAGATGACACGGCCTGCAGCGCGTGCGTTCTGTTCGGCACGCGCTCGGGCCGTATTACATCAGACGATAAAAACCACCGTATTTTGCCGTCATTCGGCTTTGACGACGCGGTAGACCGTGCCGTCAAGTACGACAACGACCTCTTCGCCAAGTGCGAAATACACTGCGAGTTCCGGATTTTGCTTGACCAGGTCGAAGTATTCCTCGCTCGCAAATTCGACTCGTTTTTCCGGCAAAGCCTTGTCTTTGTCAAACGCTCCGTCCACCCAGACGTTATCCTGCAGAACGAAGTTCTTATTATCTACGAATTGATTCGTCGCAGTGTTCCCAAGAACGATCTGTTCGAGCGGGTCATCAGATACATCCGCAACAGAAACATTCGACTGCATCATGTTTTGCTGCATGCTTTGACGGACGGCAACCGCACCGGATTTCGCTCGAATTCTAGATGCCGCACCATCAACTATGAACGCGTTTCCGCTTCCGCGTACAGCATTCGCCATCGTTCCGTCCGCGGCGAGATATGACGTGTAAGGCGTAACCAGCCCGTAGCGCGTGCCAAGGTCGATGACCTCGTCTTTCAATTCCTTGTTCTCGCCGTTATTTCGGATCTGTTCGATCAGCCAACCGACGCGGCGGCTCGCCCACAAACGCGGCAGGAAATCGTTTTCTGTCGCACGCTTTGGGAAGGAAACGCCGTCGAAATTGTAACTGCGGTCGGTTTTGCCGGTTTTGCCCGAAAGGCGCAGCCGAATGTTATTCAGGTCCTCGTCATTCGTATAACGGCCGGTGATCGTCAGCTGCATTCCTTTGAAAATGTCGGTAAGTTTCTGCGGATACATCAATTCTGCGTTCACGCCGCCGAGGTCGAGTTCGATATTCGAAAGCACGGGCGAACTAACGCGCGAGAAAAAGTTTGATACTTTTATCTCGAGATCTTCCTTCGGCTGGACATAATCGGACATTCCACCGTTCTCGGAGCCGATGCGGTCGAGCAGCGTCGTATTTACATCATAGCCGAAGCCGAACGGAAAGATGCGGACATCAACTTTCTTTGCTTTATTGAGATTTTCGACGATCTTTTCAACATTCGAAACGCCGATAGTCGGCAATCCGTCCGTCATGAAAACGAGCATCTTCGGACGGTCGTTCGCTTCGAACTGCGTCATCGCGGCGACGAGCGTGTCGTTGATGTTCGTGCCGCCCGTCGGCCGAAGTTTATTGACGAATTCCTCGCCTTTCTTTTTACCGTCGGCATCGGCGGCGATCGGTTTCGGTTCCATCAAATGTTCTTCGCCCGCGAAATTTATCACGTTAAAACGATCGCCGGGCCGCAGAGTTCTGATGCCGAAAAGCAATGCCGCGCGTGCCTTTTCCATTTTGCCGGCGTCGGCCATCGAACCGCTTGTATCGAGCACGAAAACGATGTCCTTATTGACGAGTTCCTGTTCGGTGAGTTCGTCTTTCGGCGACAGCATCAGCAGAAAGTATCCGTCCTTTCCGGCTTCGCGATAGGTCATCAGCGTCATTCCGAAATCGCTGTCCGATACGCCGTAATAAAGCTGTATGTCTGCATCATTGGATGTTGTTTCGAATGTAGCGACAGCGTTCTTTTCGCTTTTCATTTTCAGGTCGATCGAATGCGTCGGCGAATACACATTGCGAAGCGGGCCGTTCGCGATAATTTCGATCTTGCCTGAAATGGTGCCGAATTTTTGCTGAACGCCGCCGGCCGCCGACGATTCGGTTCGCGGCATCGGTAAAGGCATCGGCCGCGGACGCCATAGATTTCGGCCCGTTCCGAGCGGATACTGATAACTGACCGTTCCCGAATCCGCCTTTAGAACTTCGGAATAAATAAGCTCCAACTTTTTATCCGAACCCGCGGGAATCGGAAAGATCGACGCCTGAAAAAGATTTTTTCCGGCGTATTCCAGCAAGCCCGGATCGCGTTGCGTTCGGACGATCTGATCGTATATGCGCCGTGCTTCTTCGCGGCTGCGGACCTCGCCCGTGAGCTTTTTGCCGTTCTCCCAGATCGAAAATTCGACGATCGACGCCGTTTCCGGTATCGGAAAGAAATATGTTCCTTCGAGTGTGAAATTCGTGCCGTTATGAAAAACCTGCGTGACGTGCGTCGTCGCGACCTGGCCCTTTATGACGGTGTCGATATTTATCGACTTTACCGGAAGGACATTCGGGAGCGGAGCCGGACGCGGCAGCGGCGGGCGCGGACAAGGCCGCGGATCGCAGCGAATCGGGATGATCACGCCCTGTGCATTGACGTTCGAAAATGCGGAAAAAATGACCGCGAATATAAAAATGCTGAAAAGCAAACGAAGCTTCATATAAATTCTCTCCTTTTTTTCGGGACGGCCGCAGTTGAAACGCGCCGTTTGTTAAAGGAACGAACGATAAAGCCTTCGCTTGCAGAAAACTATTGGCTCGAATCGTCGGCAAGCGCCGCGTCGATATCGCGTTCAAGCTTTGTGCGAAGCTTCTCGACGAGTTCATCGGCTTTCAATACGCTTGCGGAAAGCATATTTTTGCGTTCCTGTACCTGCAAGAGCAGTTTTTCCTGATTGGCCTTTTCGGCCTGAAGACTCTTTCGCCGCATTTCGCGCAGCTCTTCCGGTTTAAGGCTGCCGGTAAAAGCCATATTGCGTTCGATCGTCTCCGGAAGCGACGCGTATTGGATCTCCGTCAAACGCGCGTTGATCGCGTTCTCTTTTTCGATCATCTCAAAAAGCTGATCGCGAAGCTTTTCGGCGCGTTCCTCTGCGCGCGTCAAAATATCGAGGTTCATCAGCAGCCGTCGCTGCTTAGCCTCGTATTCAGCGTCCTTGTCTGCCTCGTCCGCGGCGGCCTGATCCGCGAGCATACGAAGCTCAGCGGTGCTACGGCCGGTGGTCGCCGCCGGCGGCTGTTCGGCCGGCGTTGGAACAAGCTCGACCTGTTGTTCGTCCGGGAAATCATCGGCCCGGCTGATGATCATCGGCACATCCGAAGGCGTCGGCGTCGGACGGGTTTGTGCATCCGACGGTTGAGCAAAAACGAACGCGCCGCAAAGCGCGGCTGAAACTGTAATAAGTGCAAATTTTTCTTTCGATCTAAAAAGGTTCATTTTCGCTCCTTCGTTTTCGGTTTGTCCGGAAAAAGATCGCCGGTCGCGAGTTCGACCGCGTTTTTTGCGAATCCGACAAATGGTATCGCGTCGATGCCCGAATTCAAAAGTCCCTTGACCACGCCTTTGCGTTTTATGTCCGAACCGACGAAGGCGATCGCCATCGCAGTTCCGACATACGGGATCGACTTTCCGCCGCGGCGGATCAATGCCCAACCGCCGGCGCGTGCCAATTTTCGCGGGATCGTTTGTTTCTTTTCCGTCATGATCTCCAGTTTATAACTTGCAGAGATATGATGACAAAATAAGACTTATGTTTGCACGTTTCGTCAGGTTTTCGGTTCCAAATTTTCTGTTTATCCGGTGGCTCATTAAGATCGCGCACAAGGATATGGAACCACGGAAAGCACGAAATGCACGAAGAAACACACAAAATCATCGAAAGAGCATCACTGCCGCGGATGCATCATCGCACGCAAAGGAGTATAAAGATATCATGGCTCTTGAAATCGAAAAGCTGTCAAAGCGTTTTAGAAATCATTGGGTATTCCGTGATCTTACTTTTTCCGCCGAACCAGGCAAGGTTACGGGGATCTTCGGTGCGGCGGGCTGCGGCAAAACCACGCTTCTTAAAATGTTGACGGGCCGCGAAAAGCCCGGAAGCGGTTCGATCCGCGGAGTGGACGAAGCGAAGGTATTTTTTCTCGGGTCGGACACAAATGAAAAACGCATACGCCTGCCGTTCTTTGGCGGAAAGAATTCGAAGGAAACACTGGCCGACCGGACAAAGCGAATTTTCGATACCGATGCAGACCTTATTTTGCTGGATTCACCGTTCGCCGGGTCGGATCTTCCGGCAAAGGAATCGCTGAGCGATAAGCTGAAACAGTTCGCGGCTTCGACCAACGCAACCGTAATTTTCGCGAGTTCAGATTTTAACGAGATACTTCAGTTCTGTGACACCGCTGTCGCGGTCGAAAAGGGCGAGGCGATGCAGAGCGATACGCCGCAGAATATATATGACGCGCCGGCAACGGTCGGGATCGCGAAACTTACCGGTCCGCACAATCTTTTTGAAGCTAGACGGCTGACGAAAAATAATGCGGACGTTCAGGAATTTCAGACTATCGAAGGCGAACATCGGCTTTTCGGCGGAAAGTCGGACGTTCGGTCCATGGGTGCGATCCACAAAAATCTCACGCTCGGCATCCGGCCGGAACAGATAGCAATGTCGCTGGGTGCGTCATTTCCCGAAGACAACCTGCTGAAAGCAAAGATCGTCCGCATAAAACCAAGAGGAGCCGAAACCCTTGTCGAATTGGATTCGAACGGACTTCGGCTCGAAGCTCTTGTACCGCGATTGATCGGAATGAACATCGGCGACGAATGCATGCTTGGCTTGCCGCCCGACCGCATTCGCCCTTTTGCCGGATGATAATTATCTAACGATCGGTTCCAAGATCACCCTAACCCGGCGATTCAATGCCCGGTTGGCGTTCGTCGTATTCGGAGCGACCGGATCGGCTGCCGCCATTCCTTTTGCCGTCAGGCGATCCACCGGAATTCCGGCTTCGGCGAATTTATCGGCGATCGCGATCGCACGCTGTTCAGTTAGCGTCGCAAGGTCCGCCTGTTCGCCGCGGTCGTCCGTGTAGGATTCGATGCGGATGTGATAATCCGGATGTCCGACGAGGATCTGGCCTAGCGAACCGATCTTTGAACGGGTCGAGGACGCAAGGCTGAACGAACGCGAATTCACCCACCAATTTTCGGGCAGCGTCAGCACTACCGAATCTGAGGTTCGTTCGACCGCGCCGTAACGTTTGAGCGATTTCATCAGATCGAGCTGTTCGGCTTCGAGCTGTTCGCGGCGAACCTTGTCCTCGGCTTCCTGTTTTTCTTTTTCTATTGCATCAAGCTTTGACTGAGCAGTATTGTATTGAACTTTCGTCCGGCCGAGTTCTTCGCGAAGCCTTCCGATCTCGTCCTGAAGTTCGCGGACCTGATTCGAAAAATTCATCGCATCGCGTTCGGCGAGCTCGCGGTTGCGGCGTTCGCGTTCGAGTTCTTCGCGAAGCTGTGCATTTTCGCTGTTGGCATCCTGGACGCGGCTTTCCGCTTTGCGAATTTCGGCATCCGAACGGAGCTGCTCATCACGCTTTTCGCGGTTCTGTTTTCTGACCGCGGCCGTTGATTCCGCAAGCACGGCGGCGCTTATCGCCTGGCGGGCGGAAATATCAACTTCGCTTTCGGGACGTCCGGCTTTCCACTGATCATCGGCCGTTTGGAGCAACGCTTCGGCTTTGCGGAGTTCTTCGGTTGCATCACGTTCGGCACCGGCGAATTTTGCAAGAGCAACGGCCTGACGAGCCTGCAGGATCGTCGACGGCGTTTTCGAATAGTCGATCTCGGCGATCTCCGGCGTGCGTGCATCTTTGAAATAATCGCTGGAGTTGCCGAAATACTGAACCGCCGGGCTTGTGTCGATCTGGGCACCGTTGCGCGTGTAAGGATTCAGATTCTCCAGCATTATTTCCTGGCTCGGACGCGTAACCAGAAAGTGCGGTTCGGCCGTGATTATCAGGGCAAATGTCTGAAGCTTTGTCGTTACCTCGATGTTCGAATCGAACTCGAAAAATCCGCGGCGTTTGATCTCGCCGAGGTTATCGACCTGGCCGTTCGGCGATATCGCCCATAAAACATAGGTCGCGTAGCCGGCACCCAATTCGAACGGCCGCGGCATTTTCGAAACCGAAAGGTCTATTTCCGTGCCGTTGCGTGAGGTGCGTTTGATCTTTGCCTCGCCTTTCATACGCGGGAAGCGCGTGGTGCCGCGAAATTGAACGCGGACTTCCTGATTCAACGGATAGGTTATCGCCGTCGTTCTGCGGGCGACATCGACCTGAGCAAACGAAACTGCCGCGGCGGACAGAAGGAATACTAGCGATAGAACGATATTCGATCTGATTGGTTTTTTCATAT
>CBFGSN010000129.1:0-7325 GCA_965651435.1 uncultured bacterium | reverse complement strand
ACCTCCACCAAAACGCCGCGGCCGCCCGGAATGTCGCCGATCTTTGGTTTTTCCACATCCGCAAGGTGCACCGATCCCGCCTTTCCCGGATAAACTGCGATCGCTTTCATTTACATACCTCCACTTTGCCGGCGTTTAGACCGTATCGTCGCTGGTATATTCGCCGAGCTGTTTCAAGATCTTTGCTATCAAACCCGTCCATCCGGTTTGGTGATTTGCACCCAGGCCTTTGCCGGAATCGCCGTGAAAATATTCATTGAACCAAATAAGGTCGCGGAAATTCGGGTCCGAATCGAATTTTGCCGCTCCGCCGTTTGCCGGCCGTTTTCCGTCCACGTCCTTTAGGAACATTTTACAAAGACGGCGTTCCATTTCCTGCGAAACTTCCCACAGCGTCATTTCCTTTCCCGAACCGGTTGGGAATTCTATGCGAAAATCATCGCCATAAAAGAAATCGAATTTTTGCAAGGCTTCGATCAGCAAATAATTGCCCGGAAACCAGACCGGCCCGCGCCAATTCGAATTGCCGCCGAACATTCCGGTGCGCGATTCGCCCGGTTCGTAACTTACGCGGTGCGTTTCGCCGGCGAAGATAAGTTCGTACGGTGTGTCCTTATAGGCGCGTGACAGCGAACGGATGCCGAAATCCGAAAGAAATTCTTCTTCGGAAAACATTCGTGACAGCAGCCGGCGAAGGCGGTCTTCGCGAACGAGCGCAAGTAGATAACGGCCGTCTTTTCCCGGCCGCTGCATACACGAAATGCCGTCCACCAGTTCCTTTCGGTGTTCGACGAACCAGGCCGTGCGTTCGCGAAAATCGGGCATTTCGTCCAGCCATTGCTGTTCCAGCGTTTCGACCGCAAGAAGCGGAAAAAGCCCGACCAACGACCGCAGCTTTATCGGTATCTGTCGTCCGTCCGTATGCAGAACGTCGTAATAAAAACCATCCTCTTCGTTCCAGAGTTCGGTTCGCTCTTTGCCCAGGTTGTTCATCGCATCCGAAATATAAACAAAATGTTCAAAGAATTTGCTGGCCACGTCCTCATACGCGCGGTCGGCGCGGGCGAGTTCGAGTGCGATCGCCATCATATTCAGGCAGTACATAGCCATCCAGCTCGTTCCGTCAGATTGTTCGATGAAGCTGCCATCGGCCATCGGCGCGTTGCGGTCGAACACACCGATATTGTCGAGCCCGAGAAAACCACCTTCGAAAACGTTATTGCCTTCTTCGTCCTTTTGATTTACCCACCATGTAAAATTCAGAAGGAGTTTATGAAACACACGCTCCAGAAAATAGCGGTCCGGTTTACCGGTCGCTTTTGCTTCGATTCGGTAAACGCGAAGTGCGGCCCAGGCATGAACGGGCGGATTAACGTCGCCGAGCGCCCATTCATACGCCGGAAGCTGCCCGCTGGAATGCATATACCATTCACGCAAAAAAAGTATCAGCTGATCTTTTGCGAACTGCGGATCGATAACCGCAAGCGGAATACAATGAAACGCGAGATCCCACGCGGCATACCACGGATATTCCCATTTATCGGGCATCGATATAATGTCGGAGTTATATAGGTGCCGCCAGTTGGTGTTGCGTCCCGAAAGCCGCTCCTTCGGCGGCGGCGGGAATGCCGGATCGCCGTCGAGCCACGTATGAACTACGTAATGATAATACTGTTTTGACCAGAGCATTCCGGCAAAGGCCTGACGCTGAATGTTCTTTGCGTCGTCCGAAAGCCTTTCCGGAATGATGCGGCCGTAGAAGGCGTCCGCTTCGGCTATGCGCCTTTCAAAGACCTCATTAAGATCGGCAAAGGGTTCTGATCTTTCGCCGTCCTTGTCATTATTGTAAAAACGGATCGAAACCGTTTTGGATTCGCCGGGCTTTAGCTCGAAAAAGTAATGCCCGGCGGCTTTCGTGCCGACGGCTTCGGGATTTACGTCGCCCTTTGCTCCGTTTACGATGAAATTGTTGATCCCGTCTTTTGTAAACTCGGAGAGGTTCTCAGATCCGAAAAGCTTCTTATTATTCGTTTCGTTTTCGCAAAAAAGGAGTTCGGGTTTGCCGTCGAAATACGCCGTGTAATTACCATGTAATTCCTTGGGCGTGTCAAAATATAGAGATGCGTCACCTTTTCGTGAGATCTTCGGCTTTTCGGACAAGTTTTCCCAAACCCAAGTGTTTCGAAACCAAAATGTCGGTAAAATATGCAGCGGCGCGGCATCAGGCCCGCGGTTGACGGCCGTTATCTTTACGCAAATATCATCGGAATCGGCTTTTGCGTATTCGATAAATACATCGAAATAGCGGTTTTCGTCGAAAATGCCGGTGTCGATCAGTTCGAATTCGTCGTCGGCCTTTGTCCGGCGGGCATTTTCTTCGTAAAGCAGTTCGTAGGGAAACTTTGCCTGCGGATATTTGTAGAGGTATTTCATATAGGAATGCGTCGGCGTGTTGTCCAGATAGTAATAGCATTCCTTTACGTCTTCGCCGTGATTGCCTTTCGGGCCGCTCAGGCCGAACAAGCGTTCTTTCAGGATCGGGTCTTTTTCGTTCCAGAGAGCGACGGCAAAACACAGATCCTGATGAGCGTTGCATATTCCGGCGATGCCGTCTTCGTTCCAGCGATAGGTGCGCAGGTGCGCGTGTTCGAAGGGAAAGTAATCCCACGCGGAACCATCGGCCGAATAATCTTCGCGCACCGTTCCCCAGGCCCGTTCGGCGACGTAACAGCCCCAGTTTTTCCAGTCTTTTATCTTCGAATCCGATTCGGCGAGTCGTTGGGTTTCGGCATCCGGCGGTTTGACCATATCTTTCATAAAACCACAGAAAGCGTCGCATTTAAAGAGGGAAAGGTCTGCCGTAATGAAAGAAACCGCCGGGAACCGAACTTGTTTTCGGCTACCGGCGGTGCGAAATGATCAGTTATTTGCCGCTATTTCAATTTACGCGGCGCGAAAATACTGTCCGGCACATCCACGTTGTCTTTGACGGATCGGAATGTCGTCACCACACTTCCGTTGCTGTCCGAGTACGTCGATTGTTTGAACGCTATCATAAATCCGCCCACGTTGCGGTAATCGCTGTAGGTCGTTGTGTACGGCAGATTTACGCTGCTTGTCGAACTCGGTATGACACCGTCGTGGCGGAGCAGTAGAAACGTTTTCGCCGAATAATATTCCGTGAACGGCGTGCCGTCTTTCGGTTCGAAGCGAACGACCCATGCGTCCTCGCCATTGACGGGACGCTTTCCCGTTACCTCGATCGATCTAAAATCTTCGCGCCATTTCAACGCCGCCGTTAGGTCGGCCGAACGTTTGACGTCGGCAAGCCGTTTGCCCGTAAAATCCGAAGGTTCGGTAAACGTGTAATCTTCGCCGCCTTTTGTTCCGTCAAAATATTCAAAGCCTTTCGCGATCTCTTTTCCGAGCGCGGTGATCGTGGTTTCGGTCGCGGTTTTGTTCGGAGCCTTAGCCCAGATCTTTCCGGTCGCTTTTACGCCTTGGCTTTCGAGGTCGGCGTCAAATTCGACGACACGGCTTTTCAAATTTCGGATCCTGTCTTCGCCGCCCGCGGCCGCTATCGCTTTTGCCATCAGCTCGTCGGCGGTGATCGTGTCCGCCGCGGCATCGCCGGTGCGTTCGTAGCGAAATTCGCCTTCGGGCTGTTTGATGATGACAGCCGTTACTTTTTGTTCGGCGTCGCGAACCGGCGATATCGTGTATGTTTCGGGCAGTGGCGAAAGCCGGAACACATCTTTCGAAAGTTCCAGAAGCGTGTAAGGCTGTTGCATCGGAAGATTTGCCGTGACGTTGTCACCTGCCGCGACGATATCAAGCGTTGCGGCGCCGCCTGCGGCCGCATAGCTGCCCGCAAGTTCCTTTGCATAAGCCGGGCTTTTGGGCTGTTCGGCGGCCTTTTCGCCGGAGCTTGCTCCGGCTCGTTTCAGCAGATAATTGCCCTGCGGCTGTTCAAGGTAAAGTTCCTTTGCTTCGCCTTCGTCCGGCAGGAACGTCACCGAAAAACCGTCGGGAGCTTCGGCGATCTTGAATTTGCGGCCTTTTTCCAGTTCAAGCGTTAGATGCTGGCCGCCCGTTTCGAGCTTGAGCTTGCCGGCTTCGTTCTTTATCTGAATATCCAGCGATGCGATCGTGTCGTGTTTATAATGCCCGACAAGAGCCTGAATTTCGCCGGCGGAAAGGGCGGCGGGTTCCGTGCCGTCCGACAGCAGGCCGTTCCATACGATCGGCATCATATCGTTGCCGAGGCTCGATGCACTCACGTTCGAAAGCATAACAAAGCCGATGTTCTTTTCCGGGATCATAGCAACCATCGAATTGAAACCGTCGATATTCCCGCCGTGCTGAACGACATTCAACCCGTTCCATTTCTGGAGGAACCAGCCGAGCCCATAGCTGACCGAACCGTTTGGCGTTACCTTCATCTGGGGCTTTAGCCATTCGGCAAAACCGGCTTCGGAAACCAGCCGCTTTCCATTCGTTTCGCCGCCCGCGAGTATGAACTGAAGCCATTTCGCCATATCGTTCGCCGAAGAATTTATCGAACCTGCGGGAGCGACCTCATCAATGGCGCGATATGGTATCTGTTTTGTTTCTTTCGTATCGAAATTATGATCGTAGCCGAGCGAGCGGTCCTTTGCCTTGCTCATTTCGGCGATAGAAAGATTGCTGTTCGTCATGCCGAGCGGTGCGAGTATGCGGGTTTCGACAAATTTTTCCCACGGCGTTTTTTCGACCTGCGAAACGATCTCGCCCGCGGCGGTGTACATTATGTTTTGGTATTGAAATTTTTCATGCAGCTTGGCCGTCGGTTTTGCCTGCGCCGCAACCTGGATAAGTTCCGCACGCGTCAGCTTTCCGGTCAACATCGCCAGATCCGTTCGGTTCAGGCCGGACGAATGTGACAGCAGATCACGGATGGTTATGTTTTTGTCCGTGTCCGGGTCGTACATCTTAAAATACGGCAGATATTCTTTCGGATGGTCGTCAAGCGACAGCTTGCCTTCGTCCTGAGCCATCAGAACGCTGAGCGCCGTAAATGCTTTTGTCGCCGAACCGATCGCGAACTGCGTATCAGCTGTTACGGGCAGCTTTTTTGCGATGTCCTTTTCGCCGAGCCCTTTTGCATAAACGACCTTGCCGTCTTTGACGATAGCAACGGAGATACCGGGAATCCCGAGTTCCTTGCGGCGGGCGTCAACTTTTTGTTCGATCGACGCAAGCCGTTTTTCGAGATCGCTCTGTGCCGCCGCGGTTTGTGCAAAAGCGGTTGCCGGAACGATTCCCGCGACAAAAGAAAGAGCGACCACGGCCGAAAGAAAAAACTTAAAGCGTATGTTTTTCATAAGATATTTATTTAGGTATTTTGATGAACGTCGGAAGGCGCGGGAAAGTTTCGCGCCGTATAAACTCCGATTCCCATTATTATATAAAAAATCATCGCAACTTCGGTATCGCCGAGGTTGTAATGGATCAGTCCGCTTGTGAAAAAGCCGATCATACCGCCGAAACACCCGAGCAAAATACCGATGTCGAGCGCGCTTCCGCGCCGTTTTGCCAGCGAAAGCGCCTTCAGCAGATCGCGGCCGTAAAACCACAAGAGCCCAAGCCATATAAGCAAAGCGGGAAGCCCGCGTTCGGCCGCAAGCTGCAGCGGTGTCGAATGAAAATGCCCCGAGTTCAGACGCCCGTCGTCAAACAGATGCCATTCTTTCGCAAAGCGGTTCTTCGAATCCATCCCGACGCCGAGCGTGAAATTTCGGGCGCTTTTTGTCCACAGATCGAAGCCTTCGACCCAGACGGTTTCGCGCCATTTAATGGAATCGTCGTTCGTATCAAAAAATCCGACGTGACGGCTTTGCTGAACGAAGAATAACCCGAGCAGGACGACAGGAATGCCGACAAGCGCCGCCCGCCATATCCATTTTCGTCCGGCGCCCAGAAAAATTATCAACGCCGCCGAGATCATAAATGAAAGCTGCGACGCGCGCGTGACCGTCAAAAGCAATGCGAGTCCGAACGCGGCGACGCAGGCAAAAAGCAGAGGCGTTCGTGCAGCGCGAAGAAACGGTTTTGCGTCGGCGTCGGCTTCCTCGGCGTGCTTTTTTCGCAGCGATGCGACGGCCAACCCGAAAAGCAGCGACGCGATAAGCTGAAGCGCTTCGGCATACGTCGTGTAATGATTATAAAATCCGCGCGAACGCCAGTTGCGGCTTTTCGTCCAGCTTTGGACGCCGAGTTTTCCCAGCGAATCAGACGCCGAAAGCAGGTCGGAGCGTTTCACGTCATACGACCATTCGTAATCGGGTCGGTAAAATTTGATGCTCGTTGCGTCGTTCGCTTCGACGGCAGCGGCGGCTTCGTCAAGCGTGTGTATTTTCCTTCCGTTTGCTTCGAGCAGCGTGTCGCCGTCCTTAAAATTAGCTTTCGCAAGCGGCCCGTCCGGCGCGAGTCCGTGTATTTCGACGCCGCGGCCGATAAGCCGGTCGATCGGTGTCCAGACAACGTTGACCATACACGAACCGATCAATAGAAACGCCGCGAGATATGCCGAACGCCTGTTCCGAAGCTGGATGGTGACGAGATAAAAGATCAGAAAAATGATGACGCCGCGGAGTTTGTCGATGGAAATATCCGGCGCGTATGAGGTGAAAGATGTCAGCACCGACCAGCCGAAAAATGCCCACAACGCAGCGTCGATCCGCGTAAGCTTTATGCGCAAACGCGGTTTCGCGAAAAGCCGTGCGATCAGGAATATGCTGCCGATGACCCACGCGATCTGCGTCGCGGCTATCGAATGCGGAGCCGCCGCGATCATCAACAGCATAAAAACGAAAGCCGCCCGCTCCGTCCATTTTACGAAAGCCGACGACGCTTCGATCTCCGCGAAAGCATCGAATTTTTCCACGAAAGACATTGCCTAGATTTTAGCAAAGAAGCACCGCACTGACACTCGCGAGTTCCAATATGAACAGTTGAAAGTTTCGAGTCGAAAGTTTTCAGTTAACTTTCAACCGGTAACTAAAAACTGATAACTGTTTTGAATTAAACATCGACGATGCTTGAATGCTATGGAACAAGCTTCAAGGATTTTACGGATATGACATCGCGGATATCTTCGGGCAGTGTTAATTTTGGCTGTTCGGTACCGTCGGCCGCTTTTATTACTTCGACGTAAACGGTTTTTGGGTCGAGGTTTTGGATCGCGGTTTTTGGACCGTATAAGGTCACGGTCGCGGTACGGTTGGTAAAATCCATCACCTGTGCTTTGATCGTGCGTTCGACGCGTTGTTCGCCGATGCTTACGG
>CBFGSN010000128.1:0-7395 GCA_965651435.1 uncultured bacterium | reverse complement strand
ATCGATGTCGATAGAACATCCCGATGGATGGAGCGTGGCTCCGGTCGAAAGCCTTGTCGCCGAAACCGGCGGATTTTACGGACGCGGAGTGCCGAGGTCGTCGCGGCATTTCAGCGTCACGGTCGCGCCGGACGCGTCCGCGACTCAGCCGTATTGGCTCCGGTCAAAGCGCGAAGGCGAGCTTTTCGATTGGAAGAACGCGGGCGAAGCCGCCGGAAAGCCATTTGAAGAAAACCGCGTGCGGGCAAAGGTCTCGGTCAACGTCGCGGGCATACGCGTCGAGATGTTCCGGCCGATCGAATTCCGTTACGTTGACGACGTCCGCGGCGAAGTTCGGCGGCGGTTCAACGTCGTTCCGGCCGTGACGGTTTCGGCCGGCGAAACGCTGCGGATCATTAAGCATTCGCCGAACGCCGCGTCCGTGAATATTCCGGTCGCGGTGACGAACAATTCGAATACCGCCGCCGCGGGAACCGTTTCGCTGCGGCTTCCGAAAGGCTGGGAATCGACGCCCGAAAACATCGAATACGACATAGGAAAACCGGGCGATACGCAGAATGTCGAAATGGAAATACGCATTCCGGCGAACGCAGCCGTTGGCAATTTCACGGCCGAAATAACGGACGGCTCCGGGGTTCTGCCGTTCGTCGAGAAGATCGAATATCCGCACATCGATACGCACCGAATCTATCGTCCGGCCGAAGTACGCTTCGTCGTGCTTGACGTAAAAACGTCCGGCCGAAAGATCGCGTACATTCCGGGCAGCGGAGATTCGATCGCACAGGCAGCAAAGAGCATCGGTTTTGATGTTGACGTACTCGATCAAAAGGCCGCCGAATCCGGCGACCTGAGCAAATATCAAACGATCGTTCTGGGTATTCGCGCGTCTGAGGTCGTGCCGAATTTTGCCGCCGTGAACAAACGTCTGCTCGAATGGGTGAACGCGGGCGGAACGCTTGTCGTGCAGTATCAGCGGCCGTCGTACGCGCAAAGCAATTTCACACCGTTCCCGGTTTCCATCGGCCCGCGCGTCACCGATGAGAATGCGGCCATCACGATCCTGCGCCCGGAACATCCGCTTTTGACTGAACCGAACAAGATAACCGAACGCGATTTCGCGGGTTGGGTTCAGGAACGCAACCTTTATAATTTCGCCGCTGCCGCGGGCGGCTATGTCGGCCTGCTCGAATCGCATGACGCGGGCGAACCGGAAAATTCCGGCGGGCTTGTGACCGCAAATGTCGGCAAAGGGAAATATGTTTACTGCAGCTACGCGCTGTTTCGCCAGCTTCCGGCCGGCGTTCCCGGAGCATACAGACTGCTTGCGAATTTACTCAGCTATTAATGCGAACATTTTGCTTGACATCTGTATTTGAAAAAGTTATTTTAATTCCGGCAATATAATGCCAAGTTATATGAAGCAGTCGATCACATTTACCAGCTTTAGCTTTTTTGGATTTTACTTTTACAGTAAAACGGCTGGAGTGTGCATTGTGATCTGACAAAAAAAGCAAAACGCAACCTCTTTAGCCGTGAATGAAAATTCGCGGCTTTTTCTTTTTTCAGGAGACAAAAAATGTTGGAAATTCTACGAACAAAAATTGATGCGATCGACGTCGAAATAGTCGGATTACTTAAAGAACGCTGCGCCGTTTCCAAAAAGATCGGCGATGTAAAAGCTGCTGCCGGACTTCCTGTCGCGGATGCCAAAAGGGAAACGGACGTTCTTCGTTCGGTCGGGTCTTTGGCCGAATGCGATGCCGAACGCCTGCTTTTGACCGGCATCTATTCGTTGGTACTTTCCGCCTCACGCGATATTCAATCGCGGACGGCGGCCGCGGAGCTCGTAACGAGATGACAGCCGTCGCTATACAAGGGGGAATTGGCTCGTACAGTTACGAAGCCGCGGAAGCCATCACCAATGGTAAGGCAAAAATAGTCCGATGCATCGATTTCGCATCGGTGTTCACAGCACTCAGGAACGGGAACGCAGAGCTAGCGGTGCTTCCGGTACGAAACAAGATAATAGGCGAGATCGCGGACACGGTCGCGAACATCAGCGAAAATAAGTTGAAGGTTTTAGGCGAGCTACGGCTTCGGGTCGATCACGTATTGGCATCGACGTCGAAGAGCGAACTCGAACGGATCCGGATCGTGCGTTCGCATCCGGTCGCACTTAAACAATGCATGGAGTATCTGAAGCGTCACCCGACCTGGGAGATCGAGTTCGGGTATGACACCGCCGGAAGTCTGCAGAGCATCGTGGCCAATGACGAAAACGATACTGCCGCGATCTGCAGCCGCCAGGCCGCCGAGATCTTTAACGGAAAGATACTCGATATGTTCATCGCCGACGAAAAAGACAACTGGACGCTTTTTCAGATGGTGAGTTTGTAACAAGGAAAGGGTGAAAATATGTTTGACGTTAGAACGAATAGAAATGAAATGCCCGTGCAACATCGGAGCATGAAAATGAACGACGAAGAGCCGCGAACACCTCGCCGACGAATAGTTCGCATCGGCGATATCGACTTCGGCGGCGAAGAAGCCGTCGTCATCGCAGGGCCGTGCTCGGTCGAAACCGAAGCACAGATAATGGAAACGGCCTTCGGCGTTCGCGAACGCGGTGCGTCGATGCTTCGCGGCGGAGCGTTCAAACCGCGAACATCGCCGCGGGATTTTCAGGGACTCGGAGCCGAAGGATTAAAACTCCTTCGGCGTGCGGGCGACGCGGCGGGCTTGCCGGTTGTGACGGAAATAATGAGCGAAGACGACGTCGGCATCGGTTGCGAATACGCCGATATGATCCAGATCGGTGCCAGAAATATGCAGAACTTTTCGCTGCTCAAAAAGCTCGGCAAAATAGACCGGCCGGTGCTGCTGAAACGCGGGCTTTCGGCGACGGTGAAGGAATGGCTGAACGCGGCGGAATATATTCGTCAGGGCGGAAACGAACGCATTGTGTTGTGCGAACGCGGCATCCGAACGTTCGATAACAGTTTGCGAAATACGCTTGATCTGGCGGCCGTCGCGCTTGTAAAAGAAATTTCCGATCTGCCGGTGATCGTCGATCCGTCGCACGCGACCGGAAGGCGAAGCTTGGTCTCCGCAGCGTCCAAAGCTGCGGTTGCCGTCGGGGCGGACGGAGTCATCATCGAGGTGCATCCGGATCCGGACGCCGCGTGGTCGGACGCGGCGCAGTCGATAGACCTGGAAATGTTCGGAGAGGTAATGGCGAATCTGTCATCGCCTTTGCGGCCTGTGCGAAAGGCGGCGGCATATGCTATTCGATAGTAACGAGAACGTCGCCGGCCGACACGGTTGAGCCTTCGGCAAATCGAATATCAGTTATCGTTCCGGTTTTCGGCGACTTCAGTTCGTTCTGCATTTTCATTGCTTCGACGACGATGATGCCGTCGCCTTTTTCGACCGCGTCTCCTGCGGCGACCAGAACGCGGACGATCTTTCCGGGCATCGCGGTCTTTATTTCAGCGACGCCGTCGTGTTCGCCTGCGGCGGACGAACGCCCGCGAAGGCGTTTCGGGTCGGCGACACCAATATCGAAATAATGTTCGCCGATCCGCACGCGAAACGATCCATCTTCGGTTCTTCCGACGGTGGCTTCGAAAATTTTCGGGCCGTTCTTTATCAGATAAACACCGGATTCGGGTTCGGAAACTTCGACCTCGTATGAACGCCCGTCCACGGCGGCGGAAACCAGGCGGCCGGTGCGGGAAATTTCGATCTCGTATTCGTTCTCGTTATGTTCAGCGATGTATTTCATCATCAATTTTCCTGTTCGGCAACCGTTTCGGGCAACACCTCCGGTTCCTTGCGAACACGAAGTTTCGTCAGCTTTTTCTCGTCCGCGTTAACGACCTCAACCTCCAGCCCGTGAACCGTAAGACGCTCGCCGACCTTTGGCACGTAACCCGCTTCGCTGGTGACAAGCCCCGCGATGGTCGTGAAATCCTGCTCGGTAATATCTATGTCAAAGAGCCGTTCTATTTTATCTATCTCAGTCGAACCGAGCATTTCCCAATAACCGTCGTCGCCTTCGATTATCTCGACTATCTCTTCGTCGCCGATGTCTTCGTCTTCGATCTCGCCGACGATCTCTTCTAAAATATCTTCGACCGTGACGAGTCCGGCGACGCCGCCGTATTCATCTATCACGATGGCGAGCTGAATGTGTTCCGCCTGAAGCTGTTTCAAAAGCTCGGAGGCCGATTTCGTTTCCGGCACGAACAGGACGTTCCGCAGGATGGATGTGATCGGAGCGTCTTCGTCGCCGGCGGCCCACGCCGAAAGCAGATCGCGGACGTAAACCGCGCCTTCGATGTTGTCGATATTGTCGCGGTAAACCGGCAGCCGCGAATATTTTTCCTCGATGATCAGGTCGCGTGCTTTGCCGACGGTCGCCGTCACGGGAATGGCGCACAGCTCGGTTCGGGGCGTCATTATTTCGGCGGCGCGCGTTTCGCTGAATTCGACCATCGATTCGATCAGTTCGCGTTCGTTGCCTTCGAGAATGCCTTCGGCTTCGCCGACCTCCATCAGCGTATGAAAATCTTCCGCAACGTCTTCGGTCCGTTCATCCGCGACATCCGGCGTCGTCGTTGTTTCGCGTAACGCCTCGGACATATGCGGCGAATTTACGAACGGCGACGCGACCTTATTCAATACGGAAAAAATGGGCCGAACGACTGGAAGCAGGAACAGCAGCCTGCCCTCGGGCGATCTGCCTACGATAAAGCGCGGAATTATTTGACGGAAAAGCAGCGTAGTGACGATCGCCAAAAGCAAAGCCCAAAGGAGAAGCTCCGAACGGTTCGCGGCGTAACGCGAGATCACCACCGTTATCAGAACCGTAAGGACGATCAGAAATATTTGGATGATGACCGAAAGAATGAACCGAAATCGCGGACGATCTTCGAGTATCCGTTTGAGGAACTCGGCGGTGCGTTCACGCGAGCTTTCTTCGGCATCGGCGGAAAGACGCCGCAGACCGAAGTCGGAGAGCTGCGAAAATGCGTGGTCGATCACCGCGAAGAGAACCGTCGCCAGCACGATCACGGCTATTGCTGCGATTTCGATTTCCATACGTGTTGAATCCGATGTTAATTCGCGAACGGATGAAAAGCAAACTACGGCAGGCTCAGCCCGACGGCCGCGGCTTTGTCAATGAGAACGAGAAGTTCGCCGTCCACAGTCGAAACGCGCGCGGCCGGAAGATCCGAAACCTCGCGCGCGGGGCCGAAAGCCTCCGCGGCGGCGGAACTTTTGCCTTCGCCGGAAACGAGAAATATGATGTTTCGCGAGTTGTTTATCGCCGGAAATGTGAGCGTGAAACGCGTTTCGTCCGGATCAGCCGCCGTACCATACGCGGCAAAGCGTCGATCTTCGCGAAGTGCGTCCGAACCCGGAAAAAGCGACGCCGTGTGGCCGTCTTCGCCAAGCCCGAGCAGCATCAGGTCGAAGCGCGGTGGGCCTTCGAAATGATCGAGTAGCATTGTTTCGAATTCACTGACGACCATCGGCCGGTCACCGAGATCAGTGTTCCAATGAAATATTCTGTCCTGTGTGATACCGAGCGGGTCGAGCAACGCGTCCTTTATATTCCGGTAATTGCTGCGGTCATCGGTGAGCGGCACGTTGCGTTCGTCGCCGATAAAGAACGCGGTTTTGGCCCAATCGACGGCGTCCGCAAATTCTTTTGCAAGAATTTCGTAAAGCGTCATCGGCGTATTTCCACCTGAAAGCGAAACGGAAAAGCGGCCGCGCTTTTCAATGGCGTCAGTCATTATCGCGACGAAACGCCGGGCGGCGTCACGGCTGAGTTCGTCCGGTGTTTCGAATACCTCAATTTCCATTTTCTTCGGGCGGCGAGTTCCGCCACGTGCAGCCGTGGCCTTTCATCAGGTCTTCGGAATCATCGGGACCAAACGAACCGGCTTTGTAATTTGGAAAATTTCTCGGCGGAACCGCATTCCAAACGTCGAGCACCGGCGTCACGACCGACCAGCTCGCCTCGACCATGTCGGCACGTTGGAAAAGCGTCGCGTCGCCGATCATACAATCGTAAAGCAGCCGTTCGTAACCCGTGCTTATTTGTTCGCCGAAGTGTTCCGCGTAATCGAAATCCATATCGACCGGACCCGTTTTTACGATCGGGCCGGGAATTTTCGCGCCGAAATGCAGCGTTATGCCTTCGTCCGGCTGTATGTGAATTTCGATGCGGTTCGTCGTCAGGCGTTCGACCGGCGTATTTCTAAAGAGCACGAACGGAGCGTGTTTGAACTGGATCACGATCCGCGAATGACGATGGGCCATGCGCTTTCCGGTGCGCAGGAAAAACGGAACATCGGCCCAACGCCAATTGTCGATATTAAGTTTCAATGCGGCGAACGTTTCGGTGTTCGATGCCGGATCGACCTTCGGTTCGGAGCGATATGCCGGAACGCTTTTGCCGTCTATTTCGCCGGCGTCGTATTGCCCGCGGATGGTTCGCTGAAAAACTTCTTCGGGTTTTATCGGCTGTATCGCCGAAAGTATCTTTGCCTGTTCATCGCGGACGGCGTCGGCTTCGAACGACACCGGCGGTTCCATCGCCGTCAGCGTCATAAGCTGGAAGATATGATTCGGGATCATATCGCGAAGCGCGCCGGCGGTGTCGTAATATCCGCCGCGTTCTTCGACGCCGAGTGTTTCCGAAACGGTGATCTGAACATTGTCGATATAATTGCGGTTCCAGATCGGTTCGAAAACGGTGTTGCCGAAACGAAAGACCAAAATATTTTGCACGGTTTCTTTGCCGAGGTAATGGTCGATGCGATAGATCTGCTGTTCCTTTAAGATCGAAAGGAGCGTCGAATTCAGCTTCTTTGCAGATTCGAGATCGCGGCCGAACGGCTTTTCGAAAATGAACCGCCGCCAGTTTCCGTTCTCTTCGCGGCCGAGCCCGTTCTTGACCAATTTTTTCGCGACATTCGCAAAAAGCCCCGGCGGTATCGCCATATAATAAAAGAAATTTTCGGGAATATCGTATTTTTTACAAACATCCGCGAGCGTATCTTTTATCTCCGGAAAAAGCGTTTTGTCGTCGTCAAAATCGCCGCCGACGTAACGCATCCGCTCGGTCAAATGATCGAGAAGTTTTTTATCCGGAGCCGAACCGAGAAATTCTTTCAGGTCGTCCGCCGCCTGTTTTCGAAATTCGTCGGATGTAAATTCCTGTCGTCCGACGCCGACGATCGCGAAATTTTCCGGAAGGAATTTGTCTTTTGCCAGGTTATAGAGAGCGGGAAGGAGCTTGCGTTTTGTGAGATCGCCGGTCGCGCCGAAAATGACCATTACGCAAGGATCGGCAGTTTTTCGTGTTTCAGACATTTGTTT
>CBFGSN010000127.1:0-7413 GCA_965651435.1 uncultured bacterium | reverse complement strand
AAAAAAGTTTTGTGATCGCACGCGTTTCGTCCAGGTTCATCATGAACCAGTCGCGGTTATTGTCATGACCCGCGTAAAAATGATAAAGCTCCGGCGGCGATGTGCCTTCGCTTTTGGTCCCAACCGTTTTTCGATACCAATCGGCGACGATATCGACGCCATCCGGATTCGAACTCGGTATCAATATCAATATCGTGTTCTCAAGTATCTGTTCCGTTTCCGGATCACCCGCGGAGGCGAGTTCGTACGCCAGATTCATCGACATTTGTGAAGCGACGATCTCGGTCGAATGGATCGAACAGGATATCGAAACGATCGCCTTGCCGTTCTCGAGCAACTCGCGAAGCTCCGCATCGTTCCCGATCGTTCGCGGATCGGCGAGTTTTGCGTTGATGCCGCGGTAATATTCCAGCTTTTTGATATTCGATTCGTCGGAAATGAAAGCGGCGATCATCGGTTTACCGAGCGTTGTTTTGCCGATCTCGCGAACCTCGACCCGCGGGCTGTCTTTGTCAAGCTCCCGAAAATATCGTGTTATCTGCGCCCAATCGGCGATGGTTCTGTCATCGGTCGGATGAAAGCCGAGCACGTCCTTCGGCGAACGGACCTGAGCGACAAGCGCCGAAGAAAATAGTATTATGAATCCGAAAATAACTACCGAGCAGGAGAGCCGTTTTGATCGGCAGTGAATATAGGACCCGGCATGTCGATACCCGGAACAGAGTCGAAGCATACTGAAAATTCTTCCTTTTCTGAGAGCGGAGATAATAAAAAACTGACGTTTCCTGTTCCACAGTCTAACAAATCGAGACTTGCGGGCAAACTTCGATACTGGTGGTGCTGGATCGTCGCAGGTTTTCTGATGCTCGTCGTCGGACTGCCGGTGCTGATCTTTCTTGGCATTATCCACAAAAAAATGTGGATATATCCGATAGCTCGTTGGGGTGCGAACCTATGGCTTTCCGCCGCCGGTGCAAAGGTGAGTGTGACCGGAAAAGAACACCTCGACCCCGATCGGACATACGTTTTTATATCAAATCACCGGTCTTATCTGGATACGGTCGCGCTGTTCTTTCACACCGGACATAAGGTCGGCCTTGTCGCAAAAAAGGAACTGTTGAAAGTGCCCATCTTCGGTCAGGGAATGCATTACGTGAATATTTTCGCCATCGACCGTTCGAATCCGGATCGGGCGAAACGCTCGCTTGAAAAAGCAAAAAAGATAATGGCGAAAGGCTCGTCATTCGGCGTGTTTGCCGAAGGAACACGGGCGATGCCCGGTGAACTGCTGCCGTTCAAAAAAGGTGGGTTTCACCTCGCACTTCAGACAGGCGCGGACATAGTTCCCGTCGCCATTAAAAATACAGATGTGATGATGGGGAAACGAACGGGTGTCGCATTTCCCGGAACCATCGAAATGACGCTTCTACCGCCCGTCGCGACGGACGGCGAACTGATGCCGCTGCTGATCAAGGTGCGTTCGGCGATCGCCGAAGAACTTGCTGCGGCCGGCCCAGCCGTTCACTATTGATCGTCTTTTACCTCTTCGCCTTCTTCATCCAAGATCCTGACAGAGCTTTGGGCTTCCTTATAATCGCTGTATGTCACGCGAAGCTTGATCTTCTGAACATAGCCGCTGTCGAAAACAAGCGTGTCGTCCGATGCGGCATAAGACGGGAACCAGAATTTGCCGTCGATGTTCTCGCGCCACGTTTCCACGATCGGAAATTTATTATCCTTTGTTTCGGGAACACCTTTGCCCTTCGATTTTACGATCATCAGGTCGCGGTCATCGACCCAAATGAGCCCTTGGAACATTCGCAGCTTGGTCTTTTTCGGATTTGGCATGACCTTCGGTTCGACATCGAAAACGTAAAGGTCAAGTTCGTCGATCCTTTCCTTGCCGACGTATTTGATGTCGTATCTATCGATATAAAAAGGATCGAGTGCGAACGGCGTTACTCCGCCAAGATCATCGAGGTCTTCCGGTGTGATACGAAAGGTCGGCGGAAGTGTGGGAACCGGTGCGTACTCCACGCGTTCGAAACGGGCTCCGTCCGAATTGAATGTCATGAAAGATTCGCGGTGGAAAGTTCCGGTGATCTGGCCGCCGACGCCGATAGTCTGGAGTGTTGCCTTTCGCCGAAACACGTAGTTCTTCAGCGCTTCGCGAAAATTTCCTTCATTGTCGGCAAATTTCGCGATTATCTCTTTTACCCTCTCGGGACTAAGATGCGTTCTCTCCACCGTCGATCTCTGCGAAAAGGCGGCGGCGGCAAGGAAAAGTAGCGTGATCAAGGCAATTAGCGGTCTTTTCATAGTTCGAATATCCGGACGCATTTCATTTAATAGATGCAGGTATGCTCACTTTAGTTGGAAAATATCAAGGTTAAGTATTTTACGGCAAGAGGGAATCCAGCGTTTCAAGCAGGCGTTCGCCGCGAAGCCTGTTTTGGTCCAGAACTAGTACTTTCGCATCCGGCCCGATAAGGATAGTTGATGGGTATTCCTGAATTCGATACGTTACTTCAACGAGGTTGCGGATGCTGTCATTCGTCGCCTGCGTCCAGGTCATACCGTTCTTACTCATATAGCTTTTTGCGACATTGATGTCTTCGTCCGAATTGAGCGAGAGAATATCGAAGCCGCGTTTTCGAAAGCGTTTCAACGCTTCGACGTGATACGGCGTCTCAAGTGTGCAGTCATGACACCAAGCGCCCCAGAAATCGATCAACACATATTTTCCCTTGAATTCATAGAGCTTTCGTGGTTTTCCGTCAAAGTCGATGAATGAGAAATCCGGCATCGTCCCGCCAAGCTCGAGATCATGCCGAAGATATTCGGACCTTTCGCGTTCTCTTACTGTGATCTCGTTTTTTACCAGATCTATATTTTCTGTCGAAACGAACATGTTTCCGAGCGGAAATACAAGCTCAGTGCCGGTTGCGTACGACGTTTCCGGCGAGAACTGTTCGTTGCGGATCTCTCCATCACCGTCCGAATCGACGCCGAACAGCCCGTCAGTCGTGCTCATCTTTGGATCTTCCAAAACGAACGGATACATGAAACGGACATCGCGCCCTTTCACGTCAACTGAGCCATACGCCAGCGCCATTACCGATTGAAGAACAAGTCGATCGGTTTCCTGCAGCTTTGGATGCCGGAAACCGCGCTTATACATGACAAAGACAGGAAAGTCTTTGTAAAACAAGTTCCTTATAGGTATGCGAAGGATCGCGTAGAGATCGTTGGGACGCGATGTCTGCTTTAGCGTAAATCGTTCAGAAGATCCAATAACGTTGTCTGCATCAAGATCAACGGCAAGGAACGGGGAGCTCTCTTTCGGTTCGACCAAATAGAGTTTGCTCTTTCGCGATGCAGAAGTTGGATCGATAAACTCTCCGCCGGATATCTTCGAGCCTTTATCGACTGCCGGTTTGAAGGCGATCTTGGTATCACCGACCTTCAATACGCGCTGGGCGATATGAACCATGTCCGGCGAAAGTTGATCATCGAGTTTTCCTGTGAAGCGTTCGGCGGGCGGTGTGCCGGAATTTTGAGCTGAAACGGCGATCGCCCCGGTAAACGCCAATACTGCGCAGTTCCAAAGAACAAATGGTATTAGAGATCTTATTTGCCGCATTCAAAACAAATATAGCGCACTCGGCGTTAATTTTGCTTCACCCATTGCAGTTCCATTATAAAACCTTTGTCCGTTTCGATGACGGCGGCGTCATAACGCCCGTCCGGGCGCTCCCAAAAAGCGGTCGTCGTTTGCTCGGATCGAAGTGTGCCTATATCTTCAGAGGCGAGTCGTTGAAAGCGTTCGAAGTATTCCTGAGCATCATTCGCTGTCTGCGGTTCTAGTTTACCTTTCGGAAATTCGGAACGGCTCTTCATAAATATCAACCAGCTTTGAGCTTCCTGGTCGCCGCCCAGATTATCTTCCTGAAACAATACCTTGGCTCCGTCGCCGAAATTCATTCCCGAACGCTGTTCGATCTCTTTTATATCTGTGAACATATTATTGGTCGCGCCGATCCCGCCGCATGCGCAAAAAAGTACGGTCAAAAGCAAAAAGTATTTCATTAACGGCCTCCGACGTCGGTTATTACCGGATCTGAGAAAGTTGCTCCCGTCCATTTTACCTTTTGTTTGTACGAACCGTACATATTAAATTCCTGAGCCAAGCCCTGGCGGTGAAATTCGCCCATAAAATGATCGGTTATGGTAATGCCGAATATTTCGACCTGTTTCCCACCGTCCCAATTATAGCGGTCGAAAAACTTATACTCGAATACAAGTTCGTAAGAACGCTGTCCTTGATCTTCGGTAACTGACGCAATACCTTTTCCCCAATATGAATAGCCGCCCGTCGCGAAGAACCAGTTCCAATTCTCACTTTTCTGAACATAACCGACCGTTGCCCTTGTGGATGTGATCTGGTGAGTTCCCGGCGGTAGAGTTTCGACAAACTTTCGCGCAAGGGTCATTTCCGCCATATATGCTCTCTTCTCGTTCGGAACGTCGTCAAGCATATCTTCGAGGTCGATCGTATAATCTTTTCCGCTATTGCCTAGGTAATGATACATATGTTCCGTTGCGTCATCGCCTATTACGACATACGCATGCGGAAGTATTTGAAATATCGCCTGTTCTTTGAAGCGCATCTCAAATGTTTTTGGTTCGCTGTTCCATTTGCCGGCTCCGGTATCCGGTGTTATTGTCGGATCCGATGTGCCGAGAACGTAATTCGCCATTCTTTCGTGAACCTCCATGTTCCGAAAGCGCAACGTGTTGAATGCGAGTCAAAACGAGGATCTACATATCATAGACCCTCGTTCCGTTATGATTTTGCCTTAAAAAGAAAAATTAATCGACAAATTGAATATCGACCTTGTGCGGGATTATGCCAGCCGCAAAGCCTTCGTCAAGCAGGCGGCGGACGCCTTCTTTCCCGCGTTCGCCGTAATCGAGCGTCAGATCGTTGACCCACATTGCGACAAAACGGTCAGCGAGTTCGGTCGGCATATCGCGCGCGAACTGCATCGCATACGAAAGCGCGTCTTCGCGGTTTTCCATCGAATAAACGATGCTGCGGTGAAGCGTTTTCGAAACCTTTTTCATCATTTCTTCGCCAAGCGCGCGGCGAATCACGTTTCCGCCCATCGGCAGCGGAAGCTGCGTTTTTTCGAACCACCATTCGCCGAGGTCGAGAACCTTCGAAAAGCCTTTGTCTTTGTAAAAAAGCTGGCCTTCGTGAATCAGCAGCCCGGCATCTGCGTCACCGGCGTCCACGGCGTCCATTATCTTATCGAACGGAACAACGATGTATTCGAAGTTCGGTTCAAAGATCTTTAGCGCGAGGAACGCACTCGTCATTTCGCCGGGAACGGCTATCTTCATCGACGCGATCTCTTCGGGTTTGCGCGGTTCTTTTGCGACGACGATCGGGCCGTATTTATCCCCAATGCTCGCACCGTGCGGCAGCAAGGCATATTTATCGGCGATGTACGCGTACGCATGAAAACTGACGGCCGTTACGTCAAAAACCTCGTTCTTCGCGTCCTCGTTAAGCGATTGGATGTCCTTGAGCGTGTGTTCGAAACGAAGTCCTTCGGTTTCGAGCTTGTTCGTTGCCAATCCGTAAAACATAAAAGCGTCGTCCGAATCGGGGGAATGTGCGACAGAGATGGTTTTGATCCCGTCGGTTGAATCTGTATTTGCTTCCATAACTAGACCTGCTTGTAATATATTTTCGTTCGATACAAAATTCTAATTCTATCGTTTTCGCCGTGTTTGGCAAACAGCGAAACAAGGGCTTCGTTCATCGCCCCAAAACGCGGCGACGCGGGCGTCGGAATATATGAGGACGAAAGCGTTCGGCCGCGGAGTCCTTCCAGGTCTAAACTCTGCTCGTTCGCAAATTCTTTTACGCCATAATCGCCGTTAAAAAATGTCCTGAGCGTCCCGTCATTTACATTTTCGTGCCGAACGCTTGTGTAATCATCCGCAAATTCGAGTAGGAACTTTTCGTAATCGCGAAGGAACGGCGTAGTGTCCAATTCGCGTTCGTTCCAAATAAGCGCGATCCGACCCGCGGGCTTTAAGATCCGTCGGAATTCGTCGCCGGACCGCTGCGGATCGAACCAATGGAAGGCCTGGGCCGCGGTCGCGATGTCGATCGAACCGTCCGCGAGCCCGGTCGCCTCGGCCGTGCCCTTTATGCTGTGAAATTTAGCGTCGCCGCCGAACGAATCTTCCGCCGCGGCGCGCATCGCGTCGTTCGGTTCGACCGCAAAGACCGTGTTTCCGTGCTCAAGGAACATTCGTGTCAATATTCCGGTTCCGGAACCGACATCCGCGATAACGGAATCGGGTTTCATCGCAAGTTCATCTCGAAAAAATTCCAAGATCCCGGCCGGATATCCGGGGCGATATTTTACGTAATTTTCGACGCGGTCGGTGAATCGTTCTGTCGGAAGTTTCATTGTGCTTCATTTCCGGTCCATTCGCTGTGCTTCGAGTGCGGAATATCAAATTGATCCAAGATCCGGAAGCACAGATGATCGACAAGGTCCTCGATCGTCTTTGGCCGGTGATAAAAACCCGGACTGGCAGGCAGGATCGTCGCTCCGGCGTTCGCGAGCCGCAGCATATTTTCCAAATGGATCGCACTATACGGAGCTTCACGCGGAACTAGGACCAGTTTTCGGCGTTCCTTCAAGCAAACATCCGCCGCGCGGTGAATAAGGTTGGTTCCGGCTCCGGACGCAATGGCTCCGAGCGTTCCCATCGAACACGGCACGACGATCATTCCCGCCTGCCGGTACGATCCGGACGAAGGCTTTGCCGCAAAATTATCGAGCCGCCAAATGCGTATGAGTTTATTTCCGGCGTCGAGCCCCAACCAATCCTTCACCGCATCGGCGGAAAGCTCCCGCAGGCCGCCGCCGGTTTCGATGCGCGCGACAACCAGAGCAGTGTCCGACATCACTAGATTTATCGTTTCCACTACGCCGCTTTCAGCCAAAAGCTGAAGCGTCCGCCGGGCATAAATACTGCCCGACGCGCCCGTGACCGCAACGGTTAGATCCATTTCTTAAGTATATATGATGGCGTGATTTTCTACGACCCGCCCGCCGCCGGCGAGCGTGTCTGATTGCCGGCGGCATCGTATTCGTAGCCGGTTGTCGTGATCCTGTTAGTTGCGTTGTCGTAGGATAAGTTCGGGATGCCGTCCAGCGGTTTCGGCGCCCTGTCCGAGGCATTATACACTATCTCCGAAGCCTGCTCCGCCCCGTCATACTTCATTTCGCTCAGACGGCTCGCCGAATCGTAGCTGTTTTCGACAACCTTTCGAGGGCTGCCCGCCAAGCCGTACTGTGCCGGATAATGCACCTCCGTCACGCG
>CBFGSN010000126.1:0-7484 GCA_965651435.1 uncultured bacterium | reverse complement strand
GAGCCTGAGCCGCCCGGTTTGCAAACCATCACGCCGAAATCTATTCTTAGCTGAATGTTTCAGCTTCCGTCCTTTGCAAAGATAAATCTTGCCCTGCACATTCGCGGCCGGCGGGACGACGGTTTTCACGAATTGGAAACCGTATTGCAAACTGTGTCGCTCCACGACACGCTGCGGTTCGAAACGGATGACCGCCTCCTTCTGGAATGCGACGATCGGCGTGTGCCGCTCGGCGATACGAATCTGATAATAAAGGCCGCAAAGCTTTTGGCGAACGCGTTTTCGGTAAGGGAAGGCGCGCGGATCTTTCTTGAAAAGAGCATCCCGTTTCCCGGCGGATTGGGCGGCGGTTCATCGAATGCGGCTACCGCTCTGATCGGCCTTTCGCGGCTTTGGAATATCGATACGACGGCCGTTGAGTTAGAGCCGATCGCGGCAAAGCTCGGCGCGGACGTTCCGTTCTTTCTTCACGGCGGAACGGCTCTCGGAACAGGCCGCGGAGATGAGATCGAAGAACTCGATGACGCACCGCTCGAAAACCTTCTGATCGTTACGCCGGATATCGACGTTCCGACACCTGAAATATTCGCTCGATACGCTGCGGATAGCTTGACAACAGCGGCATCAAAAAGTATTCTTCTCAATTACCGTTTTCGTCCCGAAGACGCGTCTGTTTTTCGGAACGACCTGGAAAGAACGGTATTTGCGATGCATCCGGAGATAGGTTCGGTCAAACGCGAACTTGAAAAAATGGGTGCAAAAGCCGCGTTGATGAGCGGCAGCGGAGCAAGCGTTTTCGCAGTATTTGAAAAAGAAGAGACACGGCAAGCAGCATTGAAAGCCCTTGGGCAAAGACCCGACCGGCGAAAGTTTGCCGTAGCAGCCATTTCGCGAAAGGAATATCGCGAAGCGTTGTTTTCAGCGTAAAGGCTGTTTCCGATAGTTTCTGAAATAAGCGTTGGGGCGTCGCCAAGTGGTAAGGCACCGGGTTTTGGTCCCGGCATTCGTAGGTTCGAATCCTTCCGCCCCAGCCAGTTTTCTTTTTTTATCGGAGCGGTCTGTCTTTATTTCAATGACAGCCGCTTTTTGTTTGGAACGGAAAAGAAATGAGTGTGACGGGCAACATCAAGATCTTTTCGGGGAATTCGCACCGCGGACTTGCGGAAGAGATCTGCAAACATCTGAACTGCGATCTCGGCAAAGCGAGCACGGATCGTTTTTCCGACGGCGAATTCAATTTCCAGATCGGCGAAAATGTTCGCGGAACCGACGTTTTTATCGTTCAGCCGACGTGTCCGCCGACCGATCAGAACCTGATGGAGCTGCTGATAATGATGGACACTTTTGTCCGGGCATCGGCAGAACGCGTAACCGCGGTCATTCCGTATTTTGGTTACGCCCGTTCCGATAAAAAGGACAGGCCGCGTGTTCCGATCGCTGCAAAGCTTGTGTCGAATCTGATCTATACGGCCGGTGCGTCGCGTGTGCTGACGATCGACCTGCACGCTTCGCAGATACAGGGATTTTTTGACATTCCGGTCGATCATCTTTATGCGGCGCCGATCGTGGTGGATTATTTTATGCAGAACCCGATCGAAAATCTGATCGTGGTCGCGCCCGACACCGGCGGTGCCGAACGCGCCAGGGCGTATGCGAAACGGCTCGAAGCCGGACTCGCCCTTTGCGACAAACGCCGCGAACGGGCGAACGAAGCTGACATCATGAATATTGTCGGCGACGTCGAGGGCAAAAATTGCCTGATCGTTGACGATATGTGCGACACCGGCGGCACGATATGCAAGGTCGCGAAAGCCCTGCACGAAGCCGGAGCCAACGAAGTTTTTGCTTGCTTTACGCACGCGGTGCTTTCGGGAAAAGCGGTCGAAAATATTTCGAATTCGCACCTGAAAAAGGTGATCGTGACGAATACGATACCGGTGGACAAGAATGCAAGGCCGCTGATCGACAACGGCAAGCTTGAAGTTTTGAGCGTCGGCCGCCTTTTGGCTTCGGCGATCAAATCGATACACGATGAGACAAGCGTTTCATCGCTTTTTATATAAAGCTGCGGGCATTGTGCCCGGTTTTGAATAGGAAAAAGTTATGGCAGAAAGAATTACAGTCAAAGCGCAGATCCGGGAGGACCGCGGCAAGAACGCTGCCCGCCGGCTTCGTGCGGAAGGCAAGGTTCCGGTCGTTGTTTACGGTGCCGGTGAGGAAAATATGTCCGTTGCCGCCGATCTCGGCGAACTGGCAGCCGTGCTTAGGACCGATGCGGGCGTTAACACCATGTTTACGCTCGATGTTGAAGGCCAAGGCCAAAGCGACGTTATTTTTCAGGATCGTCAGATAGACGCCATTCAGGGACGTTTGCTTCACGCCGACCTTCGCCGCTTCGCCAAAGGCGAAAAGATCGAAATGCTTGTTCCGATCCACCTCGTCGGCGAGCCCGAAGCGTTAAAAGAAGACGGCGCCGTTCTTTCGCAGGCAATGCGTGAGATCAAGGTGCTCTGTGAACCGAAAAATACGCCGGATTCGATCGAGGTCGATATCAGCGAATTGACGGTTGAGCATTCGGCTCATGTTTCGGACATCAAGGTCGGCGAAGGCATCGAGATCCATGAAGCACCGGAAACGGTCGTCGCGTCGATCGTTATGGTCAAGGAACAGGAACTCGAACCGCAGGTCGAAGAAGGTGCCGAACCCGAGGTCATCGGCGAAGCCGAAGGCGAAGGCGGAGAAGCTCCGGCCGAAGGCGATGCTCCTGCCGAAGAGGGCGGCGAATAGTATCCGGTCCGAGGCGGCGGACGAACCCTGTTCGGTTCTCCGTCCGGCGGATCGGTTCGATCGATGGAAATGTCATCGGATACGAATTGGCTGATCGCCGGCCTGGGAAATCCGGGCCGGGAATACGAAAGAACGCGGCACAACCTCGGTTTTATGGTCGTCGATCTTATCGCTGAACGCGAACAGACGGCCGTTAAACGCGAAGAGTGCAGGGCACTTGTGGGACGAGCGGAGATCGGCGGCATTATTGCCGAACTCGTAAAACCGCAGACCTACATGAACCTCAGCGGCGAATCGATGAACTGCCTGCTGAAAAAGCCGACGCGTTCGGTCAAAAAGCTGATCGTTATATCGGATGACCTGGCTTTACCGCTTGGTTCGATCAGGATCAGGCCGAAAGGTTCGCACGGCGGCCACAACGGCCTTCGTTCGATCATCGATCAGCTTCGGACGAGCGATTTTATTCGGGTACGTATCGGCATTATGCCGGACCATCCGATCAGGAACACGAAGAATTTCGTTCTGGAAAATTTTTCAAAGAACGAAATGGAAACAGTTGAAAAAGTATTACACGACACCGCCGACGCGATCCGGTCGATAATGACCGAAGGCGTGGAAAGGGCGATGTCAAAATGGAATGCCGCACCGAGCGACAGGAACGACGAAGCGGCAGAGAACGTGAAAGACCTTCTTGCTTGACCTTAAATGAGCCAAGCCGAAGATCCGAAAGGAGGAGAAAGAATTGTCAAACAGAGTTTACGAAGTAATGTACATAATCGATCCGGATGCGGCGGATGAAAAGGTCGCCGCGATAAACGAATCGATCAAAGGAATAATCGAAAATGGCGGTGCCACGATCGTTCGCATGGACGACGGCGGCCGCCGCGACCTTGCGTATCCGATCAACAAAAAAACGCAGGGCTACTATATGTTGTTCGAGATCGAAGGCAGCGGCCAGGAGATCCTCGAACTCGAACGCAGAATGCGCGTCAATGACGCCATCATGCGGTACATAACGGTCAGGGTCGATCTTGACCGCAAACGCGCCGACAAGATCAAAGCAAAACGCGACAGCAAACAGGAAAAACGCGCGCGATTCCTGAATACGGAAGCCGCTGCCGAACAACAAGCGGATGCCGGAGCAGAGGCATAACGCCGTCGGAGGATCTATATGAGTGAAAAAGAAACAGAAGTAAAAGAACGCGATAATCGTGACAACGCCGGCGGTGATGATTTTAACGATAAAATGCCGCGCCGCTATCAAAGACGCCGTCCGCGTCAAGCCGTGCCGGATTATATCGATTGGAAAGATGTTGATTATCTTCGGCACTTTATTCCGGAACGCGGAAAGATAATGCCGCGGCGTATTTCCGGGATTTCGGCGAAAGATCAGCGTCGGCTTTCGAAGGCGATCAAACGGGCACGCCAGATGGCGCTTTTGCCGTACGTCTGGGAATAAAGCAGGAGGAGAATCATTATGGCAACCACAAAGATTTTATTACGTGAGGATATTGACACGCTCGGCGGCCGCGGCGACATCGTCAAGGTCAGAGCGGGTTACGCCCGAAACTACCTTCTGCCGCAGGGACTTGCGACGCTTGCGACCAAAGGCAACGTCCGCCAGATCGAACTCGAACGCGAAGCTCTTTTGAAACGGGCAGCCGTTGAACGTTCGACGGCACAGGCACAGGCTGATCAGATGGCTGACATCGCGCTTGCGTTCGAACGCAAAGCCGGCGAAGGCGGAACGCTTTTTGGTTCGGTCACGTCGATGGACATAGCCGACGCCCTGAAGGCAAAAGGTTATGAATTCGACCGCCGCAAGATCGTTCTGAAAGACGCGATCAAAGAAACCGGCGAGTACACCGTTTCCGTAAAACTTCACCGCGAAGTTTCGATAAGCATTCCGGTAAGCGTTACCGCCGAAGGCGGCGAAGAGACGGAAGAGAAGGAAACGAAGAAAGGCAAGGCAAAAGCGTCCGCGGACGAAGCCGCCCAGCCTGCTCCGGCCGAAGAAGCCGCTGCTGTCGAAGCGGAAGACGCTACCGCCGAAGCCGAAGCCGCCGAAGGCGAAGAAGCGTAAATGCACGCCTTTTCAAGGTAGATCAAAGGCCGCATTCGGGAAACCGGCTGCGGCCTTTCTGTCGAAAAATGTAAAATCGGGCGGCGGTTTTGTCGTTGCCGCCTTTCGCGTGTATCATTTGAATTTGCCGACGCTTTCTCTCACGGCCGCTCGGCCGATTCAGAAAAATTAAGTTCGGTCTTTTTCTATGTCTATTCCCGAAGCACGCCGCGAACAATTTTTAGAACGCCCGCTGCCGAGCAGCGAAGAGAGCGAGCGAGCGATCCTCGGCGCGATCCTCCTGGATAATGCGTTGATATCGCAGGCTGTCGAACAGCTTAGGCCTGAGGATTTTTACTTTCCTTTGCACCGTAGAATTTTCAAGGCGATGATCGGTCTGTTCGAAGCCTCGAAGGGAATCGATCCGATCCTGATCGGCGAAGAACTAAAGAAAGAAGGCTCCGTCGAAGCCATCGGCGGTGTTGCCGCGATAACGAACCTGACATACGGCCTTCCGCATTTTTCGGATCTGAAAGCTTATATCGATGTCGTCAAAAGCAAATCGGTCGTTCGCGACCTGATCCGCACCTGCAACGAGATCACCAGCGAAGCGCTTTCCGAGGAACAGGATGCTGAGATCGTGCTCGATCACGCCGAGCAGATGATATTTTCGATCGCCGACGAACGTTCGCGTCAGGGCTTTTCGCATGTCGAACCGATCGCGGAGAATGTGCTGGAAAAGATCCGCGAATATGCTAACCGCGAAACCCATGCACTCACCGGACTCGGCACCGGTTTTCGCGAACTCGACGAAATGACGTCGGGCTTGCAGCGGGGCGATCTGGTCATTGTCGCGGCACGTCCTTCGATGGGAAAAACGGCCTTGTGCCTGACGCTTGCGCAAAACGCGGCGATCTTGGAAAAAGCGGTCGTTGCGATATTTTCGCTTGAAATGTCAAAGGAACAGCTTGTTATGCGTATGATGGCGTCCGAAGCAAAAGTGAATGCTCATCATCTGCGTACGGGATTTCTTGCACGCGAGGCTTGGCAGCGGCTGGCCGGAGCGATCGACACGCTTTCAAGCTGTAAACTTTTCATTGATGATACGCCCGGAATCTCGGTGCTTGAGATGCGTGCGAAAGTCCGTCGGCTCGCGTCCGAACAAAAGCAGCTTGACCTGATCGTCGTCGATTATCTTCAGCTTATGGGCGGTTCGAAGCGGACCGAGTCGCGTCAACAGGAAGTTTCGCAGATATCGCGCGAATTGAAAGGCCTTGCGAAAGAATTGAACGTTCCGGTCGTCGCGTTGTCGCAGCTTTCGCGTGCTCCCGAAGCCCGAAATCCGCCGCGTCCGCTGATGTCCGACCTTCGCGAATCGGGAAGTATCGAACAGGACGCCGACGTTGTCGCTTTTATCTATCGGGAAGATTATTATAACCGCACCGAAGAGAACGAAGGCATCGCCGAACTGATCGTATCGAAACAAAGAAACGGACCGACCGGCACCGTGAAGCTTGCGTTCCTCAAAGAGTTCACAAGGTTCGAAAATTATTACGGCGGAGAGGCATAAAGACAATGGACGATCGCGACCCGAGATACCCGATAGGCAAATTTGACCGTGAAAGCATAGGCGACGCACGCGACCCCGAACGCCGCGCGTCGTGGATCAATGACATCGCCGAACTTCCGATGATCCTTGCCGAAAAAACGGGCCGGCTTGACGACACCGTTCTGGAAACACCGTATCGCCGGGACGGATGGACGATCCGGCAGGTCGTTCACCATGTCGCCGACAGCCATATGAATTCGCTTTGCCGGTTCAAGCTCGGTTTGACCGAAGAAACGCCGACGATCCGGCCGTATTTCGAAGAGCGCTGGGCCGAACTTGCCGACAGCAGAATGCCGGTCGCGGTTTCGCTGAAAATGCTCGGGGCGATACACGAACGATGGACGACGCTTTTGCGTGCGATGACGGACGCCGATTTTGAACGCAGGATCGTGCATCCGGAATCGGGCGAATGGCGGCTCGGCGAATTTCTGGCACTTTATTCGTGGCACTCACGCCACCACACGGCGCATATTGCCGGAGCCATCGCCCGCAGCGGAGAATAACCTTCACATCCGATATGGAGCAAAGCTCGCAGCAAAAAAGACTGCTCTCGCTCGACGTTTTTCGCGGTATAACGATCGCCGGCATGGTGCTCGTGAACAATCCGGGAACGTGGTCGGCGATATATTCTCCGCTCGAACACGCTCCGTGGCACGGCATAACACCGACCGATTATATCTTTCCGTTTTTCCTTTTTATCGTCGGTGTAGCGATATCGATCGCGCTTGGCAAAAGGCTCGATGACGACAATAAAGGCAAAGTTTATCGCAAGATATTCTTTCGTTCGGCATCGATATTCGCGACCGGCATTGCGATTTCCGCTCTTCCGCTTTTTTACATCGGCGAAACCGATATTCCGTGGCCGCTGAAATGGACGGCGGCTGTCGCGATGTTTGCGGCTCTTCTTTTCCTTTTCCTCAGAAAATTTCTGATCGCGGCGATACTTGTCGGCGTTTGGGCGGTGATCGTCGCGGGATCGTATTTCGCGGGCTACACGATCGTGCCTTACAACGTTGCGACGATGCG
>CBFGSN010000125.1:0-7515 GCA_965651435.1 uncultured bacterium | reverse complement strand
CCGAGATCCGGACATAGGCGGCCTTTTCGTACGGGCAATGCCGCCGATAAATATGGTTTCGCGGAGGCACAGGATCAGGTTTTTGTTGCTGTCGATGACCGGGTTCAGGAACTGCTGTGTCTCTTTGATGATGATCCGGAAGTGCCGGAAAAAGGACGAAGCGTGGATGCCGTGGCCGTTGTTCTTTTTGACGACGGGAAATGTTTCCGCGGACAGCTGCGGCACGGGCTGGATCGCGACGCTGTCGGTTTCGCGGTTGTAGTAAAGCGCGACCGCCTCCGGGCTTCCAAGATCCCGAAACGTTTTGCTGTTGAAATAGAACACTCCTCTTGGGCTGATGGATACACGCGGTTTCAAGTTCGTGTTGTATCTGGTGGCCGGGCCGCCGCGAAATTTTTCAAATTTTCTGTCAAGCATTTTTTTTTCTCCTGTCGTGCCGGTTGCACGATGTTTCAAGAATAGCACAACCGTTACAGAAAATGCAACAACTGTTTTTGCGAGAAAATTTGTCGAGATCCGCCCGGATGTGGCGCGCGGGCGGGCTTTCGGATGGGCTGAAATGTTCGTCGAATTCGCTGAATATACGGCATATCGCGGCGATACGCGGCATCTGTCGCGGCGTGGAACGAAAGGCTGCCGAAATGGTCAGGCGGTATGGCTTCCCGGAACGTAGGCGGAGCGATGTGGAACGTTTGTTTGCTGTCAGGTCCGGTAAGCGGCCGCGGCGGCCCGATGTGCCTGTTTTTGGGCCTGCGGCCTTTGCGAACCTGTTTCAGCTTGTGGTATTCTTACTCCTTTGTATTAAATACGTTTTTCTTCTAATTTAAAGGAGCATTTTAACAAGAATGGCTAATGACGGAAACGCTAAAGTAGGGACGGTCGTACAGATCATCGGTCCTGTTGTTGACGTAGAATTTTCAGACAATTATCTTCCGCCGATCTATCAGGCGCTTCGTATTACATCCGATGGATTTGACGTCGAAGAACGAGTAGATGTCATCGCCGAGGTGCAGCAGCATTTGGGCGAAGGCCGTGTCCGTGCGGTTTCGATGCTTCCGACCGACGGAATGATCCGCGGTATGAAGGCGATCGACCAGGGCGGCCCGATCACGGTTCCGGTCGGCGAACCGACGCTCGGCCGCGTTATGAACGTCGTCGGCGATTCGGTCGATGAACTCGGCGCGATCGAAACGGACAAACGTTCGTCCATTCACCGCCATGCACCGAGCTTTGACGAACAATCAACGTCGCTCGAGATGTTCGAAACGGGCATCAAGGTCATCGACCTCATCCAGCCCTTTCTTCGCGGCGGTAAGATCGGCCTCTTCGGCGGTGCCGGCGTTGGCAAAACCGTTCTTATTCAAGAACTTATCAACAACATCGCAAAAGCTCACAGCGGCTATTCCGTTTTCGCCGGCGTAGGCGAACGTACCCGCGAGGGTTTCGACCTTCTCGAAGAATTCGTCGAATCGGGCGTTATCAATTACGGCGAAAAGTTCATGAAGGACAAAGAAGAGAACGGCGGATTTAACCTGCCGCTCGTCGATAAAAACGCGCTGAAAGAATCGAAGGTGGCGCTTATCTTCGGGCAGATGACGGAACCGCCGGGAGCGCGCCTTCGCGTAGCTTTGTCGGGCCTGACGGTCGCCGAACACTTCCGCGACCTCGGTAACGACGTGCTTTTCTTCGTCGATAACATTTTCCGCTTCACGCAGGCCGGCTCTGAGGTTTCGGCTCTGCTCGGACGCATGCCGTCCGCCGTTGGTTATCAGCCGACGCTCGCGACCGAAATGGGCGAGATGCAGGAACGCATTACGTCGACGAAAACCGGTGCTATTACGTCGATCCAGGCCGTTTACGTGCCCGCCGACGATTACACGGACCCGGCTCCGGCGACGACGTTCGCTCACCTCGACGCCGTAACGGCTCTTTCGCGTCAGATCGTCGAACTCGGTATCTATCCGGCCGTCGATCCGCTCGCGTCGAACTCGCGTATTCTCGATCCGCAGGTCGTTGGCGACGAGCATTACAACACGGCACAGGCTGTCAAGAAGATCTTGCAGCGGTATAAAGACCTTCAGGATATAATCGCAATTCTAGGTCTTGACGAGCTGTCGGAGGAGGATAAACTGACAGTCGCGCGAGCCCGTAAAATTCAGCGTTTCTTTTCGCAGCCGTTCTTCGTCGGAGAAAAATTCACGGGTCTTCCGGGCCAGTATGTTCACGTCGAAGACACGATCAAAGGCTTCAAGGAAATTTTGGAAGGCAAGTGCGACGATATGCCGGAACAGGCGTTCTATATGGTCGGCACGATCGAAGACGCGAGGAACAAAGCCAAGAAAATGGCCGCAGGAGCCTAGAATATTGAAAAGTGAAAGAGCGGACGATTTTCGACGCTTTTTCACTTTCCAACTTAAAAGGATCCGGTCGCTATCGCTTCCGGTTCTGACCTGATTTTTCACATTATTCATATGTTGAAACTCGAAATTGTTACACCTGAGAAAAAGGTATTCGATGATTCGGTCGATTCGGTCACTCTGCCGACGTTGTCGGGCGAAACCGGTATTTTGGCTAGTCACGTTCCGGTTATTTCGGCGCTCAAACCGGGCATTTTGACGATCGAACAAAAGGGCCATTATGAACGAATGGTCGTTTCCGAAGGTTTTGTCGAAGTAAGCGGCGATGTTGTTTCGGTGCTTACGGATTCCGCTGACACCGCGGCTGAGATCGACACGGCATCCGTTCGGTCCGACCGCGAAGAGATCGAAAAAGCTCTTACCGCGGCGGCTTCGTCCTCGATCGACGAGACGCAGGATCTTCGCACACGGCTCGAACTTGCCGATGCGCGGTTGAATCTCGTTTCCGGTCGTTGAAATATTTTGAGTATTTGAGCAAAGTGTCCGTTTCTCTTCTGAGGTCGGACGCTTTTTTATATAGAGTGAAAGTTTTAATATAGAATTTTGCGGCGGATGGGCGAAACTCGCCGCCCTTTCGCAAGGCACGAAAAGGAGTAAAGCGCAGATGATAATGAAGAAGCTCAAGGAGGCGACGAAGGAGCAGCACGATGCTTTGGAATCGGTCGTCGATGTTATGAACCGCATGTTCACGAAAGAGGATTACGGCAACCTGCTGACGAAGTTCTACCGATTCTATTCGGCGATCGAACCTGCGATGCCCGCAGACGAACTGAAAGCCGCCGGTTTTGACATCGACGAACGGCGCAAACTGCCGCTGCTGGAACGCGATCTTGAGAGTCTCGGTCTGATGGAACATGGTCGTGCGGCGGCAGCGGCAAAGCCTTCTATACCCTCGCTTGATACGGCGGCAAGAGCTTTCGGGGCGGTTTATGTGCTAGAAGGAGCGACGCTTGGCGGCCAGGTCATCACGCGTCATCTTCGTGAGCACCTGGGGCTTTCGATCGAAGAAGGCGGAGCGTTCTTCAACAGCTACGGGCCGATGGTCGGGCCGATGTGGAAGAATTTCAGCGAGACCATCACAAATTTTGCCGAGCAGAACAACGACGATGATACGATCGTTCAAACCGCAAAGGAAACTTTCGACGCCTTTCGCCTTTCGTTCGAGGAACCGCTTGCGGCAGCTAATTAACATATGAAAAGATCTCTGTTTTTCTGCATGATCTTGTTGATCGCCGCATCGTCGTCGGCGGTTTTTGCCCAGGACAGCTACAAGGTGTTCGACGGCAATGGAACCGCGTCGAACATCGACGCCATTATCGCTTCGGCGGACAAGAACGACGTGATCTTTCTTGGGGAAGAGCACGATGATCCGACGGGTCATTCTCTGGAAACGGAGATATTCAAACGCCTCGTCGAAAAATACGAAGGGAAGCGAAAGGTCATTCTTTCGCTCGAGATGTTCGAACGTGATGTGCAAACCGTTGTTGATGAATATCTCAGCGGTTTGATCAGCGAACAGCATTTCCTGGCGAGCTCGCGTCCGTGGCCGCGGTACAAGACCGATTATCGGTCGCTGGTCGAACTGGCAAAGGAGCATAGCCTTGATGTCGTTGCGGCTAACGCCCCGCGGCGGTATGTGAATATGGTTTCGCGGCTTGGCCGGGATTCGCTCACGAAACTTTCGCCTGAGGCAAAAAGATGGCTCGCCCCGCTGCCGTATCCCGAACCGTCGAAGGCCTATTCGCAAAAGTTCAACGAGCTGATGGGCGGTTCGCCCGAATCGATCAAGAACGCGAACCCGATCCTGTACTCGCAGGCGCTTTGGGACGCCACGATGGCCGATTCGGTGCGAAAGGCGTTGGACGCATCGCCCGGCGCGTTGGTTGTTCATCTGAATGGCGGTTTTCATACGGAAAGCCGGCTCGGCACTTTCGAACAGCTTATTGGCTATCGGCCGAAAACAAAGGGAATTGTCGTGACGATGAAGTCCGTTTCGGATATTTCGTCCTTTAACGCCGATATGAAGGGCCTCGGCGATTTTATAATTCTCACCGATTCGTCGCTTCCGCGAAGCAGGTAAAAACAGCCGGACAGCCTTAACCGCCCGGCTATTCTTCATTTTTCAAAGATCATTTCGTGCGTGACCCCACGAAAGGGAACGAGCCGAATCCGGGAACCGACAAAGTGCCCGAGATCTTGTCACCGTCGATCGTGGCATTCATATTCAGCTGCATCGTTTGGCCCTGAATATCGGCGTTGATCACTCCGGTTAGCGTATTGCCGTCGATCGTGCCTTTTTCGAACGCTCCGCCGCCGAGTTCCGACAGCATCGATCCGATAAATCCGCCGCCTTCGGCAGCTTTAAGTTCGATCAGGACATCCATCGGCTGGCCGCCGGCATTTACCGAAACCAGCCACGAACCCATCGGATCACCATTGGCAGCGCCGCCCTCGGCTTTTGTTTCGCCGAGTTTCACGGTTTTTGGATCGACCGTTATTTCGGCGAGTCTTTTGGCAACCGCATCGCTCATCGATTCCTGATAGCGGCCGCCGAGGTGTTTTGCGAGGAATTTTTCGGCTGCTGCTATCATGGCCATGTTATTGACGGGCCGTGCAAAGCCGTGGCCTTCGTCATCGGCGACGATGTATTCGACCGGATAATCGCGGTCGCGGAGTGCGATGACGATCTGGTCTGATTCGCGTTTGTTGACGCGAGGGTCGTTTGCGCCTTGCACGACCATCAGCGGCGTTTTTATCTTGTCGGCCGAGAACAGAGGCGATTGCCGCTTCATCTGTGCCAAACCTTCGGGCGTATTCGGGTTTCCCATGCGTTCGTAAAATTGCGTTCGCACGGCTTCCCAATACGGCGGCACGGATTCGAGCAGCGTTTTCAGATTTGAAGGCGCGACGATCGCGACCGCGGCGGCGTATACATCCGGTGTGAAGGCAACGCCCGCAAGCGTCGCGTAACCGCCGTAACTTCCGCCCATTATGCCGACGCGTTTCGGGTCGGCGATGCCCTCGCCGACCAGATATTTCACGCCCCACGTGATGTCGTCCTGCATCTTTTCGCCCCATTCGTTATTGCCGGCGTTCAGGAATTTTTTGCCGTAGCCGGTCGAACCACGAAAGTTCATATTCAGAACGGCGTAGCCGCGGTTCGCTAGGAACTGGGCGTACGTCATGTAACCCCACGAATCGCGTCCCCACGGTCCGCCATGCGGAAAAACGACAAGCGGCAGGTCCTTTGCCGGCACGCCTTTCGGCAGCGTAAGATACGCCGGAATTTCCAATCCGTCGGACGATGGGTAGCTGATCGGCTTCATCGGCGCGAGCACGCTCCGATCCAGATTTTCACGCAACCGATAGAGTGTCGACAGATTCTTGGTTTTCGTGTCGTAGGTCCAGACCGTTCCCGGATCGACGTCGCTTGAAGTTACGACCAGGAATTTCTTTTCGTCCGCGGTCGAGGACGAGAAAACTATCTCGCGGTCACCGAGCCGTTTTTTGATCGTGTCGTAGTAGCCCTTAAATTTTTTGTTTTTCCAGTAGATCCTGTTGCGGCTGTCTTCGTAGCTCGTCGCTATTATCTCGTGAGTCAGGTCGGAGAAAACGACGTTGCCAAGATCGACCTTGCCGAGCGGATCGGATTCGACCTTAGTTGTTTTTCCGGTCGCCACATCCAGCAGCTCGAGTTCGATCAGATCCAGATCGCCTTTGTTCGTTTGTATATACAGCCGCTTATTGTCCTTGTGAAACCCGACCGGACCGCATGTTTCGAACAGATCGCACGAATAGATCATTGTCGTCGTGCCGTCGTCATTGATCCGAAGGAATTCCGTGTCGCCATTCTGCGCCGAACGGATCGCCAAACGCAGTTTGTCCGCATTGTCAAAGATAACGCCTTGATATCGGTCTTTGTTTTCCTTGACGAGTTCGCGTTCGCCGGTGGAGATCGTGACCTTATAGACGTCATGCCACGCCTTGTCGCGGTCGTTGATGCCGACGTAGATCGCGTCGGGTTGGGAACGTGGCACGGCATAGATGATCGCGCGAATGCCTTTTGCGTCAGTCAGGTTGCGCGACACGGGAACTTCGCTGCCTTCCGCAGGTTTTTGGTTAGGCGACACGGCAAACACGTTAAAATTTTCGTCGCCGCCCTTATCCTGGGCATAAAGGATATATTTCGCGTCCCGCGACCAAAAATAAGAACGGATCGGCCGCAGCGTGTCCGCCGTCAGCGGCCGGGCCGCGTCAAAGGGTTCGTCGATGCCTTTGACCCAGATGTTCATTACGCCATTGAAAGGGCGAATGAACGAGATGAATTTTCCGTCAGGCGAAATTTGAGCTCCGGCATACTCCGGATTTCCGAAGAATACCTCGCGGTCGATGAGTTTCGGAAGCTGAGCCGAAACGCCCGCGGCGCTATACGTAAAGAGCGCTATTGCGGCAGCGAAAATGATGAATTTTTTCATAGGGGTTCTATCTGCGGTCCGTAGATCTCAGAAATTGTAATACGGATCGCCGCTCCATGTTTTCTTTTTGAATTTCGATTCGGTCCAAAATGCCTTCATAAGTTCGATCTTTGGCCGGCCGCTTTGTATCAAAACCGTGACGACATCAAAGCGTATCGGCATATGCGTCAAGTGCATCATCATTCGGTAAACCCGGGCAGTTCGTGTGATCTGACGCTGTTTGCGGCGGTCAACCGCGGCGATGATCGGAGCGAAATCTTCTGAACTTCGCGTCTTTACTTCGATAAAACAAAGCGTATCGTCATCTACCGCGATAATGTCGATCTCGCCCGTGACCTGAGCACCGATGGTATTGCGGCCGATCGGCACCTTGAAATTCCGGACCACGAGCCGATAACCGTCCGCTTCGAGAAACCTCGCGGCTGCGTCTTCGCCAAAGCTTCCGACGTCAGCCTTTGTATTAAGAGAAAAAATTTCCGGCATTTTACAGAGTCTAGATTACCTGAAGCGGACAAATACGCAAAGAATGCCGAGTGTGCGTTCGGAGTGATTGAAACGCGACATGTCAGTACCGCCTGCGGTAGCAGGTGGTTGAAGCCGCCAAAACTCCCCGCCTTGGTTAA
>CBFGSN010000124.1:0-7602 GCA_965651435.1 uncultured bacterium | reverse complement strand
GCTCCGGGTTTTCGCGTGTCCTTGGGTTTTTCTGAGCCGGTCAAATTTTCCGCCGCTGCGGCTTCGCCCGCACGGGCGCCGAAAACCAAACCTTCCAAAAGCGAATTTGACGCGAGCCGGTTCGCTCCGTGAACGCCGGTGCAGGCGACCTCGCCCGCGGCGTAAAGTCCCGGCAGCGTCGTGCGGCCGTAAAGATCCGTTCGTACGCCGCCCATGCAGTAATGCGACGCAGGCGATATCGGCAGCTTGTCCTTTGTTATATCAAGCCCGTAGTATTCGCAGGTTTCGTATATCTTCGGAAAGCGTTCTTTCAAAAATTCGGCATCGAGCTCAGTCATATCCAGAAAAACGTTCCGCGAACCGGTCCGCCGCATTTCCGAAACGATCGCTCGCGTAACGACATCACGCGGTGCGAGTTCCTGCCGTTCGTCGTAACGTCCCATGAACCGTTCGCCCATTACGTTCAGCAAAATGCCGCCTTCGCCGCGCATCGCTTCACTCAACAAAAATCTCGGAGCTCCTTCCAGATCAAGCACCGTCGGATGAAACTGGATGAACTCCATGTCGGCCATTTCGGCTCCGGCAAGGAACGCCATCGCCATTCCGTCGCCGGTCGCAACCGCCGGATTCGTCGTGTGCTGGTAAAGCTGTCCGGCTCCGCCGGTGCATAGGATCACGGCCTTTGCGAAGATCTCGCGCGGAGCGCGCAGAACCGGATCGAGAAAACGTACACCGACGCATCTTCCGTCCGCGACGATCAGGCTTTCGGTGTTCGCAAATGGCGTCAGGTTAATGCGTTTCTCGGCACCCGCGCGGGCGATCAGCGAACGGACTATCTCTTTTCCGGTCGAATCGCCGTGAGCATGCAAAATGCGCCGCCGTGAATGCGCCGCTTCCTGCGTGAAGACCAATTTGCCCGAGGCTCGGTCGAATTCCGTGCCCCAGGCAATAAGCTGCTGAATATATTTTGTGCCTTCGCTGACCAAAACCTCGACCGCCGCCGGATCGCACAAACCCGCACCGGCGATGATCGTGTCTTCTTCGTGAAGTTCGGCCGTGTCGTCTTCGGAAAGCACTACGGCCACGCCGCCTTGTGCATATTCCGAATTCGATTCGCTGGCCTTGTCTTTTGTCAGGACGGCGACATTCGCACCGGCTTCAGCAAGCGCGATCGACGCGCGCAGTCCCGCAACGCCGCTTCCGACCACAATAAAATCCGCCTGCATAGCCACTAAACGAACTTTATCAAATATTTACGGTCGTAACTAATCCGCGTCCGGCTTCGGCACTTCGTACAATCCGCCGAACGCGCCTTTGCGAAGGTTGATGCCGTATTCCGTATAAGCTTTCATGCAGCAGAGCATCTGCATCCAGCCCATACAGTTCATATACGAACTGTTAAGGTCTTCCTGCGTTTCGCGCCAGCCATTTTCACTGATCCTTACGATCGTATCTTCAGGCCCATTGTCGATAAAATGCATCTCGATCGTTGTCTGAAGCCCCGGAGCTCCTTCCCATTCGATGACGATCAGTTCATTCGGAACTACCTTTTTCACGATGACCGGGAAAGCCATCCGCTCGCCGGGTGTATCCTCGAACGCCCATTCGACCGTTGTTCCCTCGTCCAGCGCGGCGTTCGCACCGCCATTTGTGAAATATCCGCTTAATTTCGTCGGATCATATACGGCGTCAAAAACTTCGGCGACCGGCTTTTGTATCCGCGATGAAACTTCAAATCCCAGCTTCATAAATTTTTCTCCTTAAAGTTTCTCTTAGCATACGAATATTATGTTATAATTCTATAACATGTCAATCGAGAAAAGGCACGATCGGATCTTTAAGGCTTTGGCCGATTCGCGGCGGCGACAGATACTTGACCTTTTGAAGGACGGCCCGAAAACGACCGGCGATATCTGTGCGGCGTTCAAGAAATTGGACCGCTGCACGGTGATGCAGCATATAAAGGTTTTGGAAAGATCGGGGCTTTTGTTTTCGCGGCGCGAGGGGCGTTTTCGATGGAACTACCTCGATGTCGTTCCGGTTCGCGAAATTTATGACCGTTGGATAAACAAATACGCTTCGCCGGGCGTCGAACTTTTGGCACGGCTAAAGCACGACCTCGAAAGCCGCTAATCCAGAATATCGGCGACGTCGCGCAGATCGCTCGTTATCCGCATTCTCGGCAGGCTTCGCAAAAAATCACGTCCGTACGGTTTTGTGCGGAGCCGCGGATCGAGTATGGCGATGACGCCTTTGTCGCTGCTGCTACGGATCAGCCGGCCGACACCCTGTTTCAGAGAAATGATCGCCTGCGGAACGCTGTATTCCATGAACGAACGCCCGCCGTTCTCATCGATAAAACGACTGCGGGCAGCGACGACCGGATCGGTCGGAACGGCGAATGGAAGTTTGTCGATAATGACGCACGAAAGCTGTTCGCCCTGAACATCGACGCCCTGCCAAAAGCTCTGCGTCGCGAAAAGCACGGCGTTCGGCGTTCGGCGGAAATTTTCCAGAAGCCCCGACCGCGACATCGTTCCCTGAAGAAAACACTGAAAACCGACGCGCGATGAAACAAGCTCGTAAAGGGCGTTCATCGACGCGTTGCTTGTCGCGAGCACGAATGCCCGGCCGCGCGTGATATTCAGCAGCTTTACGATCTCGCCGGCCGCAAGCGACGTAAATTCCGGCGTACGCGGATCGGGCATCGAACGCGGCAGATATATTACGGCCTGATTTTCGTGATCAAAAGACGATGCCGCGATGAGAGTCGAAGATTTCGCGGAATCAAGGCCGAGCCTTTCGCGCACGAAATTGAACGAACCGCCGCTAGAAAGCGTCGCGGATGTAAGAATGCACGTATCGACCTTGTCGAAAAGCTTTTCGCGAAGAAGTTCGGAAACATCGACCGGCGACGCGCGCAAGAAAATTCCGCGTCCGCGGCGTTCGATCCAATACACAAAATTCTTTTCAGACTGATTGACGATAAAATCAAGGTCAAAACGCGTTTGCCGTATCCGCCGCAAAATGCTCTCGGCTTCGGGTACATCTTTTGAGAACGGATCTATCTCTTTCGTCAGGTCGCCGAGCGCGCGGTCGATGGCGTCATGGATCTCGCCGTGACGGGTCAACTGAACGTCGCCGCCACGCATTATCGTCACGAAGACGTCCTTGTTCAGCGGAACGCGGCCATCGTTCTTTGCGTTGCCAAGGTTCATGAAAAACTGCTCCGAGAAACCGAGTATCTTTGCCGCGATCTTTGTTATTTCGCGCGTTGCAAGTGCATCGGTAATCGGCAAATTATCCGTATCGCGAACGAGTTCGTCGATCAGAAAATTCGAAACTTGTATGCCGAAATAATCCGACGCGATGTCTTCGATCAGATGTGCTTCGTCAAAGATCACCGCACCGTAATCCGGAATTACCTTGCCGTACTGTCCGCCGCGAACGTTCAGGTCGGCGAAGAAAAGGTGATGATTTACGACGACAATATCGGCGGCATCGGCTCGGGCACGCATTCGGGTAATGAAACACGGTTCGAAATCGGGGCATTTTTGGCCGACGCACGTTTCCGAACGCGCGTTTATGCGGTTCCAGAATGGCAGGTTTTCGGGTAGATCGATCAGTTCGCTTCGGTCGCCGGTGTCGGTTTCATTGACCCAACGCCGGATCTTGTCGAAATGGTCCATTTCGTCAAGTCCGTCGAGTATCGGCTGATGCTCCGCTTTCTGGATACGGTAAATACAGGCATAATTTCCGCGGCCTTTCATATACGCCGCAGAGAATTTTTTCGGCAAAACTTTCTGAAGAAAAGGAATGTCCTTTTCCATCAATTGTTCCTGCAGGTTCTTCGTTCCCGTCGAAATAACGATCGTTTTTTTGCTCGCCTGGGCGGCCGCGATGGCGGGTATCAGATACGCAAGCGTTTTTCCGGTACCGGTTCCGGCTTCGACCAGCAGATGACGATTCTTCTCAAAGGCTTCGGTGATCGCCTCCGCCATTTGGAGCTGGCCGCCGCGGTATTCGTAATTCTCGTGAAATTTCGAGATCAGGCCGCTTTCGCCGAATACGATCTCGATCTCTTTTTTGCTCATTTATGGTCTTGCCGAAATATAATTGACTTGCCGGCTTATTGCGATTAAAATTCTCGTTCGTCCATGCGAACGCTTTTACTTATGAACCGTGGCGGCCCCAGCCTGTTTCGGCGTAGAGTAAGTCAGGTTTCGCTTTCCTGTTAATTGTAAAATTAAAATCTCACGATGTCGAAGTGTCGTCTTTGCTGCAAAAAACAGCATACCGGTGACGTTTCTATATTCTGTCTCAAGCCGCAGGAGGGCTTTTTACAAATGAATTCAATCAGTACCAAAAAGCAAAACCGGCAAGGTCTTTTGCTCGCGCTTTTTTCTTTTCTCTCGGTCACGGCGCTGATCGCCTGGCCTTATTTTTTCCCAACTGAAGCGAGTGTTGAGAAAGGACGCGAAGGGTTGTTCACGCGCACCGTCAGCCACGACCCGGAACTCCCGAACTACGATATCCGCAATGATAAATCGTCGTACGGCAAGATCGCTGAATATCGCCAATACCAGGGCAAGAACGCGATCGCGGTCGCCGATGTACGTGACGGTTTTGTCCGCGGCGAAGAATCGCTTCGCGAACGCGTACCAACGCTGAAGATCGAATACAATACCGATATCCGAATTCCCGAGGTCATCGCTCCGGACGTCAAAAAGGGCAAAGCCGTAATGATGCGGGCGACCGGCGAAAAGCGCTCGGAAATTCTGAAACGTTTTCTTAGTCAAAACTCGGCTCTTATCGGTGCCGATCCCGGACAGATCGAATCGCTAAAGGTCGCCGCTGATTACACGAACCCGGACGGCAAGCTTTCCTTCGTCGAACTGAACCAGGAGATCAACGGCGTTCCCGTTTTTCGCGGCGAAGTGAAGGCCGGCTTCAATACGCGCGGCGAATTGTTCCGCGTGATAAACAACTTTGCTCCGGGACTCGATTATTCATCGCTGTCATCTGATTTCGGCGACCCGTTGAATGCTGTTCGGTTTGCGGCATCGAATATCAAATACGACCTGACCACGCCGGACGTTACATTCAACGAAGCGGTTTCGTCGGATCTCAAGGCGGTATTCGGCACGGGCGATTGGGCAACGACCGCCGAAAAAATGTACTTCCCGACCGAACCGGGCGTTGCGGTTCCGGCGTGGCGGGTTCTGATCTGGCAGCCGGTAAACGCCTATTACGTCATCGTGGATGCTCACACCGGCACGGTTCTGTGGCGTAAAAATCTTGGTGAAGACCAGACGCAGTCGGCGACATATCATGTTTATGACAACCCGAACGCCTTGACACAGGTCGCCGACAACCCGGGACCGATGACGCCCGGGCCGCTTGACCCGGCCCTTGGTACCCAAGGTGCCTTGATGACGCGCTCCGCGGTTACGCTGATCGGTAACGAAGGCGATCTTTCATTCAACAACCTTGGATGGATCACCGATGGAAGCAACATAACGGACGGCAACGCCGTCGAGGCCGGTTTGGACATCAGTTCGCCGGACGGTGTCGATGCCCCAGAAACCGGAGACCCGAACCGCGTATTCGATTCGACCTGGAATCCTCCTCCGGGAGATCCGGCTCCGGGCGATTCCCCGACCGCAATACAAGCGCGGCGCGGCGCCGTGATACAAATGTTCTACGCGATGAACCGTTATCACGACGAACTTTATAAACTCGGATTTACGGAATCCGCGCGAAATTTCCAGAACAATAATTTCGGCCGCGGCGGCAATCAAAATGACCGCGTTTCGGCTCAGGGCCAGGATTTCGGCGGCACCAACAACGCCAATTTCAATACGCCGTCAGACGGCGGTCGCGGACGCATGCAGATGTACGTCTTTACCGGTGCAAATCCCGACCGCGATGGTACGACCGATGTTGAGGTGATCTATCACGAAGTGACTCACGGCACATCGAACCGTCTGCACGGTAATGCCGTCGGCCTTTCATCGAACATGTCGCGTGCGATGGGCGAAGGTTGGGGTGATTTCTATGCATTGACGCTGCTGTCCGAACAGAGTGATCCGCTTGACGGAGTTTATGCGATGGGCGGCTACGCCCTGTTCGGCGGCTTCGGTGTGGTCGGTTCCAGGAATTATTATTACGGCATCCGCCGTTTTCCAAAGGCACGTATGTCATTTACGGGTGGCCCGGGTAATAGGCCGCACAACCCGATGACGTTCGCTGATATTGACGCCACGCAGCGCAATACGAGCGACGGAGCATTTCCGCAGATGTCCGGACCGCACATTTCGACGATCGCCGACCAGGTTCACGCGGCCGGCGAAGTATGGTCGAATGCCCTCTGGGAAGTCCGATGCCTGATGGTCGAGCGGCGCGGCTGGGAAGAAGGCAATGCGGCTGTTTTGCAGTTCGTTACCGACGGAATGAAACTCGCTCCGCTCGGCCCGACGTTCCTGCAGGAACGCGACGCGATCATCGCCGCTGCACAAGAAAGCGGAACCGGCGATGACGTTGCCGATATCTGGAACGGCTTTGCAATTCGCGGAATGGGCTACAGCGCGCGGGTAACAAATCCGGGAAGCGGAAGTAATGACGCACGCGTTGTTGAAGCATTTGACCTGCCGAATCTGTACCAATTGCCGGCCTTCACCATCAGTGATGCCGCCGGTGACGGCGACGGTTATCCGGAACCGGGCGAACAGCTTTCGCTCAGCATTCCTTTAACGAATGAAACAGGCCAACCCGCAACCGGAGTTACGCTCCAGGTCGTCGGCGGCGGCAGTGCGAATTACGGTACGATCGATCACGGAGAGACCGTTACACGTAACGTCACGTTCACCGTTCCGAACGATACGCCGTGCGGATCGCCCCTGGATCTGACATTCAATGTGGACAGCAGCCTTGGCGCAGCCGCATTCGAACGTACGCTTAACATCGGAGCTCCGGTCGTGGTATTTACCGAAGACTTTGATGATGTAACGGCTCCGACGCTTCCGGACGGTTGGACCGGAGCATCTGTCAGCGGCGGCCCGAACTTCGTAAATTCCACACTTATGCCGGACAGCGGCCCGAACGCCGCCTTTGCCCGGGAACCCACGTCGGTAGGCGGTGGTTCTGACCTTACGTCACCATCCATTGCGATCGCCAGTTCGGCCGCGACACTCTCGTTCCGTCATCGGTACAACTCGGAACCGGGTTGGGACGGCGGCGTTCTTGAGATCAAGATCGGCACCGGCGGATTTCAGGATATTGTCGCTGCCGGCGGAACTTTCATCCAAAACGGCTATGTCAGTATTCTGGGGCCGAACGGAGCGAACAACCCGCTTGCCGGACGCAACTCATGGAATGGCGATTCGGGTGGATATATAACCTCGGTCGTTCAGCTGCCGGCTTCCGCCGCGGGGCAGAACATCCAACTCAAATGGAGATTCGGTTCGGACGATAACACTGTCGGATCCGGTCCGAATCCGGGCTGGTTCGTCGATAACGTCAGCGTGATCGGTGATTATGAATGTAATGTCGAACCGACGACGGGATCTGCGAGAGCGGATTTTGACGGCGACGGACGGACGG
>CBFGSN010000123.1:0-7615 GCA_965651435.1 uncultured bacterium | reverse complement strand
GCGAGCCATCCCGGTATTTCGATATCCAATTCGTCACACAATGTTTCGATCGTCGCCGCAAAAACTGCGTCTTTTTCCTCATCGCCGAGTGCAAATGGGTCCGCGATCGCCGCCGGGTCCCTGTGATAGCGAAAATCGTCAACAAAATCCATAAGCGCGATCTTCCACCAACGCGGTTCGTCTATCATTCGCTGTTTGGTTTCCTTCACGCTTATCATTTTTCGACCAAGCCCTGGATAAAATACTGGGTTCTCGGCGGTATTTGCTGCCTTGGATAATACTTCTCTATGATCGTGAAGATCTCTTCGGCGATCATCGGAAAACCAGGTTCATTATTTCATCACTAATTTCGCGATCGTCTGGAGCTGCATATTTGACGTGCCTTCATAGATCGCACCGATCTTCGAATCGCGCCAGAATTTTTCGACCGGGTAATCTTTCACGTAGCCGTAGCCGCCGTAAAGTTCGATGGCTTTGCTGGAAACGTGTTCGGCGCAGCGTGACGAATAAAGCTTTGCGATTGCGGCTTCTTTCAAAAAGCTCTTGCCGGCGTCCTTTAGGCGAGCGGCGTTATAAACGAGCAGCCGCGTTGCTTCGATCTCGACGGCCATTTCGGCAAGCTGGAACTGAACGGCCTGAAAACTGTTCAGCGATTGGCCGAATTGTTCGCGTTCCGCCGTGTATTTAAGCGCGCATTCGTACGCGCCCTGCGCAATGCCGAGCATCTGCGCGCCGATGCCGATGCGGCCTTCGTTCAGCGTTTCGATCGAAACTTTATAACCTTTGCCGACTTCGCCAAGGACGTTCTCTTTCGGCACTTTACAGTTTTCAAAGATAAGTTCCGTCGTCGATGACGCGCGAATGCCGAGCTTATCTTCTTTCTTTCCGACCGTAAATCCTTCGAAGCCCTTTTCGACGATGAACGCCGTGATGCCTTTGTAACCCGCGTCCGGATCTACTGTCGCGAAAACAATAAAGATCTCGGCTTCGTTGCCGTTCGTGATCCAAAGCTTCTGGCCGTTAAGCTCGTAGTGGTCGCCTTTGTCGGCCGCTTTTGTTTTCAAGGCAAATGCATCTGAACCGGATGAAGCTTCGCTCAGCGCATACGCACCGACCTTTCCTTCGGCGAGCTGGGGCATATATTTTTTCTTAAGTTCGTCGCTGCCCCATTTCAGGAATGCATTTGTCACAAGCGTATTGTGAACATCGACAAAGACCGACACGGACGCATCCACGCGTGCGAGTTCCTCGATCGCCAGGATCGCATTGAATATCGTCGAACCGGCACCGCCGTATTCTTCGGGCGATTCGATCGCCATTAAACCGAGTTCGAAACATTGTTTGATAAGTTCCGGGTCGAGCTTTGCGTCCTTTTCCATATGTTCGACGCGTGGGCGAACCTCGCCTTCGGCAAATTCGCGAACCGAGGCTCTGAATAATTCTTCTTCTTCTGATAAAACCGACAATCCGGGATTTAAAAGTGCCTGTCCGGCGGCTGATGTGTTCATAAAAAATTTCCTCTTATATATTTATCTGATCGATATTTTTACTTCGAATATTATACGTAAAATGTCGTTCAGACGAAATTCGCACGCGTCGGCCGCCGCCGTTGTCGAAACATTTGTTTGCCGAAATTCGTCCAAAAGGTTAGCATTTATTTTTGCTCACGCGAATAATGGCAGACGAGAAAATTTCGGACGATGCGGCGGCGAACGCCGGTTCCGACGAAACGAAAAAACATATTGACCGATTAAAGATCGCCGGGTTGATCCTGACGATCTTTGGTATTTCGTTATTCGTTTATTTCGGCGTTTCAGTAGGTTTTGGGACCATCGCGTCGGGCATCAAAGATTTCGGCGTCGTCGGTTTTGCGGTTATTCTTTGCCTGCATTTTTGCCGTATCTGCATTCGTGCCGCTGCGTGGGATCTTTCGGTTCACGAACCCTATTCGCTGTCGCTCCGCCATTCGGTCCCGGCGGTCATCATCGGCGAGGCGATGAGCAGCATGGTGCCGCTCGGCATACTCGTCAGCGGCACATCAAAAGCCGTCGCCGTCCGAAAAAAGATCCCGCTTATCGGCGGGCTTTCCTCCGTTGCGACCGAAAATCTTTTCTATAGTTTTACGACGAGCCTTTTTCTAATTGTAGGTTCGTTGGTTTTCGTTCGAACGTTTCAGATCGACGAAGCATGGCGCGTCACGATAGACGGCGTCATCGCCGCGATCGGCGCGATCCTCGTTTTCCTGATATTGCTGGTCGTTCGGCAATGGCATTTCGCGAGCGAGATCTGCGGCTGGTTGTACGGCAAAGGCATACTAAAGGGCATTTTAAGGAACGGCCGTTACCAGGTTCGGTTGTTCGAAAATCTGATATACGATTTTTATCGCCGCTACCCGAAACGTTTTCTTCCGATAATCATTCTCGAATTCGCATACCACGCGCTCGGTGTTGTCGAGGTTTGGTTCGTGCTGAGCCGCATCAGCGGCGATGCGACCCTGCTGAACGCGTTCCTGCTCGAAAGCGTCAGCCGCCTTATCACGATCGTTTTCAAATTTGTTCCGTTCCTTGTCGGCGTTGACGAAGCCGGCGCAAATTTTGTCGCCGATACGGTCGGAATGGCCGCCGGGATCGGAGTAACGCTCGCGATTATCCGAAAGGGACGAATAGTATTTTGGGCGCTTGTCGGCGTTGCGCTTATCGTCAAACGCGGCCTAACGCTCGGACATTTTCTACGTGCCGCGAACAAAGCCACCGACGCTGCGGCAAAAGAATGATCAGCCTATTGCTGCCTGGTGATCGCCGTTGGGGGTTCGTGCGCGGGTTCGGGTTTGTCCATCGGCCAGAACGTCGGCACAAAGAACATCGCCACCACGAAAACGATCACGGTCAAGATCGATCCGATGCGGACAAAATCCATAAATTTGTAACGCCCCGGCGTATATACCAGAACGCAGGCCGGTTCGAGCGGCGTTATGAATGAGAACGACGCTGCGTAGGTGATGCCGATAATGAACGTTCGGGGATTATAACCAAGGGCGACCGCGGTTTTTATCGCAACGGGAAGAACGACGAGCGCGGCAGCCTGATTCGACATCGGCTGCGTTAATACAACCGTCAAAAGAAAGAATCCCGCAAGGATCGCGGTTCCGCCGTATGCGCCGAAATATGTATCTATCAAACCGGCGAGAAACACGTCGGCACCGGTTTTTTCCATTGCCACGCCAAAGCTCATCATACACGCGATAAGCACGAGCAACCGAAAATCGATAAGCGAATACATTTCTGCATATCTGATCGTTTTTGTGGCGAGCAGCACAAGCACGCCGAGAAGAACACAAACCGCGAGCGGTATCTCAAAACCTGTGACGACCTTTGAAAGCGACAGCGTAAGAAAAACTGCAAATCCGGCGATAGCCCATTTGCGCTTGTCGGTCCGCATCGCAGATGCCGAAACTTCCTCCAGCAGAAGTATCTCGCCTTCGACAACGAGCGGTTCGATCTTTGCACGCGTTCCCTGCACCAGCAGAACATCGCCGAATTTGAGCATTACGCTGCTCAGCTTGTTGATGAATGTTTCTCCGTGGCGGTTGATCGCAAGCACCGTCAGATCGACAGATTGCCGAAAGCGCATCGTTTTCAGCGTTTGCCCGACGAACCGCGAATCACGCATCACCATCACCTCGAACAGTTCTGTGTGTTCGTCCTCGAGCACCTTGTCGTTCAATTCAAAGTCCGGCTTTATTTCCAAACCGACCTCGTCCTTTACCCGAAGTAAATTATCAATGCTTCCTTCGACCACGAGCAGGTCGCCCGCGTGGATCCGTTCATATGCGCTCGGGGCAACGCGGCGGCCGTCATTTCGCATTATTCCCAGAACGTGGAGTTCCAGCGCGCCGCTGATGCCCGATTCACCGATCGTTTTCCCGACCAACGGCGAATCGTACAAAACCAGAAGTTCCGAAATATATTCGCGAATGCTGTATTGTTCGGAAAGAGATTCGGAACCGTCATGCGACGGCAAAAGCTTTCTTCCGACAAAAAGCATATACAAAAGCCCGAACGTAAAAACGATAACGCCGACCGATGTAAGTTCGAACATCGAAAAGGGTTCGTAACCGTATCGAACTATGGTTCCGCTGACCGCAAGGTTGGTCGAAGTTCCGATCAACGTACAGCTTCCGCCGAGTATCGCGCCAAATGCCAGCGGCATCAGAAGCTTTGACGGCGGTATCTTTGCTTTGGCAGCAAGTCCGATAACGACCGGCAGGAACATCGCGGTCGTTGTCGTATTTTTCATTACGGCCGCGCACGCGCCGGCCGTGACCATTATCAGCGCCGTTAAAACAAATTCGTTGTCGCCGGCGATCTTATATAGCCGCCGCCCGACCAGATCGACAATGCCGGTTTTTATCAATCCGCCGACAAGGATGAACAGGCCGCCGATGGTTATGATGATGTCGTTGCCAAAACCCGCGACGCCTTCCTGCACGGTCAAAAGCCCGGTCATTATCAAACAAATGACGAGCAGTATTCCGACCACATCGACCGGAAGTTTTTCCGTTGCAAATAAGATAAGTGCAACGAATAGTAAAATTAGCACTAAGGTAACAGGCGTCATTGTTGAAAAAAGGATACAAAATATTTGAGTGCTTTGAAAGCGTTTTTCGGTCCATTGACGGGAAATATCTTTCGTTTTTCGTCCGGCCTACAAAAAACTGTGCATTTGCGGTAAAATATTTCGTATTCGAACCCAACCTTTTTCAGATTGACCGTATAATAAAAAATATGAAAGTTCTTTTCCGCATCTCGTCGTTCCTCATTGTCATTCAGCTGCTGCTGATCTCCGTTTCGGCGCAAACCCAAACGCTAGACGCCCAATTAAAAGAGATCGATCAGTATGCCGAAAAAGTAATGTCAGATTGGAGTCAGCCGGGAATGGCCATCGCCGTCGTTAAAGACGACAAGGTCGTGTTCGCCAAAGGCTACGGCAAACTGAACATAAACGAAGACCGCCGTGTTGACGAAAACACGCTGTTCGCGATCGCATCGAATTCGAAAGCGTTTCTTGCAACAAGCCTCGCGATACTTGTCGATGAAGGCAAGATCAAATGGGAAGACAAAGCGGTGAAATACCTGCCGGAACTTGTGATGTACGATCCGTGGGTGACGAAAGAATTGACCATTCGCGATATGCTGACGCACCGCAACGGGCTTGCGACATTCAGCGGCGATCTGCTTTGGTACGAAAACACCTATTCGGCGGACGAAATAATTCGACATATTCGATACCTGAAACCGGTTTCGGATTTCCGCACGCGGTTCGGCTATCAAAATATTATGTTCATCGCGGCCGGACAGATCGTAGAAAAGGTAAGCGGAAAACCATGGACGGAATTTGTAAAGGAACGGATCTTTACGCCGCTCGGTATGTCGCGAACGACGACGAGCGTTCGGAATTTGCCGGATAACGCCGCGTCACCGCATAACGAATCGGGCGGAAAACTTCGTCCGCTCCATCACGGAAATGTCGATGGCGGAGCATCCGCGGCGGGAATAAATTCATCGGTCGCCGATCTTTCGAAATGGCTTCGGCTGCAGCTCGGCCGCGGAACGTTCGAGGGCAAAAAGATCGTAAGTTCGCAGCGCGTATGGGAACTTTGGCAGCCGTATCTCGCCGAACAATACCCGCAAGGCATCGAAAAAAACAGTCCGACGCGACATTTCACGGGCGTCGGAATGGGTTGGTTCACGTTCGATTATCAGGGCAAAAAGATCGTCAACCACAGCGGTGGCCTGGATGGAATGCTTTCGTACACCGTGCTTATTCCCGAGGATAACCTTGGCTTTGTCGTGCTGACGAACAGCGAATATCCGGTTTTCGGAATAATGATGAACAAGATGCAGGACGTTTTCACCGGTGCGCCGGAACGCGACGTGAACGCGATCGCCCTTAAGAACTATGCGGCCCAAAAAGAAGCAGATGCGAAAGAGATCGCCGCTATCGAAGCCGCGCGCATCCCCAATACGAAACCTTCGCTAAAACTTTCAGAATATGCCGGAAAATATGCGGACGATTATTACGGCGGGCTGACCATTGCCGAAGAGAACGGCCGGCTCGTTTACAAAATGGACGCATCGCCGAACCTCGTTGCCGATCTGGAACATTGGCATTACGATACGTTCCGGCTACGCTGGCGTCCGTCCACCGCATACAATTTCAAAATGCCCGGTTTCGTTACGTTTACGCTGGACAAAAACGCAAGGGTCGATGCGATGACCGTCGATCAGCCGAACAACGATTTTTGGTTCTATGAAATGTCGCCGAAACGCGTCAAAGAAAAAGCCGCCGGAAACTAAGTGTTTCGCGGCGCAAAACTCGACAAATTCGCGCCGAATGTGGCAATATTTTATATCGGAATAAATTCGAACAGACAGCACCACAAGGAGATCTAAAAGTTTAAATGTCAGAAGAAGCAGTTCAAGCCGCAGAGGCTCAAGAAGAAAAAGCCGAAACGGCAGCCGACGCCGGAGATGTTCATTATCAGGCAGTCGAAAAAGAAGGTACGGTAACGGCGATCTGGGAAATGCAGGGTGAAAAACACCTCCGCACGATAGACCCGCGTTCTATCGAGGGCAAACAGATCCTCGCACTTTTTGAAACAGCCGCCTAAGCCGGATAGGAAAAGCGAATTTAAGAAAGCACGAATGTCCTTCGCGGGCACTCGTGTTTTTTGTATCGGGCTAAAAGGACCAATGCGGCCAAAAACTAATGGCTAACAGCTAATAGCTAATAGCTGTCTTCATCGCCAAACAGATGCAATATAGGATGATCGATCTCGGGATACTTTTTATCCGAAAAACCCGACACGAGCTTTACGCCGATGCCGGCCGATGTCAGGAAAATGGCGTCGGCCTTTTTCAGGTCTTCGAGCGTTGCGGACGTTTCCTTGCAGTCGAGCTTCTCCAAAACATACTCGCGCGTCGTGCCTGCCAAACAGCCCGATGAAAGCGGCGGCGTATGCAGCACGCCATCCGCAAGCCAAAACAAATTTGCCATGGCGGCTCCGGCGATCTCGCCGCGTTCATTTAACCGAACCGCTTCGTCAAAACAAAGCTCGCGTGCATTTTCGATCGCCAAAAGATTTTCCAGATAGTTGCAGGATTTCACACCGGCAAGCGGCGATGCGGAATTTATTCGATACGGAGAAATGCCGAGGCGAAAAGTTTCGGGAACGGGCCGCAGCGGCGCTGCGATCACGCTGAACTCTGTCTTTGTCTCCGACGGTTCCGACCAGACGGAGCTCGCCGATGCGTCATAGATGGTTATGCGCGCGCGGCCGTTCGCGACGCCGCTTTGCTTTATCGTACGGAGCAGAGAATCCCGCACCGCGGATTCGCCAAGCGCCGCCGTATCGATGCCGATGACGCCCGCGTTCTCATTCAGCCGCCGCCAATGTTTTTCCCACAGAAAAGGTTCGCCGCCAACGATCCGAACGGTCGTGAACACGCCTTTTCCATAAAGAAATGCGTTTGTATTCATCAATCTTGTGAGTCGGTGGTTTCGCCGATCCGGCCTTTCGGGTCGCGGCAAAATTTAATGATCAGATCGGTAAAAA
>CBFGSN010000122.1:0-7797 GCA_965651435.1 uncultured bacterium | reverse complement strand
CCTGCTCCCGAAACGGAAGCACCCGCGGAAACGGCATCGGAGACAAGCGAACCGGCTGCGGAAACGCCGACCGAGGAAACCAGCGAAGCGTCGGCAAGCTGATCCGTTCTTTAATTTTTTTGAAAGCGTGGCGGTTTCCCTTTTCGCGAACTGGCCGCGCTTTTCTCTTATTACAAGATCTTATTTATTCAAACTGGAGTTATTATGGCAGAAATTACAACATCATTGATCAAAGCTATTCGTGAAAAGACCGGCGCCGGCATGGTCGATTGCAAGAACGCGCTTGTCGAAGCGAACGGCGACGAAGCCGCCGCTATCGAGATCCTGCGCAAAAAAGGAATGGCGACCGCCGGTAAAAAAGCGGGCCGCGTTACGGCCGAAGGCGCTGTCGGATCGTACATTCACATGGGCGGAAAGGTCGGCGTACTGGTCGAGATCAACTGCGAAAGCGATTTCGTCGCACGCGGCGACGAATTTCAGCAGCTTATCAAGGACGTTGCGATGCATATCGCCGCATCCGACCCGCGCTACGCGAGCCGCTCCGACGTTCCGGAAGCCGATATTCAGAAAGAACGCGAGATCCTGATGGATCAGCTCAAGAACGATCCGAAGAACGCGAACAAACCCGAAGATGTGCTGAACAAGATCATCGAAGGCCGTTTGAACAAATTCTACGAAGACAACGTTCTGGTAGATCAGCCGTTCGTAAAAGATCCGAGCAAGACCATCGGCGAACTCGTCGCGGAAAAGATCGGTTCGATCAAGGAAAATATCACCATTCGCCGCTTTACCCGTTATAAAATGGGCGAGGGCATCGAAAAGAAAGTCGATGATTTCGCAGCCGAAGTCGCGTCAATGGTCGGTTAACATATTAGGGGTGAGCCGCGGAATTTCCGCCTCATCCCTTTTTCTCTATTACCTTTTGGCCGATAACGGCAGCCGATGATTAAAATGAAGCCTGCATACAAACGGATACTTCTGAAACTTTCGGGCGAAGCCCTTATGGGTGAGCAAGGTTACGGCATTGACACGGCTGTCGCCGAAGCAGTTGCCGAAGAGGTGAAAGCCGTCCACGAACTCGGCGTAGAAATTTCGATCGTCGTCGGCGGCGGCAATATTTTCCGCGGCGTATCGAAATCCGCCGGAAATATGGACCGCGGAGCCGCCGATTATATCGGAATGCTTGCGACCGTGATGAACGCCGTCGTTCTGCAGGATGCATTCGAAAAGATCGGAATGTTCACGCGCGTTATGTCCGCGATCGACATTCCGCAGCTTGCCGAACCTTTCATCCGCCGCCGTGCGATACGGCATCTGGAAAAAGACCGCGTCGTTATCTTTGCCGCGGGTATCGGCAATCCTTATTTTACGACAGATTCGGCTGCCGCACTTCGAGCGCTCGAGGTCGAAGCCGACGTAATTTTCAAGGCGACAAAGGTTGACGGCATCTATTCGGCAGATCCGAAACTGGATCCGACGGCCAAAAAATACGATCGCATAACGTATCAGGAAGTTCTGGAGAAACGGCTGAAGGTCATGGATGCTTCGGCGATCTCCTTGTGCATGGATAATAATTTGCCGATAATGATCTTTAATATGACGCAGGGCGGCAACATAATGAAAGCCGTCTGCGGCGACCTGAGCGTCGGAACGATCGTTACCGTCGGCGATTCGGCCGCAAAGGCAAAATAGATTTTTTGAGGAATAATAATGAGTATCGACAACGTATTAAAGGAAACCAAACCGAAGATGGAAGCCGTTATCGACGATCTTCAGCGAAAGCTTTCGAACATCCGTACGGGCAGAGCCAGCGTCGGCCTGCTTGACGGTGTGGTCGTCGATTATTACGGAACCCCGACGCCGCTCACGCAAATGGCTTCGGTCGCCGCACCGGAACCGCAGCTTCTGACCGTTCAGCCGTGGGATGCGACGCAGCTTGGCGCGGTCGAAAAAGCGATCACCGCCGCGAATCTCGGCCTGAACCCGTCGAATGACGGAAAACTCATCCGCCTGCCGATACCGGCACTTAACGAAGACCGCCGCAAACAGCTTGCGAAACAGGCCGGCGAGATCGCCGAAGAACACCGCGTCGCTGTCCGCAACGTCCGTCATTCGTCGAACGACGCCGTAAAGAAACTTGCAAAAGATAAGGAAATATCCGAGGACGACGAGAAGAAAGGATTGGACGAAATTCAGAAACTGACGAATTCGTTCATCTCGCGCGTGGACGAACTCGCCAAAAACAAAGAAGCGGAAATTATGAGCGTTTAACGAACGTTTCGCCGGGCCTAATCAAATATCTCGCCCGTTTTCTTGAATATAAGCATAACGCCTTTGCTGCCGTGATCAGTGAATCTGACACGGCAGTTATAGCATCCGCTCTCCTGCAGCAGCCCGAACACGCGGTTCAGATCGTAATCATACATCGGTATCAGAAACTTGTCCCGCCCTTTCACCAAGCACCGAAGTTTATACAGCAGCGGAAATTTCATATACAGATCGAACATCCGCGACCCGATGATCTTATATGTGACGTGAAGAACGCCGATGCCGTCAGGCTTCAGATTCTCGATCATCTGCCGCATCAGGTCTTCGCCAAGCCTTGACGGAATGTGTTGGATCACGACAAAAGAATGTATCAGATCAAAGCCTTCGTCGCCGGGAAATTTCAGCGTGTCTCCGCTTTCGGCAAAAGTTATGTTGTGAACATTGCGGGCTTTCGCGTTCTCGCCGGCGATCTCCATCATTTTCGGCGAGATGTCCATACCGACAGCCTGTTCACTCCGCATCGCGATCGGGATCGCCAAACGGCCGACGCCGCAGCCGAAATCCAACGAACGCCGCGGCCGGAACTCGCCTTCGTTCAGGCTTTCGATCTCGCGCCAAAGTTTATCGACATACGCCTGTCCGGATGCGAAAAATTCGTCGAGCCGATCGTCGTTGACGTTCTCGTCCCTGAATTTTTCGTAGGTCGCGACCGCGTAATACGGATCTGCCTCAGCAAAATAATTCCACGTTTCTTTACCGCTCATTGTGATCTGTTTCGTGCCTCTCTTCGAACAAGAAAGGACGGTTCCGGTTCGATGTTCAAGTTACCGAATATAGCACGGCGGCGGCGCGGATTCCAATTCAGCGTTCGGGGGACGGCAGTCTCGCGTCCTTACCGGCCATTTGACCCAAAAGATTCAATTTATCTGCGATTTCTTGTATATTGAACGTGATCTTCTTTCGCGGGGAGCCGGCCGTTCCGGCAATACAAATAATGAGAATACTTTTCAAAACGCTTTTCGCAGCCGCGATAATCGGCATACTTTTCATTAATGCACGTCCATGCGGTGCACCGGCACTTTATCCGATATTCAGTTACAACCGCGCACCGGAAAATCCGTATGAGAATTTCGCCGCCGGCCGCTTGGGTATCGTTAAACCGACCATGACGCGTGCCGTGCTTTTTGCCGCGTACCGCTACATAAATGGCGGTGGTTTCAACGCCGAAGAGCAGAAAGATCTTGTCGATGTGTGGAACGCGTCGTTCAAGAATGAGGATTTCCGCAACGTCGATATGGACGCGGCGGTCAAAAAATATCTCGATGAACGAAAGAAGGTGATGACCGAAGAAAAGGAGCTGCCGGAGATCTTTGCCGAACGCGCGTCCGGTTACTATTTCTTTCCTAACTGCGCACAGGATTCGTTCGAAACGGCGGCCGAAACGCTCGCCGACCGCGTCGCAAAGAACGGAGCTTCCGACGCCAATGTAAAAAATTGGGTCGAAGGCCAGGACATCGTTTTTCAAAACTGTTCTTCGGGACAACAAATGCCCGATGCGGCTCCGCTCGGAGCACCCGTTTGGCTTCAGAAAGACCGGGCGTATCAGCAGGCGGCGTCCGCTTTTTACGCGCTGAAATACAATGACGCGAAGTTGCGCTTTTTGGCCATCGCCGGCGATATCGATTCGCCGTGGCAGGACATTTCCGCCTATCTCGTCGCACGCACGCTTATCCGTCAGGCAAGTATGACTCGCGACAAAGCCCGCGCCGAGGAGTTATACAAAGAAGCGGAAACGCGCCTCGCGGTCTTCGAATCGCAGAGCAGCCTTTACAAAGAATCCGTCGAAGGCATGCGCGGACTTATCGCCTATCGCATACGGCCGCAGCAGCGTATGCAGGAACTTGCACGTTTGATCGTAACGCCCGGTTCCGGTGGCGATCTTCGGCAAAATCTGATCGATTACACATGGCTGTTAGCGAAATTCGAAGCTCAAACACTTGAGGCCATCGACAAAGCAAAAGCCAAGGCCGAAGGCCGTGACGACGACCGCGGCAACGACCTAAAAGGCGGCCCGGTCGATCCGAACATTCTAAGCCTTTCGCTGTGGATCGATGAATATTCGAAACTCGTGCGGTTCAGTGTCCCGGCCGATGCGACCGACGACGAAGCGATCGCCGCGGCAGCCTCGGCAGCCGGACAACCGCTCACCGACAAAGAGAAAGAGAGCGTCAAACTTGCCCGCTCATCGGCTTATGCATCCCGATTTTCAGACGCGAGCGAAGACGACGAAAATTATGTCTCATATTACGGTGACAGCGATACGACACTCTCCGTCCTTCCGCAATTCATGCGGGCGGACGAACTGACCGATTGGCTTTTTACGTATCAGCTCGACGGTGACGAATCGTATGAACACGCGCTGGAAATGTTCCGCGCCTCGCGTTCAGATCTTTGGCTGATGACGGCGATCGCGAAAGCGAAGGCAAATTCGAACGGCGTCGCCGAACTTATCGAAGCCGCCGAGCGAATGAGCGGATCGTCGCCCGCATATCCGACGGTCGCGTATCATCTGGCATCGCTTTACATTGACAGAGGAGAGAAAGAAAAGGCACGCGTTCACCTCGACCGCATACTTGCATCTGCCGACGGCCTGCCGATATCGACCGTTAATCATTTTATGGAACTTCGGCAGAAAATAAACTCGTCGATGGACGAATATCTGCGGTATTCGCTCCGCAAACCGTTCGCCTTTGATTACGATTATATGAGCGGGTCGATCGACGCGATCATTGCCGAGCAAAAGAAATATTACAACCCGGAATATGACGGCGACGACCGCGAAGCGTTCAACCGCCGAATCGATCAGGAGTTCGCTCCCGAAAGACTTTGGCAAGACAGGCTTTTCATCAGCGAACGCACACTCGAAGAAATAAATCAGCACTTCCCGACCTCGGTTCTGATCGACCTGCAGAGTTCGGCGGTGCTTCCCGATTATTTGAAAGAAAAAGTCGCGATAGCGGCTTTCACACGCGCGCTGCTGCTCGATGACCCGGACCTGATAAACCGCTCGGCCCCGGGCGTAATTGCGGCAATGCGGGACCTTCGGCCAAAGATCGACCCGATCGTTGATGCGAATTCTGCTTCCGAACGGCGGATGGCCGCGTTATATTTCCTGATGACCGATCCGATGTTCAGTCCGTATCTGGAACCGGGACTCGGAAATCTGCGAAACGAATACGAAGATTATTCGGCGGGCAACTGGTGGTGCGAACAATACGATCAGTATTGGGACGAAGACGCGAACCAAAGCTATCCGCGAAGCTCACTGAAAAAGCCGGATTTTCTCTCGCCGCAACAGATCCAAACGTCTGCCGCTGAAAACGACAAGATCCGCAAACTCGGCGACGCACCCGCGTACTTTGCGGAACGCACGTTCGAACTCGTCCGGAGTGGAAATACGGACGAACGTCTCGCGGAAATGCTTTACTATGCGTTCGTTTCGAATACATGGAGTAGATACGGATGCGGCGGCGACAACGAAAAGATGAAGATGGCTCGTGAGCTGTTGAACCGGACGTTCCCGTCGTCGCAGTGGACACGAAAAGCAGAGGCCTGGGCGAAGGAAAACGGAGTCGATCAAGAACAATAAAGGCCCGGGGCAAAACACCCCGAGCCGGTTATCATACGAAATTTGAAGTGCCGTCTATTCTTTTGCGGCTTCTTTTTCGTCCTGTTTCGCCTTTTCGCGAATCAGGTTTTCCTTAAACTCCGAGCATTTCTTCGCGAGCTCTTTCGGGTCGTTCTTTCCTTCTTCGATGCTCTTTCTCAGGCTTTCGCGGATCGAGTTATAAACGGTCTGTTTGATCGCGCGGCTGATATAGCCGTCGTCCGGCGATTCCATTTCTTTAGTGAGCATATCGATAACTTCGTCGCATTCCGGAATGCCGACCTTCTCGATACCTGCGGATTCGTCCGAACTTCCGCCGCCGTCGCTTGTTCGCGAATTTGATGAGCTCGACGGAGATTCCTTCGAACCGGAAAAAGGGTTGAGCATGCTGCAGCCAAGCGTTACTGACAGCAAAATAGGCGCAGCGATAAAAAATGTGAGCTTGTTTTTCATAATTTTACTTTTGGTTCCTATTCTTAGACGAGATACTAGTCTGCATTTTGCAAATTTGCAAATTTTTCGATGAGTTTCTTCTGCCCGAATCCGGGAAAGCTTATCGTGAGTTTTACGTTGTCGCCGGTGCCTTCGCGGCGAAGCACGAGGCCTTTGCCGTATTTGGCATGACGCACGTGCGAACCGGGCATAAATCCGCCGCCCGTCGTCGCGACACCTTTCGACGATGCGGCCGGCTTTCCGCTCGATGCGGCCCGAAGCTTTTCGAAACCGGTCGGACGCGGTTCGCGTTTCGGTTCGGCGGGTTTGTTCATCCCGCGGCTGTTGAAAAATTCAGCAATGGCGTCGGTGCTGTTGTAGGTTTTGCCGGTGTAAACGTTACGCGGCTTCTTCGGTTCGTTCTCTCCGCGAAGAGCCGAAACGGCGTACGAACTGTCGGACGAACGCGAGTTCTGTTTGTACGAAAGCCATGAACTGCCGCGCGAAAGGTCTTCGATCAGCTCAAGCGGAAGTTCATTCAGGAACTGCGACGGTTCGGACGCCAGATATTCGCCGTATGCACGCCGCCGCATCGAATGCGTCAGGTATAAAACCTCTTCGGCACGTGTGATGGCAACGTACGCGAGCCGCCGTTCTTCTTCGAGCTCTTTCGGATCATTCAGGCTTCGCGAATGCGGAAATATGCCGTCTTCCCAACCGGCGATGAACACGACCGGAAATTCCAGGCCTTTTGCCGAATGTATCGTCATCAGCGTCACCGCGGCATTCGCGTCGTATTTGTCCGTGTCGGCCGTCAGCGCCGAATGATCCAAAAATTCGCGCAGGCCGTCTTCTTCCGAACGGTCATAATCGGCCGCCGCATTGACGAGTTCCTCGAGGTTTTCGAGCCGCGCTTCCGCTTCCTCAGAGTTTTCCGTGCGAAGCATCGCCGCATAGCCCGAATCTTCGATGACGGCCGTCACGACCTCAGAGACCGGACGTTCGGACGAAGCCGCTTTTTCCGAGCCTTTCTGAAGCTTTTCGATGGTAAATTTGAATGCCTTCAACGCGCTTCGGGCACGCGTGGACAGGTTTACGGGTTCTTCGATCTCGTTATCGAGCACGGCGCAGACCGTTTCCCAAACCGAGATCCCTGCGGAACGAGCATGGCGCTGAAGCTCATCGATCGTCGTTTTGCCGATGCCGCGCGGCGGATTGTTTATCACGCGAAGCAGCGCGATATCGTCGAACGGATTCAGCACGAGTTTGATGTATGAAATGACGTCCTTGATCTCGGCACGTTCATAGAATGAAAATCCGCCGACGATGTTGTAGCCGATGCGGTACCGCCGCAGTGCTTCTTCGAACACACGCGATTGGGCGTTCGTTCGATACAGCACGGCGATGCGCTTGCCCGGATCGTAACGCAG
>CBFGSN010000121.1:0-7818 GCA_965651435.1 uncultured bacterium | reverse complement strand
GTCGAATTTCGGTCGCAGTAATCAATAAAATACGCGGTCTTTTCGGCGGATTCGGTATAAACGATGCCGCCGAAACGCGGCGGACTTCCCGGTTTGCCTTTCGACATTCCGCGTGAATTTGCTATCACCCCGACGAGCATCCCGCCGATCCGCGCCGTGCCACAGATCATCTCCTTTGCAAAATCCGCCTGGAATTCTTCGATACCGCCCGCATCCAAGAACGTATCCAGAACGGCATGCATATCGTAGGGCGCACGATGGTCGTCGGGAAGAATGTCGTAGAGTTTTGAATCGGACGAATCTTGCTGATCGATGCCGGCAGACGCCGGAACTCCGAACTTTTCGGGAAGATCGGATATCAAAGCGCGAATCTTTTCCAGGCATTCCTTGTCGTCTTTCGTTCGGTAATGGGCAACGCCCGAGATAGCGTTGTGTGTCATCGCACCGCCGAGCGTTTCGTTGTCGATCGTCTGGCCGGTCGCGCCTTTTACCAGGTTCGCTCCGCCCAGGCCCATGAACGACGTTCCTTCGACCATCAGGATAACGTCCGACAGAGCCGGCAGATAAGCTCCGCCCGCGACGCACATTCCCATCACGGCCGATATTTGCGGCACCTTCAGATAACGCCGCATTATCGAATTGTAATAAAAAATGCGCGCGGCTCCGTATTGGCCCGGAAACACGCCGCCCTGATACGGCAGATTCACGCCCGCGGAATCGACCAAATACACGATCGGAACGCGGTTTCGCATCGCGATCTCCTGTGCACGAAGGATCTTTTTAATGGTTTCGGGATACCACGCACCGGCTTTGATCGTCGCGTCATTTGCGATGACAACACATTCGCGGCCTTCGATCATTCCGACGACGGTTACGACCGCGGCGGCGGGTGCCTTGCCGTCATATTGATCGTACGCGACAAGCAACCCAATCTCCTGCGAATATGAATCGGCATCCAGAAGAAGCTCGATGCGTTCGCGGGCCGTGAGCTTTCCCTGTTTGTGTGTCTTTTCGACCTTTTCCGGGCCGCCGCCGAGTTTTAGCTTTGCCTCAAGCGTTTCGAATTCGGCGGTGAGCCGGGCAAGGCGCGTTTCTCTTTCTATCTTCATTTAATGACAAAATTCTTGATGCTTGAATCCCGCACAAAAGCGTCATCAAGGCTCACAACTCGCAGCCGAGCGCGTCGCGTCGGACGGCCGTAAATATTTATGACCGCCGAACCGTCATTCGGCGTGGAATCTATCAGCGTTTCCCAGTTCGTGCTTTCATCGCGCGATAGTTCGATGCGGACGTTGCCGCCGACACCGTCGGACGACCAATTTATCGTCCGCGAAATATTGCGCGGAACCATTTCGCGTTCGTTCAGGCTGCCGAGCGTTATGCTTTTTCCACTGTAGCGGTAACGAGCCACAATGTCCGCGGTTTGCTCCAGAGAACGAACGTTATCGCGTTGGCGGTCGATCCCGGTCGGATTATCGAGATAATTTACCATCGGATTTGAAAAGTAGGCGACACGAGTGCATCCGTTGAGGCACGGATCCGCGTAGGACATCACGGTTCTAAAGACCCTATTCACATAATGGCCGTAGCTGTAGTTGAATATCGGCCCCGAACCATTCTCGGGATTATGCTGGCTTCCCATATTGTGGCCGAGTTCGTGAGCAAAGCTAAGATTTCCAACCGCGCAGCTTCTAACCGTAACCGAAAATCCGTTCGAAGGGCTTCCGTTTGTCGTATTAAGCAGATAACCGATACCGCAAACGCCCACGGATTCGCTTATCATGGAAACAAGGTCGGCGTTGTAGGTATTTCGCAGCGTCGCAATACCTGAATTTGCTCGAAGATTGCTCAGATCGGTGCTTGCGCTCGATGTTTCGGTATAGGCGAATTCTTCGGAATGCACGAGCCGCAAACGCTGCCGGATCTTGCTGTTGAGGTAGGCTGTATTCGCGGAATCGATCGCCGCCTGAGCGAGCGCCTGTGCCTGAGCGTCGCCGCCGACGCTGTTTTTGACCGCGGTCGAATAAACCACCATCACATCGATAACATCGCCGGAATCAAGTCCGCCTTCGGGTGAAATATTGTCGCGGACAGACGGTTCATTGCCTTTCAGATCGCCGTAGCATTCCGGAAACAGCGACTGATCGAGCTGGACCAAATACTGCCGATCCCCTTTCGCGACGATCTCATAAACCGCATTGGGAGTGTAGATCATTCCAGCGACATAACCTTTTCGAACCGTAAAAAAGACATCGCCCGAAAATTTATCGGCAACGATCTTTCCACGCCAGGTTATGTCGTCGATCGCCCGAACCTCGGCCGAACCGACCGCTTTGTAGCTTTTCGAATCGAAGACCGTAACATCAAACGCGTCCTTCTTTGAAAGCTGAGCGGCATCCAGATTCATTTCGATCACGCTTTCGCGAACCGACGCCGCCGAAGAACGTTCGGCACCGACGGCGGCTTTCGGCTGTGTCTTTATGGTAAAAAGTTCGTCCGCCGCCGCGTGCGATTCACCAACGAAAGCAAATAATGCGGCCGTAAGGAAAAATGCCGCCGTTATGAGGATCTTTTTTGTTTGTTTCATTTAGTTATTTTTCGCTAATTATAAATGTGGGAACCATACCGCCGCCCGACGAGACGTTCGCGAGCTCCGTCGAGGACAGCCGCGTGAACGCGGAACCGACGATGCCGTTGAACAAGAGCGGGTCGAGATCGACGAGTTGCTCGGTCATTATCCAATGTCCGAGATCGTCCATTATCATCGGGAACATTTCCTTTGCCGTGCTGACGCGTTCCTGGACGAGATAGCCGCCTTTATCGAGTGCCGTTTCTATCGCCGTGTTCCATTCGCTTTCGCTCAGGCTCCAGCCGATGTAAATTCCGTGGCCTCCGTAATCGTCGTTCGGCTTTAGCACCAGCTTGTGCGCGTTCTGCCGCGTCCAATCGATCAGATCGATCTCGTCGCCGCCGTTGAACGTCCTTTCATCACGGAAGAGACGCGTCCACGGCACGTGCTCTTTGATGGCCGTGAGTTCGGCTCCGCTGAACAAATGCTCGTATTTCTCATTCGTTAGTATCGCAAAGATAGCTTTTTTATGAACAAGCTTTCCTCGAAAACTATTGACCATACAAATGGCCCGGTCGCGATACGCATCGACGAGCGCCGGATATTCCGCCATTATCGGCAGATACTCATTGACCAAAAGCCGTTTGTAAACAATATCGATAGCGACGCTGCCGAAATAGAGCCGGCCGTTGTCGAATTCGAGCTCATCCGGCGAACATATTACGGCGCGATAGCCTTGGCCTTCGAAATATTCCTGAAAAAGTTCGAACTCCGCCTGCGTCGGCAAACCTTTCAGATCGACGATCGCGATGACGGGCTTTTCCGTGTGCGGTTTACCTAGAAATTCGTCATAACACGCGAGCAGGACATCGAGCATTTTCGGACGGCCGCTGAATCCGCGGACGTTATATCGTTCGGTAAATTTCTTCATCACCGGCAGCGACAGAAAAATGTTCGTCGCCGAATCTGCATAGGCAATGCCGGCGGGACTTTCGCCATTGAGTTCGACGTAGCTGTACGCATCGTCGGTCAGAAATGAATCGAGCCGGGCCGTCGCCGAAACCTGCGAATATCCCGGATCGATCTTTATCAGTTCGCTTTCGATGCCCGAAAACCCCAATTCATCGAGCAAAGCGTCGTCTTTGACCGCCGCTTCTTTTACCTTCTGAAGCGCGCTCCAGACGGTTTCACATGTCTTTACGACTTCGGCCCAATCGGTTTCCGTGACAAAATGCGGGCGCAGATACGGAACAAGGCGGCGTCCGCCGAATATCAACTTCGAACCCGCAAGGCCTTCGTCAAGCATCTTGACAGAATCATCCGCGAGCTTCGTGTCGGCGAGCAATTCGTGGTAAAACGCAACAGCTTCTTTTAGCATTTTTTTATTTGGACATGCTGACGATCTCTTCGTATTCGTCTTTCGTAAGCGGCAGAACCGACAGCCGCGATTGCCGCACCAGCGCGATATTCGCCAATGCCAGATTTCCTTTTATCGCATCGAGTGTGACCGGCTTTTTCAATTTCTTGCCGGCTTTTATTTCGACCGCGATCCATTTTTCGTCGGTCGGATCGGGGAACGCAGTTTTCGAAACGGTCGCCGTTCCGACAACCGATTTCTCCGAAACCGAATGATAGAAAAGGACCTTGTCCCCTTTCTTCATCGCCTTTAGATTGTTGCGCGCCTGAAAATTACGGACTCCGGTCCAATCCGTAACGCTTTCCTTGACCAGATCGTCGAACGAATACGCCTCAGGTTCCTGTTTAACCAGCCAATAGTTCATAGGTCTTCTTGTTATGTGTGGTCAGAGTTTGACGACCGGATGCGGCGGTACAACTCGTCGGAAATTCCGACGATGCCTTTATATCCGGACTGTCGTATTTCTACCGCTTTTGCGCGGCAGCCTTTTTATTCAGCCATTTCGCCCAGCGTTCGATGGTCGGGCGAAGCGGTTTGAAGATCTTTGCGCGAATGCTGTTCTCGTTCTGTTTTGCGTTCCATGCCCGCAGATTTTTTTCGGCGTATTGCCTGATCTGCGGTTCCAAGTTCTGTTTCTTTACCGAATGTTTGAACGTCAAAAAATAATGCTGGCCGACGAGCGAGAATATCAACCCGGCGAGATTCGGTTTGAACGATGTTTTGGCCATCCATTTTTTCGCAAAACCTTCGGTCGGCTGAAGAAGAGCGCCCATCGAGATCTCCATCCACGCACCGGCATTGCCCGCACGCGGATGATAAAGCCCCGGCAGATCGCCCTTCATCGGGACATCCAGATTTTTTAGACGCGGATCGTTTATGAAATCAACGAGCTTTGCTCTTTCCAGTCCGCGAAGCTGCTCGATCGGCAAAAAGTCCAATACTTTCTGAATGTGTTCCTCGGTTCCCTTTGGCAAGGAAAACGTCGCCTGGTTCTCTATCTTTATCTTTGTTGCACGTGCGGCCTTTTGGCCGGCGGTTTGAATTGCCATACCTATTCTGAATTGTAATGTTTAATTCGGTTTTAGTAAATTCTGCAACGGCATTGTGGCGTAGATGCAACAGATCAGGCGGCGATCTCACTGTTTTAACAGGTTTTGAGACGGGCACGAAGTTTGTAATAAACGACTGCGGCCTATGAACCAGACCACTATCGCAAAAACTGTCGGAACCAAAGGCGTCGGCCTTCATACCGGCGTCGATGTCACGCTCACCCTCAAACCCGCACCGGAAAACACGGGCTATGTTTTCGTGCGCACCGACCTCGATAATTTCGAGATCCCGGCGTCCGCCGAATATATTTCGCATTGCAGCTACGCAACGACGCTGATGCGGCGCGGTGTTCTGTTATCGACGTGTGAGCATCTTTTGTCGGCGCTTCGCGGAGCGGGCATCGATAATTGCTTTATTGAGTTGGATAACATCGAGATCCCGATACTCGACGGTTCAAGCGAAAATTGGATCGAGCTTCTGCGAACCGCCGGAAAAACAGAACAGGCCGCCGAGCGAAGGTATTTTCGCGTCCTCAAGAAGGTTGAATTCGCCGACGGCGACCGCAAAATGTCCGTCGAACCATCTGACGAATACGAGATCGAATGCGTGATCGATTTTCCGCATCCGTACATCAACCGGCAAAAGTTCCACTTCGTTTTCGAGAATGGTTCGTTCGGCCGCGAGATCGCGTCGGCACGCACTTTTGGTTTTACGCACGAAATAGAAATGCTGCGAAAGGCAAACCTCGCGCTCGGCGGATCGCTCGACAACGCTATCGTGCTTACGCCCGACGGAATGCTTAACAAAAACCCGCTCAGGTTCGACGACGAATTTGTCCGCCATAAGATTCTCGACATCATCGGCGATTTCGCGCTTTTGGGTATGCCGCTTAAAGGAAAGATAACAGCCGAAAAAAGCGGCCACGCCGTACATGCATCGATGATGAGTAAACTTCTGAAAACTCCCGGTGCATGGGAAGTTGTATAATGGAACGCGGACGCCGTCATTAAAAATTTGACGACATAACAAAGCTGCCATAATATTCGGGTATGAGCATTAATGAAATAGAAGCCGCTATCAAAGAACTGCCGGCCGAACAGATTGCCGCATTGATGAAGTGGATCGAAGACTATCACGCCCGCATATGGGACGAGCAGATCGCTGACGATCTCGAATCCGGAAAATTGGACGAGTTGCTGGCCGAAGTTGAAGAAGAATATCTCGCCGGACTCTCCAAAGAGATATGAAGCATCTTACGTTGCCGCGTTTTTGGGTGCACTATTGGCATTTGCCGCAGAATGTAAGAAAACTTGCCGATAAAAATTACCGTTTACTCAAGCTCGATCCAGCACATCCGTCGTAACATTTCAAAAAGGTTGGAAAAAATAAGCTGCTTTGGTCTGTTCGTGTCGGACGTAACTATCGGGCTTTAGGAAAGGAAGTCCAGCAAGGAATTCTTTGGTTCTGGATCGGCGATCATGCCGAATACGACAAATTATTAAAAGCGTAGATCCCATTTTCTGACGCCCGTTGTCGGTGCTACGGACCGGATAGTTGAAGGGTCAACTGCACCTTGTTTTTCTGTTATCATACATCAATGAACCGACGCGATCTGCTTAAAGGAATTGCTGCCGTTCCGCTCACTGCCTCGTCCGCGATGGCATCGGCCTCACGTTCCGCCGCCAAAAGAATGATAAAACCGAAACGACTTCAGCCCGGCGACACAGTCGCGCTTATTTCGCCGTCGAGCGGCATTGAACCCGAGCGCATCGACGCCGCGATCGCGAATATGACTGAACTCGGGTTGAAAGTTAAACTCGGTCGTTCGGCGCGGAAACTGAACGGATTTCTCGCCGGAACCGATGCCGAAAGGCTCGCTGATCTGCACGAAGCTTTTGCCGACAAAGATGTCAACGGCATCTGGTGCATCCGCGGCGGCTACGGTGCGACGCGTTACTTGCCATCGATCGATTTTCGTTTGATCAAAAAGAATCCGAAAGTTTTCATCGGATATTCGGACATAACCGCCCTGCTTATTTCGCTCCATCAAAAAACCGGCGTCGTCACGTTTCACGGCCCCGCCGCCGCATCAACGTTCAGCGATTACACGAAAACAAATGTCGTAAATGTCCTGATGACGCCGCAGGTTCCGCACAAGATCGAGATATCGCCCGACAATGCCGCGAACGAAAACAGCGTTTACAAAACCGAAACCGTCACGAAAGGAACGGTACGCGGAAAACTCATCGGCGGAAATCTATCGCTGATCGCGGCAATGTCCGGAACGCCTTTCGCTCTCGAAAAAACGAAAGGCAGCATACTCTTTATCGAAGACGTCGGCGAGGCTCCGTACCGAATCGACCGTATGCTCACCCAGCTTCGCCAGGCGGTGAACTTGCGCGAATGCGCCGGCATCGCGTGCGGAATTTTTTCGGGCTGTGAAAGAAAAGACGACAAGTCACAGTCGCTGATCGACGTAATAAAAGACCGCCTCGGCGACCTCGGAATTCCCGTCGTTTACGGGCTTTCGTTCGGCCACATCCGCGATCAATTCACGATGCCGCTCGGCTTAAAAGCCGAACTCAACGCCAATAACGCAACGCTAACGCTGCTCGAATCGGGCGTTTCGTGAGTGTGTATTGACTAAAGCGATATAATTGAACCGTATTCGGAGTTGCGATGAATTTTAATGAAGGTCTCTTTTACTTCTATCTTATCGCTACCGGTTTGTTAGGCATACGCGGTACGATCCGCGGATTGCGTCTCGTCTGCGGGTGGGAAC
>CBFGSN010000120.1:0-7864 GCA_965651435.1 uncultured bacterium | reverse complement strand
TAAGATCCTAAGTACTTAAACTTTTATGACACAGCTTCGCAAAATAAACAGAGCATTGATCAGTCTTTCCGATAAGACCGGCGCCGTCGATTTCGCAAAACAGCTCGAAAAATTCGGCGTTACCATAATTTCGACGGGCGGCACCGCACGAACGCTGGCCGAGAACGGAATTTCCGTAACCGAGGTTTCCGAAGTCACCGGATTTCCGGAGATGATGGACGGCCGTGTTAAAACGCTTCATCCGAAGATTCACGGCGCGTTCCTCGCGCTTCGCGACAACGTCGAACACGTCGCGTCGATGATGGAACACGATATCGAACCGATAGATATGATCGTCGTGAATCTTTATCCGTTCGAGGAAACCATAGCAAAAGAAGGCGTTACGCTCGAAGAAGCGGTAGAGAACATCGACATCGGCGGGCCGGCGATGATCCGCTCGGCGTCGAAAAACTACCGTGATGTCGCGGTCGTGACCGACCCGCGGCTTTACGATGAGATAATCGAAGAAATGTCCGCGAACGACGCCTCGCTTTCACTCGAAACACGCCGCCGCCTGGCCGTGTTGTCCTATACGCGAACGGCGAGTTACGACCTGGCCATTTCGTCATATCTTTCAAAACAGCTTGGCGAGGACGAACTCGAACGGCTCGAACCGCTTAATCCGCTTGGCGATCTGATCTTCATCGAACGCGAAGAATTTGAAGGCAGCGCGGCCGCGGACGAAAACGGGCTCGATGATTTTATCGATATTTCACTGGAAAAATCCACCGATCTTCGTTACGGCGAAAATCCGCATCAGCGTGCCGCACTTTATTTGACCGACGAAACCGGCATTGCCGGCGCCGAACAGCTTCACGGAAAGGAGATGTCGTTCAATAACTACGTCGATGCCGAAGCCGCGTGGAACATCGTCCAAGCGTTTGACGAACTGGCCGTCGCGATAATCAAACACACAAATCCTTCGGGCGTCGGAACCGGCACGACCAATCTGGAAGCATACAAACGTGCCCTTTCGACCGATCCGGTTTCGGCATTCGGCGGCATCGTCGCGTTCAATCAAAAGGTCGATGCGGCAACCGCGGCCGCCGTCAACGAAGTTTTCACCGAGGTCGTGCTTGCACCGGATCTTGACGACGACGCGCTCGAGATATTCAAAGCGAAAAAGAATCTGCGGGTTCTTCGCGTCGATAACCCGTCTGCGGACGACGAAAGGCTCGAATTCAAACAGATCTCGGGCGGATTTCTGGTTCAGGACCTCGACACATACCGCATTGCCGCCAGCGACCTGAAGATCGTCAGCGAAAAACAGCCGACCGACGACGACGTTCGGGCGATGCTTTTCGCGTGGAAGGTTTGTAAGAACGTAAAATCGAACGCTATCGTCATCGCGAACGCGTCACAGACGCTCGGCGTCGGCTCCGGTCAAATGAACCGCGTCGATTCCGTTCGCATCGCCGCGATGCGGGCCGAACGCTTCGAGCTGCCGATAAAGGGAGCCGCACTCGCATCTGACGCGTTCTTTCCGTTCCGCGATAATGTGGACGAAGCCGCAAAGATGGGGATCGGTGCAATCATTCAGCCGGGCGGTTCGATAAAGGACGAAGATTCGATCGCCGCAGCCAATGAACACGGCATCGTAATGGCGTTTACGGGCATTCGCCACTTCAAACACTAAGGTTTAAACAAAAAAGTTAATGTAAAACATTAAAAAACGCTTGACATTGTGGTTTTGCTGTTTTACTATCACTACATACAGGACAATTGAAGAAACGCCCGGAGGAGTGAACGATCACACTTCGGGCATTATTTCTCTGCAAAGCTTTTTAGCGAAACTCGTCCGCCGTCATCGACAACGAACGTAACGGCACCCGATTCTCCGGTTTTGATAAGCTTTGCTCCGGCATCGTTCCACCGGTCAACAACCTCTTTGTGCGGGTGGCCGAACATCGACCGACGCCCGACCGATATCACTGCAAATGCAGCATTTACGGCATCGACAAAGTTTTGCGACGAAGACGTGCGGCTTCCGTGATGCGGAACTTTGATGACGTTCGCTTTCAGCTCCGCACCGGCATTCACGAGCATTTCTTCGGCGGTGCGTTCGATGTCGCCGGTGAAAAGGAACGTGACGCCATTGAACGAAAGCCGGAACACGAGCGACGAATCGTTGTCCGAAAGATCCGCTCCGGCGGGTGGACCCAGAACCTCGATCGCCGCTCCGCCGATCTCGAACGTATCGCCGGCCGTGAGCTCGACGCGTTCGATACCGCGTTCATCTGCTTCTGCAAAAAGGCGATTCATATCATCGTCGTTTGCTTCGGCCGCGGCGAATAAAAGATCGCGGACGTGAAAATTTCGCGCGATGTCCTCAAGTCCCTGAACGTGATCGACGTCCGGATGCGACGCCGCGATGTGATCGACCCGCGAATAGCCAAGTTCCCACAGATACTCCGACACGACCATTTCGCCGATCCGCGGAATGTCCGGTTCGAACGCGTTTTCGCCGCTGCTGAGGTCGATACGGCCGCCGCCGTCAACCAGCATTGTTTCGCCGTTCGGGAACACGATGAAGGCCGCGTCGCCCTGGCCAACGTCCAGAAAAGTAACGTGCAAGCGGCCGTCCGGTTTCGGCTCCGAGAACGGATGGAAAACGAGCACAGCCGCGAACACGCAGATCACGGCTACGCTCAGGTAAAGCGGCTTGCGATCTTGCTGTTTCAAAGCGAACGGCTGCCACCGTGCGAGCAGAATGGCCGCGGCAAGTATCGGCACGAAATAAAGCAGGTACGCGGCCCGGAATTCGCCGTATATCGGAATGCGCAGGCTGCCGAAACCGAGATCGATGAACCACTGTTGGGCCGCGGTCAAAAGCCAGTTCGACGTTTCCGCAAGCCATACGAACGGCGCGGCGAAATGCGGACTTACCTGAGCCATAACAACCGCCGCAGCCGCCGCAAAGCTTTCCGCCGCAAGAACAACACCGACCCAAATATTCAGAACCACGGAACCGAGCGGTACGCGATGAAAATAATAGATCAGCAGCGGCAGCATAAAAGCCTGCACGATCGCGGAAACCACGATGCCTTCGAAAACATATCGCGCGGCGTTACGGACCTCGCCTTGCAATGAAAGATACGGCCGCTTTGCAATATTCGCTGACCAAATGTGACGCCGGCTTTCGGCACGCCATGCGTCCTCGTTCCAGTAAAGCATCTCGGCGAAACGCCTGAGCCAATTCGGCACATTCGGCGGCAAGGGCGTCGCTGCAGACGGCGTCCATTTTCCGACGGCACGCAGCTTTTCGATCAGCGGAAATGCTGCCGCTACGATCGCACCGACGCTGACCATCGTTAGCTGGAACGACGGATCAAAAAGATCGTTCGGCCGCCATGCGAGCAGGACAAGCCCGCATGCGCCGAGCGTATTCGTCAACGAACCCGTCCGATAGACCGCGTACCCGAACAAAAATATCGTGAACATCACGACCGCGCGGATAACCGGCGAGCCCGCACCGACGGCGATCGAATATGTCCACAACAGCGTTGCCGAGACGACGAACTGAGCCATTCGCCGGCCGGTAAACATCCGCACGAAAAACAGCAATAGCGCGCCGATGAACGTTATGTGCAAACCGGAGATAACAAGCACGTGAAATGTGCCGCCGTCGCGGAAAATTTCGGCAGTTTGCCGATCGAGGAATTGTTTGTTTCCGAGCAGCGACGCGACTAAAACTCCGGCCGTTTCGTCATCGAAAAGCCTTCGGAATTCTCTGATAGTCCATTGACGCGCGGCGAGCACGCCGTCGAACGGCGAGAATCCGGCCGCGTCGAGCTTTTCGATCAGCAGCGGGCTTTTCACGTTCGCGACCGCGTCGATGCCCTGCCTCGCGAGCAAAACATCACGCGGCAGAACGCCCGGATCAAGAAAACGGCCGCTTCTGTCGGCGGAGCAGTTCACGCGAATTCGGCTGCCGCCGGTTAGGGCGAGGCGTTCCATATCGGCGGCCGCTTCGGCTGAATCGAGCCGGACGAAGAGCCTCAATCGCCCCGATATTTCGTGCGTTTCGCCGGCATTCATGAATCGTTCCACATCCAGGTCGATGACGACCGCGTCCTGCGAAACATCCGGCAGCGAAGCGACGATGCCCTCGTATTCGACTGCAAAGTCAGCCGCGATCCTGCCGTTATCCAGCATCGTCCGCAGCGTCCTGTCATTCGGCTTATCCGTCGATAGATCGAAACAGACGGCGCCTAGCGAAACGAACAAAACCATCACCAACGCGAACGCAAACGGCCGCTTTCGAAAGACGAACGCAGATAAAAGCGAACTCGCAAAAATAGCGATCCATCCGAACAGATGAATGTATCCGGCGACGGCGATGCCGCCCGCGAATGCCGCGAACGCATACAGCAGAGGTTGACCGGCGGAACTATTTTCGGCAGGAGTCATGATGGATCATTCGACCGTGATCAGCGGCCGCAGTGCGCGGAACCTTTTGTCGCTGATGCCGTCAACAAGCATTAGCTCCTCGGCCCGGCGAAATCCGCCGCGGCGTTCGCGATATTCAATTATTGCGGCGGCCTTTTTTTCACCGATGTGCGGCAGCCGCTGAAGCTCTTCGGCGGTGGCGGTATTTATATTCACCACATTCTGAGTTCGTTTCTCTACCGATCCCGACGATGCCGGATGCGCCACGGCATTTCCGACGAAAACCGGAGCATCTGCACTGCCGCCGCAGGCGATCGCGGTCATTATAAAAAGCAACGCTGCGTATCGAAGCATTCGTGTATCGTGAGCAAGACCGCGCGCAGAAAACGAACGATCCCGCTCCTGTTTTTTGAATTATTTTATGAACTATCGGCGGAAAGATTTTAGACCAAAAGAAACTCTTCGTCCAGTCGAAGGAAGCAAAAATTTTTCTGCATTCAACGTGTGCAAAATGCTAAAAGTGTCGATGTTACAAAGGTTTGAATTCCGTAACATGGCCGAATTAGGGCGGATTTCCACAGATTGTGTGGAAAATTCTCAGCCCTGCATTTCCTCCAGATCCTGAAGGTCGTCGTACGCTTTTTGCAGCACCGGACGGGCACGCGAACTACCGTCCATGTCGCCGATATAGCCTTCTCTGACCATAGCGTCGAGTATCGCCGCGGCGCGGCCGTAACCGATCCGCAAATGACGCTGAAGCAGCGATGTGGAACCGCGTTTTGCATTCACGACGCATTTCAGAGCATCGAAGAAAAGTGGATCGCGACGGCCCGGCAGATCGCCCGAATCGTCAAGTTCCTCTTCGGTCTTTGTGATGGTCGTGTCGTATTCCGGCGAACCTTGTTTTTTGATGTGACCGACGATCTTTTCGATCTCTTTTTCATCGACGTAGGCGCCGTGAATGCGGACGACCTGCGAACTCGCGGGCGGCAGGAACAGCATATCGCCCCGACCGAGCAAACTTTCTGCTCCGTTGCCGTCGATGATCACACGGGAATCCACCTTTGAAGAAACGCGGAACGCGATGCGTGCCGGAAAGTTTGCTTTGATCAATCCGGTAATGACGTCCGCGGACGGACGCTGCGTCGCGAGCACGAGGTGTATGCCGACGGCACGAGCCATCTGCGCCAGCCGCGTTATCGATTCTTCGACCTCTTTGCCCGACACCATCATCAGGTCGGCAAGTTCATCTATAATAATAACGATGTACGGCAGCTTCCGGTGCGGGTTCCCTTCGTCGTCCCACCTCTTCAGCTTGTTGCGGCGTTCCGCTTCGGTGTTGTATCCGTCAATGTTGCGGACGCCGTAACCGGCCAGATCTTTGTACCGCCGTTCCATTTCCGACACCGCCCATTTCAGCGCGGTCGCGGCGCGTTTCGGATCTTTGATGATCGGCGTCGCCAGATGCGGAATGTCTTCGTAAAGGCCGAGTTCGAGCCGTTTCGGATCGACCATTATAAATTTAACTTCGTCCGGTTTCGCCTTATAAAGTATCGAAACGACCAGCGAATTTACGCCGACCGATTTACCTGCGCCGGTCGCACCGGCGATGAGCAAATGCGGCATTTTCGCGAGATCGGCGACGTAGTTCAACCCGTCGATCGTTTTGCCGAGAGCTATGGTGAGTTTCGACGTCGAAGATTCGAACTTCTTCGATTTGATGACGTCGCGAAGAGCGATCGTCTGGCGGTGTTCGTTCGGAACTTCGATGCCGACGAACGCCTTGCCGGGAATGCGGTCGATGCGTATGGATTCGGCCTGAAGCGCCAGGCAAAGATCATCGACAAGCCCAGTAACGCGCGAATATTTCACGCCCGGGTCGGGTTTGAATTCGTATGTCGTAACGACCGGCCCCGGAAGAATATTCACCACCTTTCCCGAAACGTTGAACTCTTTCGTCTTCGTCGAAAGTTTTTCAGCGAGTTCAAGTAGAACCGATTCCTGCTGTTCGATGCGAGCTTCCGATTCGTTCAAAAATTCGGGAAGCGGAAGCTTGTATTTCGAAAAATCGTTGGGCTTCTGCGCGGCCGCTTCTTTTTCCTTTTCGGCGGCTTCGGCGGCGTCCTCGGAATAATCTTTTTCCTCGGCGGCGGGTTTTTCGGCCTTTGGCTTTATGCTTCGCGGTTCCAATTCCGGCGGCAGGTCGTCTTCGACGACAGTATCGGGCACGGCCTCGGCGACGATCGTCGGCGGTATCGCCTCCGGTTCGGTTTCAGCGGTCGGTTCCGCGATCTTGATGTCGGCCTTTGTTTCTTTGGCTTTCGAACGCATCCGCGTTTCGCCGCCGACAATGGTCGGGCGTTCGGTTTTAGTCTTAAACTCCGTAGGCGGCAGATCGGGCTGTCCGGCTTCGAGCATCTTGCCGCGGTTCCACCATTCGCTCAGCCGTGTTCGCGCGTTCGCCATCGGCATTTCCAACGCCGCGGCGGCAGTCGTAACGCTCAGGTTCGTTATCAGGATCAGCGACAGCACGAACAGCGTCAAAAGTAATATCGCCGCTCCTAAACTCGAAAGAAAATACACGGCATTTTCGGCGACGAACGCGCCGATCAGCCCGCCGTGCCAGCCGATCATATAAATGATGCCGGCAAGCGATGCGATGAACAGCACAAAGCCCGTAGTTTTCCAGACCGACGGCCGCAGATCTTCGGATTGAAATATCCGCCATGCGGCAACCGCCATCAACGCCGGCAAAAGATACGCCGCCGCTCCGACCAGCGTCAGCAGAAATTCGGCGAGATTCGCACCGACAAAGCCGATCCAATTATTTATAAGGAACGATGACGAAGTGTTGAACGTCGGGTCGCGCTGGTCATACGAAACCAGCGAAAGAAAAACAAGCACCGTCAGCGCAAGCACAGCGATGGCAACGATCTCGTTCAATATCGTATGCCGAACCGCTTCGCCCCGGGATTCGAGCAAAGGCGAACCGTCCACCAAACAAAAGTTCAGCGAATCGTCATCGTATGTCTTTTTGCACGAAGGGCAACGCTTCATCTTTATAATCAAACCACGAAATTTTATTGCCGCTGATAAACGCTGATGGCGCGGATCAGAAATTCACTTCTATCAGTTCGAACCCCTTAAACACCAGCAAAATATTCCGTTCATATCCGCATCATCAGCGCCCATCCGCGGCCAATTCTTTCTGCTTTATTTTTAACCGCTGATAAACACGGATGACGCGGATCTGATTCAATTTCACTCTAATTCGGCCATCCGATTCATAATCGATACTCAAGTTTCCGCGCGAGTACCAATTAAATCCATTCTTATCCGCGTCATCAGCGCCCATCCGCGGCCAGCTCTTTCTGCTTTATCTTTAACCGCTGATAAACACGGATGACGCGGATCTGATTCAATTTCACTCTAATTC
>CBFGSN010000119.1:0-8088 GCA_965651435.1 uncultured bacterium | reverse complement strand
TGCCGCCCATAACGGCAATTCGTTTCGGGTCGGCACCGCCTTTTTCCTTTAGCCAATCGACCGCAGCCGCCAGATCGTGCACGGAATCTTCGCGTTTTTCCACGTCGTCAAGGTGCGAATAAGTTTTGCCGTAACCGGTCGAACCGCGAACGTTCGGAGCCAGGATCGCATAACCGCGCGACAGATAATATTGATAGAGTGCGTTAAAGCCGGGACGTTCCTGGCCTTCGGGCCCGCCGTGAACGGAGACGATGACAGGCGCATTCGGTGTTAGTTCCGGTCCGGCCGAATAGTTTATTTTTGAAAACTTGGTTCCTTCAGGAAGGCGATCTGCTTTTCGCGGAGTGTAGTACCAAGCCGGAATTTCTTTTCCATCGAATGTTTTGTATTTGATCAGCCGGGGTTCAACAAATGTTTTTTCGTCGATTCCGGCAAGGTCGCTATTTGTTACCTGAGTTAATTTTCTTGACGCAATGTCATAAACCCATATGTCGCCGGTGCGGTTCGGCGCACTGAATGTGAACGCAAGTTTCTTCTCGTCCGGCGAAAATGTCAGCCCGCTTGCTATACCTTTTCCGGGCACTACCACAAGTTGGTTCAGAATCGTGACGTTTGAGATCAGCGGCTTTCCGCCTGTTTCTATCCTACCCAATCCGATCTGCGAGTATCCGTCCATGTTGACGGTGAACGCCATCATCGAGTAATTGTCGGTAAGCGCGACACTTTCTGTGTCTTCCTGAACTCCACCGTTTATCCAGCGCACTTCGCGATTCTCAGCAGACCAATCATCGATCGCGGCGTTCTTTTTCCTGATTTGTACCAAACCTTCGAATTCTCGACCCTCGTTACTGGTCATTAAAATGCTGTCCGCAAGAAATGTAGCGTTTCTAAATTCCGAAGCTCCGTCGTGCGGCGTCAGGTGAATTTCTTTTTTTGTTTTCAGATCGATCAGGTAAAGGTCGTTGTCCAGACTAAATCGAGTTCCGCTTCGCGAAACTACGATCTTTGTTCCGGCATCGTTCACGGCGGCTATGCTCGCATTGCCGTCAAATTGATAAAGCAGCGTCGTTTTCCCGGTTCCGACGTCCATCGAATAGACGTCAAAGAAATTGCGGTTCCGTTTGTTCGATGTGAAATAGATCGTTTTGCCGTCCGCCGATACGCGGCCGAAATTATTGCGGATCGTCGCATCGCCGGTGAGCTTTTCGACCGCCGTTCCGTCCGGTTGCATCCAATAGAACTGCGTGTTCTCGTTCCCGCCCGCGGCCATCCCGAAAACGATGCCGCTGCCGTCGCCAAGCCATCGGACAAAGCTCACGTTGTCGTTAAAATTCGTGAGCTGTATCGGCTGTTCGAGTCCCGCGGCATCGACGCGCCACACCTGCCGCGTGCCGGTCGCGTTCGAAAGGAACACGATCGTTTTTCCATCCGGCGAAAAGCTTGGCGACGACGACGCACGAATGCTCAGATATTTTTCGATCGACGGCGATTGCGCGGCCGAGAGTGCGAAAAAACTTAGGATGAGAAATGCGGCTGCCGGCAAAATATTTCGTTTCATAGGTTGTTCAATGCAGCGAAGGCCTTTTGCTTCGATCCGTATTTAGCTTGTGTGGTCCATTATTATCCGCCAGCCTTCTTTCAGCTTTCGAAACGTGAGCGTGAATTTTCCGTGCGGATGATCGCCCTCGCGCTCCAGCGACCAGCTTCCCAAAACGACGGCGGCGTCTTTCGACAAAACGTTTATTTCCAGATCGGAAAATGTGAGCGTGCCCATTCTTTCTTTTGACGTATAGCCTTTTTTGTAGTTATCCAGCGTTTGCTGCCAGCCGCGCGTTACATTGTCGCCACTGACGAAAATGAGTTTGTCCGAACGCCAATATCCGTTCATAAAACCTTCGAGATCGCCTTTGTTCCAGGCGACGGCCTGCGCGTCCATAACGGCGCGGATCGCATCCGCAGCTTTCGCGCGTTCCTTATCGCTTTGGGCAAAGGCGGTTCCGGCAAAAAGAAGAATTAGAATTATGGTGATAGATTTCATGTGTTATTCCTGTTAGCAAACGAAGTTCGAACTCAACAAGCTTAATACTGCGGACAATATAAACCAAGCTTTTCAAAAGAAAAAGCGGTCACCGGCCCGAAAACCGATGACCGCGTCAGGCGGAGTGGAATATTTTTAGTTCGCCGCGTCAGAAGCTCCGGCCGTTTCGTCGGCCTGTTCGGCGGCGGCATCCTGCTTTTGCTTATCGGTAAATTCGATGCCCAGTTTCTCAACAGTTTCGCGGGTCAATCCGCCGGTTTTCCTCAGGCCGTTCGACTCCTGATACTGCCTTACGGCCGCGCGGAAATCGTCATTGTATTTTCCGGTCGCTTCGCCCGAATAGATGCCGTCGGCTTTCATTTTTTCCTGCGCGGCGGTTATTTGATCTCTCGTGGCGCGAAAAACCTTGCGTCTTGGTTTGATTTTGCCGGGATTCTTGGCCTTCGCCTCACCTGCGTATGAATCTGCCGGAGCAGGTTCGGCGGCCTGTTCCTCTGTAAGTTCGATGCTCATTTTTTCGAGCGTCGCACGATTGAGCCGGCCGGATTTCGCGAGCCCATTCGCTCCTTGAAATTCCTTTATTGCTTTGCGCAATTCCGGGTCGTACTTGCCGGTCGGTTCGCCGGTGTAAAGGTTCTGCGTTTTAAGGAAGGTTTGAGCCGAGCTGATCTGGTCTTTTGTCGGGCGAAAAGATTTGCGTCTTTGCTTTGGCGCTTCTGCGGTAGCTTCGCCAACCTCGGCGGTATCGGGTGCTGTTTGTGCGAATGCCGAGGCGCTTATCGACAGCGCGATCAACAGGAGGAAAATGATCTTCTTCATTTAAGTTGTGTCTCCGAAGTTTTGTGGAATCTAATGTCCGCCGTGCGTTCCGAAATTGCCAGCCGGAAAAATGGATCGGACAAACCCAATAGGTATTTGCAGATTATGCGTATAAAAACCAAACGTGTCAATCCGCCATGTTGTTGAATATGCGAACGCTCGGCTATAATCGCGATTATCGACAAAGGAACGCGAAAATAACGAATTATGATCATTAAAAAAGCGGCGGTTTTGGGTGCCGGAACGATGGGTGCGGCCATCGCGGCACATTTTGCGAACGCGGGAATTCCGGTAATGCTGCTCGACATCGCTCCGACGGCACTTACGCCGGATGAGGAAAGGGCCGGACTCACGTTGGGATCGAAACAGGTGCGGAACCGCACCGCTAATTCGGGTTTTGCGGCTCTTAAAAAAGCACGGCCTGCCGCGTTTATGTCCGAAGGAAATGCGCGGCTTGTTACGCTCGGCAATTTTTCGGACGATATGCCGAAACTCGCCGAATGCGACATCGTTATCGAAGCCGTCGTCGAAAACCTCGAAATAAAACACAAGATCTTTGCCGAGGTCGATAAATACCGAAAACCGGGCGCGGTTATCGCTTCGAACACGAGCGGAATTCCGATCGCATCTATTGCCGAACCTTTTTCGGACGACTTCAAGCAGCATTTCCTGGGCATACATTTTTTCAATCCGCCGCGGTATATGAAACTGGTGGAAATAATTCCGTGCAAGGAAACCTCCGGCGAAGTTGCGTGTAAGGTCGCGGGGTTTCTGGACCAACGTTTGGGCAAAGGCGTCGTGCCCGCAAAAGACCGGCCGAATTTTATCGCGAACCGCATCGGAACTTTCGGAATGATGGCGACCGTCCACGAAATGATCGCGATGGGTTTTACTCCGACCGAGGTCGATCAAATGACCGGCAAAGCCATCGGCCACGCCGGGTCGGCGACATTTCGAACGTCGGATCTGGTCGGCCTGGACGTACTTGTCCATGTAAACAAAAACCTTTATCCGGCTGTTCCGGATGACGAAAGCCGCGATGTTTTCCTGATACCCGAACTCATCGAAAAAATGCTGTCCGCGAACCTGCTCGGGGACAAAACCGGCGGCGGCTTCTATCAAAAGCGAAAGAACGCCGAAGGCAAAAGCGAGATATTCGAACTTGACCTGGAAACGTTTGAATACAAACCGCAGCAGAAAACGAAATTCGCATCGCTCGAAGCGGCAAAGCAGATCGGCGACCTCGAAAAACGGATAAACACGCTCGTCCGCGGCGATGACCGCGTCGGCGAATTTCTGTGGAAAACGCTGTCGAAAACGTTCGTCTATTCGGCGAACCGAATTCCGGAGATCGCCGATACGATCGTCGAGATCGACAACGCGATCAAGTGGGGATTCGGATGGGAGATAGGTGTTTTCGAAACTTGGGATGCGGTCGGGCTTTCCTATTCCGTCGAACGCATGAAAGCCGACGGTATCGATATACCCGAAAACATCGAAAAAATGCTCGCCAATGGTGCGCAAAAGTTTTATAGGACGGAGAACGGTTCGCGGTTTTTCTACGACCTTGCAGCCGGCGAATATAAACCGCAGCCCGAACGTCCCGGCGTACTCGTGCTCAGATCCGTCAAAGACCGAACGGGCGTAATTGAACAGAATTCCGGAGCTTCGCTGATCGACATCGGCGACGGCGTTGCGTGTTTGGAATTTCATTCAAAGATGAATTCCATCGGCGGCGATACCGTACGGATGATGAACTTTGCGCTCGACGAAGTGGAGAAAAATTTCAAAGGGCTCGTCATCGGAAATCAGGGCGGAAATTTTTCGGCCGGTGCGAACATTATGCTTCTGCTCATGGCCGCGCAGGAAGAAGAATGGGATGACATTCACCTGATGATACGGTCGCTGCAGAACGCCGTGATGCGGCTGCGGTATTCGCCAAAGCCGGTCGTCGTCGCGCCGTACGGTTACACCTTCGGCGGCGGATGCGAAATATCGCTGCACGCCGACCGCATACGCGCGGCCGCGGAAACTTACATCGGCTTGGTCGAGGTCGGTATTGGCGTTATTCCCGCCGGCGGCGGTACAAAAGAAATGACGATGCGCGCAATGGACGCCGCGGCGAATGTTCCCGGAGCCGATCCGCTTTTGTTCCTAAAAAAGGCGTTCGAACTCATCGGAATGGGAAAGGTTGCGGCCTCCGCGCAGGAAGCACGTGACCTCGGCCTGCTCCGCGAATGCGACACGATATCGATGAACGGCGACCGGCTTATTGCCGACGCGAAACAAGAGGTGCTGAACCTGGATGCTTCCGGTTATGTTCCACCGGTTCCGCGAACTGACATTCCGGTCATGGGCGAAGCCGGTATCGCGGCGATGCGGCTGGCGCTTCATATGATGCGGCAGGGCGAATTCATTTCTGATCACGACAAACTGATCGGCGAAAAGCTTGCGAACGTTATGTGCGGCGGAGCGATGAATCACACCGCATTTGTTTCCGAACAGTATCTGCTCGACCTCGAACGCGAAGCCTTCGTGTCGCTTTGCGGAACGCGGAAAACGCAGGAACGCATCGCCGCGATGCTCAAAACCGGGAAACCTTTGAGGAATTAATATGAAACAGCGCTGCGATTGGGCGACAAATGAACTGGCGGTCGCGTATCACGACGCCGAATGGGGCGTGCCGCTGCATGACGACCGCGGACTTTTTGAGTTTTTGATACTCGAAGGCGCACAGGCGGGCTTGAGCTGGGATACTATACTGCGAAAGCGCGAAAATTATCGAAAGGCGTTCGATGATTTCGACCCGGCAAAGGTCGCCCGTTATTCCGAGGCGAAATGCGCCAAACTTCTGCAGAACGAAGGCATTATCAGAAACCGTTTGAAGATCGCCTCCGCCGTAAGAAACGCAAAAGCTTTTCTCGCCGTTCAAAAGGAATTCGGCTCATTCGACGCCTATATTTGGGCGTTTGTCGGCGGCAAACCGATAAATAATAAATTGGCCGCGTCGTCACAGATCCCCGCAAAAACAGAGCTGTCCGACGCTATCAGCAAAGACCTGAAAAACCGCGGCTTCAACTTCGTCGGATCCACGATAATCTACGCTTTTATGCAGGCGACCGGCATGGTCAATGATCATCTTTTGTCGTGCTTTCGCCATAAGGAGTGCCAGAAGATGATTCTGTAGCTTACTCATCGCATCGTGATATGAATCTGTACCGGACATCCTTTCTTTAGCTAGTTCAATTATTTCACAAAAACTCTTGTAAATATGTCAGATCGGACATATACTGTATATGAGAAATGAATCTGAGAAAGATCTGATAGTTCTCCAAGGTGAGATAAAGACTCCGCCTCTCTCGAGTCCGGCTAGGATCGAGGCAGGATATCTGCTGAGAAACTGCAGCAGGGCGAGCTACTTTCAATGCCGCACTCAAGGCCGATGCCGAGCATAGGGAACAGATGTCATGAATTAAGAATAGTGGACAAAGACAAAACGTGGCGGATCATATACCGGATCGATTCTGACGCAATAGTTATACTGGAGATCTTTAGTAAGAAAACGCGCGAAACGCCGACAACGGTAATTAGTGTGTGCAAAAGACGCCTAAAGGATTACGACTCAGCGTGACGTTAAACAAAATGACGAGTGAAAAGCTGAAAAAATTAGAAAAAAAGGGTTGGAAGGTAACAACGGCCAAAGAACTTCTGGGACTGACGGATGACGAAGAAAAGACAGTCGAATTGAAACTTTTATTAAGCAGGGCATTGAAAGAAAAACGCCGCGAAGCGAATCTAACACAGGAAAAGTTCGCGTACTTGCTCAAATCCAGTCAATCCAGACTCGCCAAAATGGAAGCCGGCGATCCCAGTGTAAGTTTCGATCTTTTGATCAGAAGTCTTTTCAAAGCCGGCATCGATAGAAAGAAGCTGTCAAAAATAATAGCCTCATAATGAATTACCCGATAACACCGGCGGTGCGATTCCTGCGTTCGCAAAATGTCGAATTCATTCCGCATCTTTATACTTACGTCGAACACGGCGGCACACGCGAATCGGCAAAGCAGCTAGGCGTTGATGAACACGCCGTCGTAAAAACGATAGTTTTCGAAACGAATGAAAAGAAACCCCTTATCGTTCTGATGCATGGCGACCGCGAGGTTTCCACGAAAAATCTTGCGCGGCAGATCGGCGTAAAATTTGCTGAACCGATGACGGCCGAAAAAGCGACGAAAGCAACAGGTTATATTTTCGGCGGCACATCGCCGTTCGGCCTGCGGACCGCGATGCCGATCTACGCCGAATCGACGATCTTTGACCTCAGCCGCATCTACATTAATGGCGGCAAACGCGGATTTTTAGTGGAGATCGAGAGTTCGGTTCTTCATCTCCTGAACGTCCAAAAGGTGGAAGCAGCGATATGAATGACTGGTTTGAACTTGCAAATGCAGACCGCAGCGTGAGGATCAAAACGTAGAGGCGAATTTGCGGGTTGATGGTAAAATGAATGCGGTAAATGTATCAGGTGGATAAGAAAGACCGCGTGGAAGAATTGGCCGACGTACCGCAATCGTCCGTCGGAGCGCCGTGTCCGTTTCTTGTGGCGGATGAGCGAAAAGTGCTTCTTGCTTTCACGTTGCAGGAAAGAGACGATTCTTTTGCCGTTACGTCGGAAGGCATTGTTGTTACGGAACCAGAAGAACCCGTAGCTATTGTTGAGTTCAAAAGTTGCTACAAACATATATTCGGTTCACCGAACGACGAAGTATTCATCAGTCATCCTTTGCATGAACGCGGATTGCGTCCATATGCAGCATATGAAATAAAAAATTCGTCCTGGACCCGACAGATCGAACGAATGAATTCAGTGCATCCCCGTCACGATTCCGAGCGATTTTTGAGACGTCATCATTATATTTTTGCGTTCCACGACTCCACATTTGAATGCGTTGCGGACGGATTTCGAATTGTCGAAACGAGAGGTTCAATAAAAACACTTCTGCTAAAAATGTGTGAAATGTTGGCCGACGATTCGTAAGAGCTAGGATAATATATGAAAGAAGCGGTAATTGTATCGGCCGTGCGGACGGCTGTTGGAAAGGCTCCGAAAGGGACGCTGAAGAACACGCGGTCGGACGAGATGGCGGCGGCGGCCATCAAAGACGCGGTGGCTCGTGCGGGCGTTGATGCGACGTTAATAGACGACGTAATAATGGGCTGCGCGTTTCCCG
>CBFGSN010000118.1:0-8245 GCA_965651435.1 uncultured bacterium | reverse complement strand
CCTTTTTGGGTGTCGCCGGTTGTTGCGGCCGGTGTCGGGATCTTTATTTCGCGGCCGGCGCCGAGCACGGAGTTCGGGAGCAGTCCGTTGTATTTCGCGACCTCGACCGGATCGGCTTTTTCACGTGCGGCGAGTTTTGCGACGGTATCGCCGGCGCGAGCCTTAACGACGCGTGCGGGCGTTGCCTGAGCCGAACCCTGGTTCGACGGGCGCGAATACGACGTAGCGGTCACGCGGTTGCCGGGCACTGTTTCGACCGGCACGAAAACCTTGCCATGCGGCGTTTTCATTCCGGGGTTCGCCGCCATCAGAGCTTCGACCGAAACGCCCGTGCGGTTCGATATCGTTTGCCACGTTTCGCCTTTGCCGGAGCGTGCGAGGTTCGTGTTCTTTATCTTCGAAGCCGGCAGCCGTTTGAATACCGCGACGACATCATTCGCCTTTCCGGGCGGAATGTTGACGACGTATGCTTCAGGCGGCGTTACGTTGCTTCGCAAATGCGGGTTCAGATAGCGAAGGTACTGCACCGTCGTGTCCGAAGCCTGCGCCAGCAGCGAAAGATTTGTCGAAGCCGGAACCCGGACGCGGTCATAGCGAAGAGCCGGAGCCGGGCGAACGTGTCCGAAGCCGTATTTCACGGGATTGTTCGCTATCAGGATCGTCGCCAAAATGTTCGGAACGTAGTTGCGGGTTTCGCGCGGCAGGTACGGATATGCCTTCCAAAAATTCGCAACGCCCGCACGCCGGATGGCTCGGTCAACGTTACCTTCGCCGCAGTTATACGCGGCCATCGCGAGTTCCCAGTTGCCGCCGTAGCGGTTCGCAAGAAATTTCAGATAGCGTGCCGAAGCGCGTGTCGCTTCGTCAAAGCTGTTGCGTTCGTCAACATACGCCGTGCGTTTCAGGCCGAAACGCGACGCAGTTCCCGGAATGAACTGCCACAAACCCGAAGCCGAAGCCCACGACATCGCGGTCGGTTTCCAGGCACTTTCCACCTGGCCGAGCCACGCGACGTTTTCGGGAATTCCTTCTTCGCGAAAGATGCGGCGTGCGTTCAGCATGAACATACCCGAACGGTAAAGCCCGACTTCCATCGTTTTACGTCCGCGTCCGCGGTAGTAATTGATGTACTGCTGGATCATCGGGTGAACCTGAAAGCTGAACCCGAGCGAGCGGTTATTGACCGCTGTTTGAAGGTACTGGAACTGTGCCTGTGCGACCGGATCGCCTTCGACCTGCTGCTCTTCGTAAGTGAGTTGGAGCTTTGAAAGTTCGTCAAGCGGCGACGGTTCGAATTCCTGTGAATTGAATCCGACGGCCATTTCTTTCTGCTGTGCTGCAGCCGAAGGCGCAACCGCCGCGATCGTCGCTTTGTCGTTCGCGGTCATCGCCGCCGGCTTTACGAGAGCCGCAACATCGTCGGCGAGCTTCATGTCCGCGGCGTTCCAATTCCATCCGCACTGTGCCGAAAGTCCGCGAAGCTGCGGCATCTGTTTTTCCGAAGGGAATTCGATGCGGTAAACGGCTTCGATCAGATTCGTGTAACAGTTTGAAAGTTTTTGATCGGCCTGGATGTTGAGCGTGGAATAAAGAAAAACCTCGACGGCTTCGTCGAACTTTTCGCCCGATTCGGTGCGGCGGCCTTCCTTCAGCGCGAACATACCTTCGCGAAAATATTTGCCTGAATCTTCCAGAACTTTATTCGTCGCGGCCTGCGCGGCGGTGACCTGCTCCGTGCGGTTCACTTGCGCGAATGCCGTTGCGACTATCGATATTATTATTGCGGTCGTGGCGGCGATATGCCTGATATTTGTATTCATTAAACTTTGTCCCGTAAACCTTAGTTTGCGGTAATCAACAAACTAAAGTTTGTTGGACATAAATAAAACATTCAGCAAACTAAAGTTTGTCGGAGATCATAAACCATTAAACTTTCGTTTGACGTTAAAACTTATACTAAAGTTTGCCGAACTTTGTTCCGCGAACTTCAGCCTGTGCCGCAAGCGCCACTTGCGGCAAACCTCAACAAACTAAAGTTTGTTGGACTTAATGAGCCGTTTTTAAACACAAAAAACGACACTAAAAGCTACCACAAAACGCGGGAACATTCAATAAAATCGACGTCCCGCGAATTTCTAAACCGACGAGGTTTTCGCTTTGCGGCGTGCCGTTCTCGGCTGAAGCAGAGCGGTTTCGAAGACCTGATCGGCCGATTCGACGAAGACGAATTCGAGGTCTTCGCGGACGGCTTTTGGCATTTCCGCCAGATCGCGGCGGTTCAGTTCCGGCAATATGACGGTTTTAATCTTCGTCCGTCGTGCCGCGAGTAATTTTTCTTTGACTCCGCCGATCGGCAGTACATTTCCACGTAATGTTATTTCGCCGGTCATCGCGACGTCCTTTCTAACGGGCCGCCGCGTCAGAACGGACACAAGCGCCGTCGCCATCGAAATACCCGCGCTCGGGCCGTCTTTCGGTATCGCGCCTTCGGGCAAATGGATGTGTATGTCAGATTCTTCGATCAGATCGTCGGGAATTCCGAGGTCGGCGGCGCGTGCTTTTGCGTAGGTATATGCGGCCTGCGCCGATTCCTGCATAACATCGCCAAGCTGGCCCGTGAGCAAAAGCTTGCCTTTGCCTTTTGTCCGCAAAGCTTCGATAAAAAGTATCTCGCCGCCGACGGCCGTCCATGCCAGGCCCGTGACGGTGCCGATCTCATTACTCTTTAATGCCTGATCCTTAAATATCTTCGGTGTTCGCAGATAGGTTTTCAGGTTATCGACGGTTATTTTCGCCTGTTTGAACCGTTTGCCCTGTTCGGCTTTTTGGCGTGCGACCTTTCGGCAAACCTTGCCGATCTCGCGTTCGAACTGACGCAAGCCGGCTTCCTGTGTGTATTCGGAGATGATCAAGGCGATGGCCCGCTTGTCGAATTTCAGATCGCCGGCAGAAAGGCCGTTCTCGTCGATCTGTTTTCGGATCAGATGACGCCGTGCGATCTCCATCTTTTCTTCTTCGGTATAACCGGAAAGCGAAAGTATCTCCATACGGTCGCGAAGCGCCGGCTGGATAGTATCAAGCACGTTCGCCGTCGTCATGAACATAACGTTCGAAAGATCGAACGTGATGCCGAGGTAATTGTCGCGAAACGCCTCGTTCTGTTCCGGATCGAGAACTTCGAGCAAAGCGCTTGACGGATCGCCGCGGAAATCCGAACCGACCTTGTCGATCTCGTCCAGCATTATCAGCGGATTGTTTGTTCCGGCCTGCTGAACGGATTGGATTATGCGGCCCGGCATTGCACCGACGTATGTTCGGCGATGGCCGCGGATCTCGGCTTCGTCATGAAGGCCGCCGAGGCTGAGCCGTACGAATTTGCGATTGAGCGCACGAGCGACCGAACGCCCGAGCGAAGTTTTCCCGACTCCCGGCGGGCCGACAAGGCAAAGTATCGAACCTTTCGGCTTTTCGATAAGCTTGCGAACCGCCAATGCTTCGACGATACGTTCTTTTACGCGTTCGAGTCCATAATGATCTTCATCAAGGATCGCTTCGGCCTTTTTTAGGTCCAGGTTGTCTTTGGACGAAACCGACCACGGAAGTTCGACCATAATGTCGAGCCAATTCCGCAGCGTCGCCGTTTCGGCGGCATCCGGATGCATACGCTCAAGCTTTTTGAGCTGCCGCAGAGCTTCTTCTTCGGCATTTTCGGGCATTTTAACTTTCAGGATCTTGTCGCGGTATTGTTCGATCTCTTCGTGAAGCTCATTACCTTCGCCGAGTTCGGTCTGGATCGCCTTGAGCTGTTGGCGCAGAAAATATTCACGCTGCGAACGGTCGATGTCGGCGCGCGCCTGCGTGTTTATTTCGTGCTGAACGGTCAGGACGTCGATCTCCTTGCTCAGTAATTCATTTACGCGGCGAAGCCTTTTCACGGGTTCGGCGATGTCCAGAACGCTTTGCGCATCTTCGACCTTCAGATCCAGATTCGACGCGGCCAGGTCGGCGAGCCGTCCGGCGTCGTCAAGATTTGCGATGATCGCGAGCACCTCAGGCGAAATGTTCTTGCCCATGCCGGCGGCGCGTTCCATCGAACCGCGTACATTGCGTTCGAGCGCTTCGACCTCAAGCGAATTTTCCGGTGCGAGCGGTTCCGAGATCGGCGTGATGCTGACGCGCATATGATCGCCGTTCGAATCGACCGCGTTCACGGCCGTCCGCGAAAGCCCCTGGATAAGAATGCGTATACGGCCGTCGGGAAGTTTGAGCATGCGCATGATGACGGCGACGGTGCCCGTTTGATAAAGGTCGTCTTGTCCCGGATCTTCGGTGTTCACATCCTTTTGCGAAACAAGGACGATCATCCGGTTTTCCTTGAGCGCTTCTTCGACGGCTTTGATCGATTTGTCACGCGAAACGAACAGCGGCACGATCATGAAAGGATATATAACAATGTCGCGCAGCGGCAGAGCCGGAAGCTCGGCCGGAATGTGCATCATCGGTTCGCTGACTTCGCCTTCGGTCTGAGGCACAGGAAAATCTTCGATATCAACCATATATTTTAATGTTAGAAAAAAGCGCGGAAAAGGGCAAAGAAAGCCGCTGTCGGGCGGCATCAACGCCGAAGTTTATATGCCTTTTGGACTTAGCTTCATGTCGCCGGAAGAGGATTTTGGCGGACCGGCGGTGAACGGCCAAATTATTTTCGCGCCCTGAGGCGGGATTCATTGACGAATTTCCCGAAACCTGTTAAATATATTTAGTCTTATTTCATCTTTAACAGTTTCAGCCAATTTACGGCCTATTGCCGGTAAGGTTTGTAACGATCAGTTACTGCTCGTTGAGGAGTAGAGTCGAACTATTTTTTTATATTATTCATTATTCTTCCGAACCGTCCTTATATCTGGGGATAAAACATAATCGATTGCGGTGACTCGCAATTTTACGTTGACACATAGCTTTTAGGAGGGCTAGTTCATGCAAGATAGTTCAAAGTCAGATTGGCGGAGACGCCTTCTGCTTACTCTAACTGTATTGGGAGTATTTGGAACGCTTATAGCGTTACCGAAATTCTTCCCATCCGAAGCCGGATCCAAGGCTGAGAAAGGTCTGATCAGATCTTTCCCCAGCGCCGATCCGGAAATTCCGAATTACGATATCCGTACAGCAAAGGAGGCCGCAGCTTCTGATGCATTGATGCGATATCGAAACGAGTCGGGCAAATCGGCGTTCGCGGTCGCGGAAATGAGAGATCAGTTCGTACGCGGCGAAGAAATGCTCACCTCGCGCATTCCGCATTCGAAGGTCGAATACAACTCCGACATCCGCACGCCTGAGGTCATCACGCCGGATGTTTGGCGTATGAAGACGAGCTACCTTTCCGGCCCGAACAGCGGCAAGCGTTCGGAAATTCTCCGCAACTTTGCGAAAGAATACAATATGCTGATCGGCGTGAGTCCAATTCAGCTTGACGACCTGAAAGTCGCCGCTGACTACACAAATCCGGCGGGCAACATGTCATTTGCGCACCTCGAACAGCTCATTAACGGCGTTCCGGTGTTCCGCGGCGAGATCAAAGCCGGCTTCACTCCGGACGGCAGGATCGTTCGCGTTATCAATAATCTGGCACCGGGCCTCGATTATTCATCGCTTTCGGCGGATTTCGGCGATCCGTCGCAGGCAGTTCGTGCGGCCGCTTCGCATATCAAATACGAAGTTACTCAGGCTGACGTAACGGTCAATTCTGCGGTTTCCTCCGATCTCAAAGTCGTTTTTGGCGAAGGTGATTGGGCAACCACGGCGGAAAAGATGTATTTCCCGACCGAACCGGGCATCGCGGTTCCTGCGTGGCGCGTTCTTATTTGGAACGCTGCAAGTCCGTACTACGTGATCGTTGACGCCAACACCGGCACGATGCTTTGGCGCAAGAACCTTCAGGAAGATCAAACGCAAAGTGCGACCTATCAGGTTTACGATAATCCGAATGCGTTCCTGCACGTTGCCGACAACCCGGCTCCTCTTTCACCGGGACCGGTAAATCCGACACTTGGCACCCAGGGAGCGCTTGGCACGCGGACGAATGTTACCCTCATCGGTAACGAAGGCGTACTGTCGTTCAACAATAACGGCTGGATAACCGACGGCACCAACGTCACGGACGGCAACGCCGTCGAAGCCGGTGTTGACCGTAATACTCCGAACGGCGTCGATGCGACACAGGTCGGAAGCCCGAACCGCGTGTTCGATTCGGCTTGGAATCCGCCGCCCGGAAATCCGGCTCCCGGCGACGACCCGTTGACGGCGGAAGCCCAGCGCGGGGCCGTTATCCAAATGTTCTACGTGATGAACCGATATCACGATATGTTGTATCAGCTCGGTTTCACGGAAGCAGCGAGAAACTTCCAGCAAGATAACTTTGGCCGCGGCGGCAACGGCAACGACCGAGTTTCGGCGGAAGGCCAAGATAACACCGTGGGCAGTTCTTGTCCGTTCCAGCCATGTACGAACAATGCGAACTTCTCAACTCCGGCAGACGGCGGACGCGGACGTATGCAGATGTACGTTTGGGACGGCCCGAACCCGGACTATGACGGAACGTCCGATGCCGAGGTGATCATTCACGAAGTAACGCATGGTACGTCGAACCGTCTGCACGGTAATGCCAGCGGACTTTCGACGAACATGGCCCGCGGCATGGGCGAAGGCTGGGGCGATTTTTACGCCTACACGATGCTTGCCGAAGAAACGGATCCGATCAACGGCATCTATACGACAGGCGGCTATGCCACTTATTTGGCGGCCCCCGGCTACACAAGCAACTACTATCACGGTATTCGACGTTTTCCGCGGGCTCCGATCGCTTTTCTCGGCCCGAACGGAAAACCGCACAATCCGTTCACATTCCGCTATTTGAACAGCGACTGTAATACGCTTATCGGTACGACGTCGAACGGTCCGAACAGCGCTTATCCGCGTGGGCCTTTCGGCGTTTCACAGTGCGACCAGGTTCATAACGCGGGTGAGATCTGGAGCAGTACGCTTTGGGAAGTTCGCGGTATCATGGTCGAGCGTCTCGGCTTTGACGATGGTACGCGCGATGTTCTGCAGGTGGTCACGGACGGTATGAAACTAGCACCGCTCGGCCCGACGTTCCTGCAGGAACGTGATGCCATCATTGCGGCTGCGGGGACGCTGAGCAGCCAGCACGCAGCTGATGTCCGCGAAGGCTTCCGCCGCCGCGGCATGGGCTTCTTTGCCAGCATCCAGAACACGAGCCCCGCTCAAGTTACGGAAAACTTCGACCCGGCGAACGCGATCCTCGCGGATCCGTTCGAGGTTGACGATTCGACCGGAAACAACAACGGTGTTCCGGAACCGGGAGAGAACGTTCTTCTCAGTATCCCAGTTTCGAATAATACCGGCGTAACTATAACGAACGTTTCGGTAAGCGTGGACGGCGGCGCGCCCGTCGATTATGGTGATCTTACCGACGGCCAAACCGTTACGATGGATCATCCGTTCGCTATTTCGGCATCTGCCGAATGCGGTTCGACCATCACGGTTTCGATCGTAGTTTCGAGCGATACGGCGACGAACGAGCCTCGCGAAAGATCGTTTAGCCTGGGAATGCCGGTCGGCGTCGTGGAAAGTTTTGACGGTGTATCGACACCGCAGCTTCCTGACGGATGGACGATGACCCAGGACACGGGGTCAGGCATTTCATGGACGACCGTTACGAGTCAGTCGAGTTCGGCTCCGAATTCGGCATTCGCACCGGACGTAGCGTCGGTTAATATGTCCTCGCTGGTTTCCCCGCCGATCTCGGTCACCTCTCCCGCGGCTCAGATCAAATTCCGTAATTTCTATAATACGGAAAGCACGTTTGACGGCGCGGTATTTGAGATCAAGATCGGAGACGGGGCGTGGCAGGATATCATCGCTGCGGGTGGTTCCTTCGAAGAAGGCGGTTATAACTCAACGATCAGCAGCAGTTTCGGCAGTCCGATCGGCGGACGCCAGGCGTGGTCAGGAAACTCCGGCGGCTTTATCGATACGGTTGCCAACCTGCCTGCTTCGGCAAACGGTCAGAGTGTTCAGGCACGCATCAGAATGGCAACGGATACTTCCGTCGCCTCTACGGGTATCTGGATCGATGACTTCGAAGCTGTCAGCACATTCACGTGCGAACCGGTCGAACCGACGACGGGATCTGCGAGAGCGGATTTTGACGGCGACGGACGGACGG
>CBFGSN010000117.1:0-8342 GCA_965651435.1 uncultured bacterium | reverse complement strand
CCGCGGTCCGCAGGAACATCGGAATATTTTTAATTTCGGTCAGCCGCCCGACAAAGCTGACGAGTATCTCATTTTCCGCGACGCCGATCTCTTTTCGGAATTTTTCGCGGCGGAGTTCGGGTGATGCGAACGGTTCAAGGTCGATGCCGAGCGGAACAACGGCGAACTGAGCATCGCGGCCGATGCCGACTTCGTCGTGAATTTCGCGAAGCTGCTGCCGCGAAATGACTATGATCTTATCCGTCGCGAATTTTGCAAGTGCTTTTTCGATCAGGACGAAAAGCTTTGTTTTCGCGCGGCCGTAATAGCTGTGAAAAATGTGTCCGTGAAATGTGTGAACGACCTTTACGCGGCGCGGCTTTCCGATAAACGTTCTCCACGAAAGCCAGCGGTAAAGAAAACCCGCCGCACGCCCGACGGTTCCCGCTTTTGCCGTGTGTGTATGAATAATGTCGGGGCGTTCCTTTTGAAGCAGACGGAAAATTTTCCAGAGCGAGATGACGTCTTTCGGCGAAAGTTCGCGGCTCATCTCTTTTATAAAGACGGGTTCGATGCCGCTTTCGTCCGCCAGATAACCCATATCTTCTTCGCCCGGCGGAACCGTGCCCGCGACAAGCACGGTTTCGAATTCGTCGGCAAGTTCGCGTGTGAGCCAAACGACGTGACGCGCCGGGCCGCCTACGTTCAAACGGGCGATGATGCGGACGATCTTCATTGGTCCATTCGAAATATGGTGTCGGGGTCGTCTTCGTGACGGATCTCGTCGATCGGTTCTTTTTTGCCTTCGCCCATGTAAAGACGGTTCGGGCAATTGATAACCATACCGTTTGCTTCACCGATATTTTTGTAACCGTGAACGACGCCTTTCGGAACGACCACCGCGAGAGGTGAAGTTTCACCTACGACAAGCGAAATGAAATTTCGGTACGTCGGCGACGCCGGACGGTTGTCCCAGAGGCGGATGTTAAAATCCGACGGCCCGATAAAACAGAACAGGTCGGCCTGGTCAACGTGTTCGTGCGGCCCGCGCTGGACGCCCGGTTTTGTGAACGAGATGTACGACATCGCCGGATAGAATTCTTCGTCGAGTTCGTCGTGCCGGAAAAGTTCGGCAAGCCAGCCGCGGTCGTCCGTATATTTTTTTAGTTCATACGTCGTGACGCCTTCGATCGGGCCGTCGTTGAAAGATGCGTTTTCCATAAGATCTGCGGAAGTATTTATATTTTGTTCGCGCCGCTTTCGGCCACGAGATTTGTCGCGCGCAAAAGGCTGTCGAACGTTCCGGCGTCCGTCCACCAACCGTTGAGTTCGCCCCAGGTCATTTCACCGCGGTCGATGTAATGATTGTTCACGTCGGTAATTTCCAGTTCGCCGCGAGCCGACGGCACCAGGTTTCTGATGACGTCAAAAACCGTCGCATCGTAAAAATAAACGCCGATGACTGCATAGTTCGAAAGCGGTTTCGCGGGTTTTTCTTCGATGCGGAGAACCTTATCGCCGTCGAGTTCGGGAACGCCGAAACGCTGCGGATCGTGAACTTCCTTCAGCAAAATTTTTGCGCCTTTTTCCTGTCGGCGGTAATCATCGGCGGCTTCGCGAATGTTATTTTCAATGATGTTATCACCGAGCACGACGCAGATCGGTTCGTCGTCCGCGAAATGTTCGACCAGCGAAAGAGCGTCCGCGATGCCGCCTTCGCCTTCCTGATATGTGTAGTTCAGATGCTTTAGTCCAAAATCCTTTCCATTGCCCAACAGCCGCAAAAAATCACCCGCCGAATTTCCGCCCGTCACGATCATTATGTCCTCGATACCCGCGTTTATCAGCGTCTGTATCGGATAATAGATCATCGGTTTATCAAAAACCGGCAGCAAATGTTTGTTCGTAATTTTCGTCAGCGGCGAAAGCCTGGAACCCAAGCCGCCCGCAAGTATGACACCTTTCATATCCTTAAAAATTTTCGCTTAACTCTCCATAGTTCACGTCCGGTATTGGATTATAGGGTGGGAAGAACCGACCATGTCTTGAGTATAATCCGTAAACGAAAGTGAATGGAGAAATATCCCGATAGACCTGAGGAATTTCAGTTCTCCAAGAAATATTGATCTCGCCATCTATATAGCGGCGCAGATCGGACATATCGCGTGGGTTGCCATCAGAATCTGTCGCGATCCATCTGGCATTAGAATCGACGACGATCCAACCTTTTTTTGTTAGTACTTCAGTGATCGCATGAGAAAGAACTCCCGGTGTGACAAACGCCGTGACGGAATTTTTATTCTTGACCGAATAGGCAAAGATATGGCGTGTCTCAAATCCGTTGCTTCTGAGTATCTTTTCTATTACTCGGCTTCGATCGAAGCAAAGTCCGTGCTGCGCATTAAAAAGATCCTCGGGTTCGCGGGCTTGGTTGAAGGGAATGCCCGCACCCAGCGGAGCTCGCGTCAGTACAGCGTCCTGGACGTTCTTAATGAAATTTATTTGTTCAGGGTAAGAACTCGACGTCGACGCCGAGCCCCTGCCTTCCATAAATGCGGCGATATATTTTGCGTCAGTGGGCGTAATATCGTTCCTAACGCGATTTACCCACAATGTTATAAATGCCATTGCAAGGCAAAGTAGCGTGCCGCCGCCGAGGATTAATCGCCATTTTTCTAATAATCGTCTCATCTGTCAATAAATCTTTGAAACCAGAGTTCCAGCATCAGCAGCGACCATATCTGAAAGGCATGATCGCGCTCTCCGGCCGTGTGTTCCGAAACGTAGCGTTTCATTACATCAGGCCGGATGATGCCCCGGCCGAGAGCCTTCGGATTCAGCAGATTCTCGCGGACGAAATCCTTCATTTCACCGCGGAACCATTTCCCGATCGGCACACCGAAACCCATTTTCTTTCTATATATTACGTCTTTCGGAACCAATTCTACAGCGAGCTTTTTCAGCAAGTATTTTGTCTCAAAACGCCGAAGCTTCATCTTTGCCGGAAGCGACGCCGCGAATTCGATGACATTGTGATCGAGGAACGGCGAACGAGCCTCCAGCGAATTTGCCATCGTTGCGATATCGACCTTTACGAGCAGATCGTTCGGAAGATAGGTCATCTGATCGGTCAAAAGTATTTGGTCGAGGAGACCCATGTCCGTTCTGCCGCCAAGCCATTTTTCCAGGACTGCGACCGCGTCGAAACCCGCGACGCGGTTTCGAAAGTCGTCGGTATAAAGCTCCTCCTTTTTCGTACGTTCGAAAGTGGACATCCACCGAAAATAACGTTCGATACGCGGGAGTTTCGCCGCCTGCAGGAACCTTTTTGCATCGCGGACGCGCGAACGTTTTAGTTCCGACGTCGGCAGAAGCGAGGCGGCCGCACGCGCCGCATCACGCACCGCCGAACCAGGAAAATGTTTCAGATATTGCGCGATCTGCATTGCCGCATATCGCTCATATCCGGCAAAGCTTTCGTCGCCGCCGTCGCCATTGAGCGCAACCGTCACGTATTTGCGCGTTTCTTTTGCGACGTAGTACGTCGGTATCGCGCTCGAATCGGCATACGGTTCGCCGTAGTGTTCAACAAGCGTCGGCAGAACTTCCAGCGCGTCCGGGCGAACGATAAATTCGTGATACTCGGCGCCGATGTGTTCGGCTACGCGTTTTGCGTATTTCAGTTCGCTGAAATCCTGCTCTTCGAATCCGATCGAAAACGTTTTGACGGGCTGCGAACTTTCGTGGGCCATGAGTGCCGCGACAACCGATGAATCAACGCCGCCCGAAAGGAATGCGCCGAGCGGCACCTCCGATATCATCCGAAGCTTTGTCGATTCGCGCAAGATGCGTGTCGTTTCTTCGATCGCCTCTTGTTCGCCGATCTTTATTTTCTTCGAAAAATCCGGCAGCCAATATCGCTCTGTTCTTATCTCGCCGTTCTTCCACGTCAGCCAATGTCCGGGTTCGAGCTTTCTTATCTCTTTGAACGCCGTCATCGGGGCCGGAATGCAGAGATACGAAAGATACGCGTCGATCGCTTCGCGGTCGATCTCGCGGCCGATGTCCGGATGTTCGAGCAAAGCCGTGAATTCCGAACCGAAGATCAGATCGCCGTTCGGCCGGTGCGAATACAACAGCGGTTTTTTGCCGACGCGGTCGCGGGCGATGAAAAGTTCGCGTTCGGTTTCGTCCCAGATCGCAAAAGCGAACATTCCGCGCAGGCGTTTCAGGCAGTCGTGCCCGAATTCGTCATAGAGGTGAACGATCGCCTCAGTGTCCGAATTCGTATAAAATTTGTGGCCGCGTTTGTCCAGGTCTTCGCGAATTTCCCGGTAATTGTAGATCTCTCCGTTAAAGACGATCCACTTTGTTTTGTCGGCGTTGTGTATCGGCTGCCGGCCGCCTGCAAGGTCGATTATCGAAAGTCGGCGCATCGCCATGCCGACATTTTCGCGCACGTAAAAGCCGTCTTCGTCCGGCCCGCGGTGAATGATGGCTTGGTTCATTTTACGGAGAATTTCGGCGCCCATTGGCCGATCTCCGTTATTGATTATTCCTACGATGCCGCACACAAGATAATACTTCCTATCGCCGATTCGCCGTCGGCAGAACGCTGACCGGCCGCTGCCGCCGACGGTCGAACGCACCGGTGATCAATTGCCAGCCGACCTTTCGCTGGGTGACGCCGACCGCCGCGAGTATAAAAAGCAGCGGCATCACGGTCTGTTTATGCCGCCACGCGAGCCCGACGTTCGAAAATCCCCAGATATGCAGTCCTGCATAAAGGGCACAAAAAACAAAGATCGGCGCCATTTCGACAAATTTATCGACGAACACGATCTTCAGCGCCGGAAACCCGACGATCAGGATGGCAGCGATCAGAATATTTTCGATGCCGCCGAATGCATTTCGCGCCGTTCCACTAAAAATTTCCCACGGAAACGGAGCCAGAAAAAAGTAAACAGTTGCGACCGGAATGGCTACGGTCGTGCTGTCAAATTGTCCGTAAACGTCCACGCCCGAGCCCGTGTTTTCTGCTAGATTTTCACGCCACGAATCGATGATCTGATTCTGTCGTTCCAGTCGTTGGAAATCGCGGTTCATAACGCCGCTTGTTCCCAAAAAAGCGACAACTCCCACGACAACGATCGAACCGAGTATCATGTTGCGCACAAGGTTCTGCCGCTTTGCGACCAAAAATCGAAACGCATACGCCGTGACCATTATATAAACCGCGTAGAACCGCGTTATCGCGAGTGCGATCATTGCCGGTATGGACCAAGAAACTTCTTTGATCGTCAGGCCTTTCGGATTTCGGATAAGCAGATACAGCACCGACCATTCGAAAAATATGACGAGCATTTCCTTTGCCGTCGATGCCGAAAGCAGAAGGATCGACGCCCAGAATGTGATCATCAGCGCCGCGATGCGGGCGACTTCGGTACTAAAAATTCGCCGTGCAATGCGGTAAACCAAAATGACGACGAGCGACCCGGCAAAGCTGTTTATGACCGACACGATCATACGGCTCGGGCCGCCGGCCAGGAACATCGGTATTCCCCAGATGACGGATTGACCGACGTTCTGTTTCTGAAAAATGACGGCGTAAAGATCCGTCAAAAATCCGTCGATGCCGTTCTGATACCAGTTTTGAGCAACGGCCCAGCCGCTCAGATAGCCGGAAGCGTCTTCGTCGCCCACGACCGAGCTAAAACCCCACGCGTACAATATCAACCCGACCCAGATCCGCATCGAAAACGCCCACAGGAAAATGTTGAGCTGAAATTCCGCGTCCTCGTCCTTTCGGTTCGAAAGGTAATATGCCGCCGCACCCGCCAAGACCATCGTCAGCGGTATCGCCATCAGCTCATCCGGTTTATCTATAAAAAAGATAAGGCTTTGGATAAGCAGAGCGAAGAACGTAAGCAAAAATACCAGTTTGCCCGAAGCGATCATTTATCTATTGCCGTTCGCGAAGAACGAGATTATTTTCCAGAACAAGTGCGTCAAAATTTGAATTATTGAACGTATTCACGGCATCCTTTGGCGAACAAACTATCGGTTCCTGAACATTGAACGAAGTGTTCAGAAGCATCGGGACGCCGGTGATCTTTTTGAATTCGTTTATCAGCAGCCAATACCGCGGGTTCGCGTCTTTGTTGACCATTTGCGGCCGTGCCGTTCCGTCAACGTGGACGACGGCCGGGATCTTCGTCTTATACTCTTCGGCGACCTCGATGACCGTTATCATAAAAGGGTCGTGGTGTTCGACGCCGAAGATTTCCGTACCGTTCTCTTCGAGCATCGAAGGCGCAAGCGGGCGGAACCATTCGCGCAATTTTACTTTTTGGTTCAGTATTTCGCGCATATCCTTTCGCCGCGGATCGGCGAGAAAGCTGCGTGCGCCGAGTGCGCGCGGGCCGAGTTCCATTCGTCCGTTGAACCAGCCGATTATCGCGCCTTCGCTGATAAGTTTTGCGACCTTTGGCAGAAGGTCTTCGTCCGCAAGCGTTTCGTATTTTAATCCGGCTTCGTCCAGCGCGGAGCGGCATTCGTCGTTCGAAAAACGCGGGCCCCAATATGCGTGTTTCATCCGGAACGAACGCGGTTTCCCGAGTATCTGATGCCAAACGTAAAACGCCGACCCGAGCGCGCAGCCCGCATCGCCCGCCGCCGGTTGAACAAAGAAATTCTTGAACGGCGTTTCGTGGAACAGGCGACCGTTCATTACGGAATTCAGCGCGACGCCGCCAGCCATACAAAGATTTTCTTCACCGGTCATTTCCTTTATCGTTTTGACCAGATAAAGTCCGGTTTCCTCGACCGCTTTTTGCGCGGAGCTCGCAATGTCCCAATGATGCTCGGTCAATTCTTCGCCGGGCTTTCTGGCGGGTCCGAGCTCTTTGACGATCGCGTCCGGAAATTCGTAATGCTTCGCAAGGTGATGATCCAGGATGCGTATGTTGAACTTGAAATCGCCGTTTCCGTTCGTCGTCAAAACTTTTTCGCGGAAGAAATCCGTGTATTTCGGCTTGCCATATGCCGCAAGCCCCATAACTTTCCATTCGTCGCCCGCGAACATATCAAAGCCGATATAATTCGTCACGGCGGAATAAAATTGGCCGAGCGAATGCGGCAGTTTTATGCGCTTTAGAACCTTTAATTTATTGCCTTTGCCGTGCGAAAAAAGCGTCGTCGTGTCTTCGCCGGTGCCGTCCCATGTCAGCACCGCGGCCGATTCGAACGGCGAAACGAAGAACGTACTCGCGGCGTGTGTTTGGTGGTGTTCCAGATAGTGGAACTTAAAATCGCCCGGGCCGAAATGTTCGCGAAGCCGGTTCGGATGTTTGAACATCCCGAAATAACTTTCGCTGACCTGCGTAACGCCGCGGTCGGCACGCGCCTTGAACATCGCAGGCGAGATCAGCCCTGCCCGCAGTGCCTGCATCGCCTTGTGACGAAGTATCCACGGTTTCCAATAATGGCCGACGTGCGCGATGTCTTTCAGCTCGATGCCCGCTTCGTCCAAACAATATCGGATCGCTTTGTACGGAAAACCGAGATGATGTTTCTTTCGCGAAAATCTTTCTTCTTCGGCCGCCGCGATCAGTTCGCCGTCCTTGATGATCGCCGCCGCGGCGTCGCCCAGAGTTGTAAGACCTAAAATGTACATATTAAAGACAGCAACGAATTTCACGGATGAGCACTAATTCTTAGAAATAAGCTAGCCGTGAGTATCCCCCATTTTGTTGTTCAAGACCATTTTCAATGGGATCTCCAAGAACGACATAAAAACAATCGGCGAACCTCCGCGCGATCAGTTGCCAAATCTCACTTCATTCTATTTATCAACCGATGATGCTCAAGACTTTTAGGGCCAAAATTTAATACGATCGCCAGTTCAAGACCCGTTGCTTTCAAATAGTTCAGGGTTTGTGCCTTGTGAGCAGGGCTGATCGCGGACGCGGATTTCAGCTCAAGTATTATTTTACGTTCGACCAGAATATCGGCGAAATAATCGCCGACAACGACGCCCTCGTACCTTACCTTTATAGGCAGTTGCTGCTCCGCGAACAATCCGTTCCTTTGAAGTTCGACAATGAGCGAGTTTTCATAAATCTTCTCTAAATATCCGTAACCCAATGTCCGGTGCACCTTCATCGCCGCGCCGATGACTTTATAGCTTAGATCACCGTAAAGAAGATCTTCATTCATACGTTACTGGTTTATCCGATAAAATAAACACGTAAACACCACCAATGCAAAAAATAATTCGTGCAATCCGCGCGATCCGTTGTCATTCCGCTCCTATTTTACCAAACTATGCGCGGCGAGTTCCGCGGTTGCCGATTCGACACGGT
>CBFGSN010000116.1:0-8350 GCA_965651435.1 uncultured bacterium | reverse complement strand
TCGGCCGATTCCCATTCTTCGTAAAACGTCAGGTCCGCCGCGTCGTCCGGATTCTGCAAAAGGTCATAAACTATACAACCCTTTTCGGCACGCGTCGGTTCAACGAATTCCGACAAGATCTCTTTGACCTCGTCGACCTTATCCGGCTTCGGAAAAAATTTTGCGATAACTCTTATCGGCATATTTCGGGGTTGATGTCGCGCGGCAGATCATCGGGGAGCAACAAACCGGACTTTAATTTCCGTTACCCGTTCTCCTGCCAGAGCGCCGTGCTTTCCATATCCTTATATAGACCCACAAGCGTTTTCTGCAATTTCTTGATCACGTCGTTTTGCACATTTAGCACATTGATCAGCATCGGTATTCCAATAACCTGGGCGTTCGGTCCGGCAACCACGGCATTGGAAGGAATGTTTTTCGAAAGAGCTGAAGCAGTGTCGATCAGCGATGAAATCATGTACAGTTCATTCAGTTCAGAGTGTATCTTTGAGATATCCATGCGTACATATCCTCCTGACATCTTTTTGTATGGGTTAATAGGGTTCGAAAATGTTTATATACCAAAACAAAAAAAACTCCAAGCGGAGTTTCGGGTCCGTAGATTCATAGGATCGCTAAGTTTGATCACCAACCGCTTTCGTCAGGATCGACGCCGGTTACATAATAAGAACCAACATTAAGCGTAATCAAATATTTTGGGGTAATGTTTCTAGATGATAGTCGTAACTATCTCGCGGATGCCGCGCTGTCATTCATCGATGGTCTTTGAAAAAATTCATACGTGCGCGGCGGGCGGGTTGTTTTATTTGTCATTTTTTTTCCTAATGTTATCGCGTGCAGTGCGCAGATGCTCAGCGTCGGCGAGGTCGTGCGTTCTTTATTCTCAATGAGATCGTCGAGCGATATGTAGTTAGTGGTGAGTTCGCCGATATTCACAGTTTTACGTCGCTGCCAGCAATCCGTAAAGTCCATTTCTTCTAGCTGTGAGATGATGTCGATTCGATTTGGCGGTAGGCCGATCTGGTAAAACGTTCCGGCAACTGTGAGATCTTCCAATGAGAGTTCCGCAAGCGGCGCGCCAAAATCGCGTAACGCGATCAAGACACGTTCGGCGTTTTCAGGTGAGCGGTCGATCCAAATATCGAGGTCCTTGGTATATCGAGGTTCGACGTGTTCGGCGTAGGCATAGCCGCCAACAACCAGGTATTTAACGTCCGCCTCGTTGAACGCTCTCAACAGATCTTTGAAGTCTGAGTTCATCCTCCGATTTGCCCTTCATCGTCCAATAGTCAACCACCATCTCCCAACAGGCGTCGGCACGGTCCTTTGACGTCAGGCTCTGCCAAAACTCAATATCGAATTCCCGATCAGGTCGCTCACCAAAACGCGAAAGCCGCGTGACCATCGCCCTTCCGTCTTTAAATGTCGATCTGGTCTCCCGCACACGTCTATTTTATCACAGCTTTATCAGTCGAAAGGCCCGCGATCGCCCTGCGGTAAGGTCTATCCCCAGGCGAGTTTGTTGTGTTTCAAGAGTAACTCAGGCGACTCCGGCTAGATGATCGTCGTTACGATCTCGCGGATGCTTCGTTGGAGTTCGCGGTCGTCGGTTATCGGCGAAACTATCGCAGTTTCAGCGGCGGCAACGGGTTCGATGCCTTTTGCGATCATCTGCGCGGCATAAATTAACAGACGCGTCGAAACGCCTTCTTCCAGCCCGTGGCCGCGAAGGTTGCGTACCTTTTGGCCGATCGTGACCAGATCTTTCGCCATCGCTTCGTCAATGCCGCCTTCTTTCGCGACGATCTTTGTTTCGGCTTCGGTTTCCGGATAATCGAATTCCATCGCGACGAACCGCTGACGCGTCGATTGTTTCAGATCCTTTAGGATCGATTGATAACCCGGATTGTACGATACGACGAGCATGAATTCGGGCGGTGCCTGGATCACGGTGCCGAGCTTTTCGACCGGCAGCCGGCGTCGGTCATCCGTCAGCGGATGAATGATGACGACCGTGTCCTTTCGTGCTTCGACAACCTCGTCCAAATAGCAGATCGCGCCGGCACGCACCGCGGCCGTAAGCGGCCCGTCATGCCAAACCGTCTCTTCGCCTTCGAGCAGGAATCGGCCGACCAGATCCGTCGACGAAAGATCTTCGTGACACGCAACGGTTATCAGCGGCCGGCCCATCTTGTACGCCATATGCTCGACGAACCGCGTCTTTCCGCAACCCGTCGGACCTTTCAGCATTACCGGCAGCTTTGCCGCATACGCCGCCTCGAATATTCCAACCTCGTTTCCGACCGGCAGATAAAAAGGTTCGTCCGCCACTTTGAACTGTTCCACCGCTGTTTCCATAATTTAAATTCTATCGCAAAAACCGGCGTCGCGCGACGACGCGTTTACCTGGTCAGTTCGCCCATGACCATTTCCTTGTCGTAGGAATCTTTCAAAAGTTCCATCGGCTTCATATTCCCGAGCGCAAAATTCGGCGTATTTATTCGATCTTTAAATGAAAAAAGCCGCGGAACTTTTGTTCACACGGCTTTTTATTTTACCGGGCCTTCTGACCGGATCACGAAGGCGTCGGATATATTAAGTTGAACCTACGCTGATCAGTGCGACGGTTTCTTCGGCAGCTGTTCATCCATCATCGCGGTCTGGTAAACGAACGCGGCGATGATAGTTGCGGCCTGTTTCATATCGTCCGCCTGAATGCGGTCGTAAACGTCCTGGTTCGAATGGTGCGTGCGGGTGCTGTATTCGATCTCGTCCTGAATGAACTGAAATCCCGGCAGCCCGATCGCATCGAACGAAAGGTGGTCGGTTCCGCCCGTGTTCGAAAGTGTCAGCGTGCTCGCACCGTCCTTGACGAAGGGCTGAAGCCATTCGGCAAAATACGGACGGACGAGTTCGTTGCCCTGCATATATACACCGCGGATCTTTCCGGTTCCATTATCGAGGTTGTAATATGCCGAGAATTTTTCGTATTCGGGGGTTTTCTTCAGCGTCGGGGCCGAACCTTCGTTCTGTACCATTTCGCCGAAATGCTGTTTTACATAGGCGCGCGAACCGTTCAGGCCCTGTTCCTCACCGCTCCAGAGGGCAACGCGGATCGTTCGGCGCGGTTTCAATCCCGAAGCAAGAATAATCCGTGCGGCTTCCATCATTACGGCGCATCCTGCGGCGTTGTCGGTCGCGCCGGTTCCGGAGTGCCACGAATCGAGATGTCCGCCGAGCATTACTACTTCGTCTTTCAGGTTCGGGTCGCTTCCGGGAATTTCCGCGATGGTGTTGTAGCCCATAAGGTCATCGTCAAAATACTGGGCATCGACATTCACGGTTACCTTCGGCGTAACGCCCTGATCAACCATGCGTGCGAGACGGTTGTAATCTTCGATCGCAACGACGACCTGCGGGATCATCTTCGCTTCGGCCGCTTTGTCCTGCGGCGACAAACGGTCGCGGCGCGAGAATATCTCCATCGGATCGTCAGGAACATCCTGTGCGACGCTCGCTCCCTGGACGAATATCGTGCCGCCGCTTCCGCGCGAGCTACTTTCCATAAGCACGGCCGCACCCTCTTCGATCAGGAAATTCGCGACTTTCATGCTTACCAAAAATTGTTCAAGGCGTTTGCGAAGTTCCGGGGTCATTTCCGGCATTCCGCCGCGGTTTCCGCGTCGCTGACGCGCTCCCGGGTTCATGGCGTTGGCTAATTCGAGCAGTTCCGTATCTGTCGCACGGCTCGCCATACCGCCGAAATCTGCTTTCAGCTCTCTGATCGGCGACGCAAGTACGATCTTTCCTCTCAGCTTGCCTTTGTATTTCGCAAAATCCGCTTCGGTTTTGATATCGACCTTGACCACATCACCCGTGACCGCGCCTTTTGTCGAAGGCGACCATGCTTTCGGATATGCGATCAGCGGAAATGGCATCGGTGCGTTTACCTGAGCCGAAAAATTGTTCAGCTGCCAGCCGCGTCCGAACGGCCCCCAAGATTCGAGGTGCGCGTTCTGCATTCCCCATTTCGCCATCGTGTCGCGCGTCCATTCGTTGGCGCGTTTCATGTTCGGCGAATTCGTCAGCCGGGGCCCGATCACGTTCGTAAGGTAATTAAGCGTGTTCATCACCTGCGATTTTTCGGTCATTCCCTGGTCACGGATCTTTTGAATGTCGGCTTCGGGTGCGGTGTAAATCTTGTGCGGGGCCGTCTGCGCAAAGGCGCCGACGGGCAGAAGCAAGGCGTACATTAAAAATACGCCAAAGATCTTGCGTCTTAACATTTTATTTTCTCCTGAATCAAAAAAGTTGTAGTAAAGCTAAGGTTACACGTATAAAACGTGTAACAGGGGAGAAAGTTTCACGGCGCCAGAAATGAGCTCAGAGCGTCGACCATGTCAAGGTATATGCGGGCGGAACGTTCTTTACGATCAGCGGACTGCGTTTCGATTTACCGTAACGCGTGCGCATAAATTCGCGGAGCTTTATTGCCGAAGGCATGTAATAGCCGTGTGCATATTGGAACGTCCGGAACGTGCAGCCTTTCTGCATTACCTTATCGACCTCGTTCATTATCTCCAGGCCAACATCGTTCGGCAGCGAAACGAACGGCAAACAACAGATAATGGAGCCTATCCTTCCAAGGCCGGATCGTTCGTGAATGGCGGTTATTTCGCAGGCGTTTCCGCAGATGAACCGCATACCGTTGAAATTTTTCTGAAGCGAATTTACCAGTTTTTGATCGATCTCGATACCAAGATACGAATTTTCATCCGCCACCTTTCTTTTCAGGGCACGCGTGATGGCTCCGGTTCCAACGCCCAATTCCAACACGATGTTCTCAGGCGTCGGTTCGATGCCTTCAACCATTTTTTGGGCCAGCTCCGGCGAACTGGGTGTTATTGAACCGACCTTTGCCGGGTTTTTCAAGAATGCCTGAAAAAACTGGATATTTTCGTTCATCAATTATTAACCTGCAGAAACGTTGGTGTCTTTTTCGTCCTTCGCGGGTGCCGTTGGGTTATCGACAGCCATTTTATAATCACAATCCTCGTTTTTGCAATAGCGGACGGTTCCGTCCTTCTTCGTCGTTTTTTCCAAAAGGAACGGCGCGCTGCATTGCGGGCACGGTTCGGCGACGGGTTTGTCCCAATATACCTCGTCGCATTTCGGATAATTGACGCAGCCGTAAAACACCTTACCGCGTTTGGACTTTTTAACCGCGATGTCGCCGCCGCATTTCGGACATTTTATTCCGATCGTCTCTCGTTTTACGTAATCGCACTTCGGATAGTTCGAACAACTTACGAATTCGCCGAATCTTCCGGTTCTGCGGACGAGCTGCGCTCCGTCCTTCGGGCAGGTTTCATCGAGCGGAACCGGCGGCGGAGCCGGTTTTTGGTCGCCTTTTGCTATCTTGCGGATGTTGCGGCATTCGGGATACCCGGTGCATCCGTAGAACGCGCCAAAGCGTCCTTTTTTCAGCGCCATTTCCTTTCCGCAGAGTTCGCACGGCGGAATTTCCTCGGCCTCTTTTTCCGATTCGCCGTCGCCGCCTTCCGAACCTTTTTTCGTGACCTCACGCGTGTTTTTGCATTCGGGATAATTTCCGCACGCAAGAAACTGCCCGAAACGGCCGAATTTTATGACCATTCCGGTGCCGCATTTTTCACAAACCTCGTCGGTTGGAATAGACGTCTTTTTCTTGTTCTTTATGGTTTCCGTCGCCGTCGCGAGGTCTTTCGAAAAGCGGTCATAGAATTCGTGCAGGGCCTTTCGCCAATCAAGGTTTCCGTCCTCGATCTCGTCGAGGTCTTCTTCCATCCGCGCCGTGTATGTCGTGTTAAAGATATTATCGAAACTCTCGATCAAAAGATCGTTAACGGTCGTGCCGAGCGGTGTCGGATGAAAACGGCCTTCGATCTTTTCGACGTATTCGCGGTCTTGGATCGTAGTCATGATCGATGCATACGTTGACGGCCGGCCGATTCCTTTTTCTTCGAGCGCTTTTACGAGTGTCGCTTCCGAATAGCGCGGCGGCGGCTCAGTAAAATGCTGTTCCGGCGTCACCGAATTCAGCTTCAGCTTTTCGCCTTCTTTCACAAGCGGCAGGCGGCGGTCTTCGTCGTTCTCTTCGTCGGCGGGTTTTTCGTCGACGCCTTCCTGATAAACTTTCAGATAACCGTCGAATTTCTGCACCGAACCGGTCGAACGGAACGTCAGACGCCCGGCATTGATGTCGATGGTTGTCTGATCGAAAATAGCGGGCGTCATCTGCGACGCGACAAAACGCTGCCATATCAAACGATAAAGCTTCATTTCATCGGCGCCGAGCTTGCTTGCAAGGCTGTCCGGAGTTCGCCTTACGTCAGTCGGGCGAATCGCTTCGTGTGCATCCTGGGCGTCTTTTTTAGAACGGTACGCGTTCGGTTTTGCGGGCAGATATTTTTCGCCGTACGTGCTGCCGATGTAGCCGCGAACTTCGGCAAGCGCCGCATCAGACACACGTGTCGAATCCGTTCGCATATATGTGATGAGGCCGACCGCGCCTTCCGAACCGAGTTCGATGCCTTCGTATAAACGCTGTGCGGCGGCCATCGTACGCTTAACCGAAAAACCGAGTTTGCGGGCCGCATCCTGCTGCAGTTTCGACGTAATAAAAGGTGGCGTTGCGTTGCGCTTGCGCTCTTTCGTCGTAACGGTCTTCACGACAAATTCGCTTTTTTCGGCTTCGGCAACTATTGCGTCGGAGGTTTCCTTATCCTTTATATGTGTTTCGCTGTCTTTAAGGTCTTCGTCAAATTTTCCGGTCTTTAAGGTTTTGTCTTCTATCTTATAAAGACGCGAATCGAAATTTGGCGGCATCGCGGCCGTAAGATTTGCGATAACGGTCCAATATTCTGTGCTGACGAAGGCTTCGATCTCGCGTTCGCGTTCGACAACGATACGCACAGCAACCGTCTGTACACGCCCTGCCGAAAGCCTGCCGCCGACCGTTTTCCAAAGGATCGGCGAAACCTTGTAACCGACCAAGCGGTCTAAAATTCGCCGAGCCTGCTGCGCATCAACCAGGTTTTTGTTGACCTCTTTCGGGGTTTTGAATGCATCAAGGATCGCGTTCTTTGTGATCTCGTTGAACATCACGCGATGGACCGGTTTCGCCGGACGCTTCGGTACTATCTCTTCGGCCAGGTGCTGGCAGATCGCTTCGCCTTCGCGGTCGGGGTCGGCTGCCAGAAAGATAGCATCGCTTTCCTTCGCCGCCTTTTTCAATTCGGAAACGACCTTTTTGTTTCCGCGCTTTTTTGTATCGGGAATTACTTCGTAGCTCGGTTCAAAATCGTTTTCGACATCGACACCGAGGTCTTTGACCGGCAGATCTTTGATATGGCCGATCGAGGCCATTACCTTATAATCATCGCCCAGGTACTTGTTTATCGTTTTTGCTTTTGCGGGTGATTCTACGATCACCAAATTCTTCGACATTTAGTTGATTTCCTTCGATCCCGTTCGCGAGATCATTTCTTTTGCGTCATCCACGCCCATTCCTAAAAATTCTTCTTCGAACCATGTTTCCTCAGCCGGGTCGTAACTGTGTATCTGATGCGGCGTTTCATCGTCATCGACGAATGCCACGATCTTTAGCTGTGATCTTTTCGTCACTATATCGGAGGCCGTGTCATCCAGTGACATCGTCGAAACACTCGATATCCAATCGACCACGATCGCCGCGTAGGATATCACGCCCTTCGGCGGCGTTTCTTCCAGAATGCTTCGAAACTCGGCCGCCTTTTCTTCCGGTAATTGCGGTTCGATTCCGTACATCCGCCGGTATTCGCGGCATCGGTCGCTTCCTGCTTCGAAATCGCGGCAGGCCGTCGGCCGAACGTCATACACCGAACATCCGACGCGTTTGCCGAGTTCGCCGCCGAGGTTCACACAATGTCCGTTTTCGGCGTCGCGCGGCATTATCCTCAATATCGGCGGTTGGTCCGGCGCGTCGTCCGGATAAATTTCCAGATACGCGGGAATTTTCTCCGATTCATTCTTTCCGGCCGGCACGACCAAAGCGAACGCACAGCACACACCGCATGTTTCGCAATCGGGCACCGCTTCCGCTGCGTCCGTCACAACATTCTCGCTTCGCCGCTTTGTTAAACGGCTTAGCGGAAGCTGAGGTTCAAACATCAATTCCGGTTTGCGTGCGTCAAGAGAGCGGATATGTTCTAGATATTCGCTTTTTGAAAACCGCGTGATCTGAACAACGCTTTTCAAGAGCGCCGACCTCCATTCGCCGACCAAACCGTTTCGGCGTTTTCGTTATCGCCTTTATCTGACTTCTAACACC
>CBFGSN010000115.1:0-8433 GCA_965651435.1 uncultured bacterium | reverse complement strand
GACGAATCGCTTCAGGCCAAAGATATTTCTTTCGATTATTACTGCTGGGATCTGTACGCGCGAGTTGGCCAGGAATATGCGCGGAACGAAGAACTCAAAGAAAAACGCGGCGAAATCCTGCACCTCATCGAACAGGGCGGCAACGCGACCGCCGAACTTGCGGAATACGTTTCTACGCGGAATGTCCAATGTATTCTCGACACGATGGAGCGCTTTTCGATCCGATACGATCTGCTTCCGCGAGAATCGGAGATCCTTCATCTGCATTTTTGGCAGCACGCCTTCGAACGGATGAAAGAACTTAATGCGATACATTATGAACGCGAAGGTAAACACGCCGGTTGTTGGGTTATGCCGTTTGACACGCACGCAGGCAGCGATGACCACGAAGCGAACAAGATCCTTGTTCGCTCCAACGGAACGGTGACCTATACGGGCAAAGACATCGCTTATCAGATGTGGAAACTCGGCCTTCTCGATCTGGATTTTTACTATAAACCGTTCCATAAATATGCGGACGGAAGTGAGGTTTGGATCACGACCGCCGACGAAAGCGAAAATTCCGCAACTCCCGGAAAATTCGGCGGCGGGTCGCGCGTTTATAACGTTATTGATTCGCGTCAATCGTATCCGCAGGAAGTCGTTAAAAAAGGCATCGCCGCGATCGACCGCGAGAAAGGCGAAGAAGCGAGCATACATCTTTCATACGAGATGGTCGCGCTCTCGCCGGACGCCGCCGCCGAACTCGGGTTCGAGGTGACGGATGAGGATAGGGCGAAGCCGTTCATCGAAATGAGCGGACGCAAAGGGCTCGGCGTAAAAGCCGACGACTTGCTCACGCGGCTTGAGGAAAATGCCTATGCCGAAGTTGCTTCGCGCCATGCCGATATTGCCGAAGAAGAAAAGCGACACATCGCGCACCAGCTGGCCGTCGGCGGCCTTCGCTATTTTCTACTGAAATTTACGCGAAACACCGTGATCGTTTTCGATTTTAAGGAAGCACTTTCATTCGAAGGTGAAACAGGCTGTTTTTGTCAGTATTCGGCGGTGCGTGCGAATTCGATATTCCGAAAACTCGCCGATCAGAACGTTGGGACAATCGAGCTCACCGACGCGGCCGCAGTCGGCGAGATCCTGAACAGCGACCCGACGCACGAAATATGGACGCTGGTTTCACTGGCGCTCCGGCTCGAAGAAACGATCGCGAACGCGACTGCGGCGAACGAACCGGCGGTACTGGCAAAATATGCCTTCTCGCTTGCAAAGGCATTTAACCTCTTTTACCACAATAATAAGATAATCGCGGAACCCGACGTGCAGCGGCGGTCGGTGCTTGTCGCGGCGGCACGGATCGCTCTCCGCTCACTCGAAGCGGCTCTTGCGACGATGGGTATTGAGGTTCCCGAAAAAATGTAGCCGATTCCGGCGAACAGAGCTAACCGCGGCGACGGGTTGCAAATCCGCGCATTCGCCAATAGAGTAATCCGTTAAGGTATTTAACCATCATGTTGGTCGTAATGAAACAAAATGCGACGCGCGAAGACATTGACCGCGTCGTAAAAGTAATAGAAGAGCTCGGTTTCCGGGCGCACTCCCTGCCGGGCGAAAACCGGACTGCGATCGGTATAACCGGCAACAGCGGTTCGATCGATCCGGCGCATTTCGAACAGCTGCCGGGCGTTGCGGATGCGATCCGCGTCACGAAACCATATAAACTTATCCAGCGGCACATCCGCCCCGAAGGTTCCGCGATACCGGTCGGTTCAGGCTTTATAGGCGGCGGTTCGCTTGCGGTTATCGCCGGCCCATGTGCCGTTGAAAGCCCTGATCAGGTGTTCGCCGTTGCCGAAGCAGTTGCCGCAACCGGAGCTCAGTTCTTTCGCGGCGGCGCGTTCAAACCACGCACGTCGCCGTATGCATTTCAGGGAATGGGTGAAGACGGTTTGAAGATCTTAGCCGAGGTCCGCGAAAGATTCGGATTAAATATCGTGACCGAGGCGATGGACGAAGCCGGTGTCGATATGGTCGAAAAATACGGCGACTGCATACAGATCGGAGCACGCAATATGCAGAATTTCGCACTATTGAAATACGTCGGCCGGGCGACGAAACCTGTTCTGCTCAAACGCGGAATGTCGGCAACGCTCGAAGAATTTATGCTCGCGGCCGAATACATCATGGCCGAAGGAAATTACAATGTTATCCTCTGCGAACGCGGGATTCGAACATTCGGCACGCACGCCCGAAATACGCTCGATCTTTCTATAATTCCGGCTATCCGTCGGACGACGCATCTCCCGGTGATCGTCGATCCATCACATGGAACGGGTCGAAATTATATGGTCGAACCGATGGCGATGGCCGCGGTCGCCGCCGGCGCGGACGGAGTTATCGTCGAAGTCCATCCGGAACCGGAAAACGCTTTGTGCGACGGTGCACAAGCTCTGACGACCGATCAGTTCACAACGCTCGAACACCGCCTGGATATGCTTCATTCTGCGGTGAATGCAGAAGAAGCTGTAATGACACAGGGCTGATCCGGCGATCTGAATACAAAAAAGAACCGTCTATGCTCTTCCAGACAGCATAAACGGTTCTTTTTTATTGTTCGCACGGCGCCTTTTGCCTATCTGCCGACGCGAACTTTAATTATATCATAGAACTGCATATAGCAGCTTATCATCGCCGCGACGATCAAAAGCGTGAACGGCACGCTTTCAAAGCCCGCAGGCAGAAGATTACCGGCCGCCGAGCCATACACGATGCCCAATAGTAAGGAAAAGCATGCGATCGCCGCACGCGTCGCCGCCCACGGAGCGAACGCCGGTTTTATGCTGCGTTCATAAAGAAAATATGGCAGCGTAACCAGCATCAAAAGCGTCACGCCGGCGAGGAAAGTTCCCGCGTCCGGCCGAAGCAACGTTTGGCCCGTATCGACCGCCAGGAAAAACAGGACGAATGTCGTATCGACCGCAAAGTGTTTATCCGGAATCGCTTCCGTCATTTCCATCTGCATTGTTCGCATTATTTTTTCCCCTTCGGTTCTGTGTCGCTGAACTGTTTATATGCAACGCGGAAAAGTTCCGACAGAGCCTTTGCCGTTTCCGGCGTGAGCTTTTTGTCGGCACGCAGGTGAGCTTCGACGATCTCCGGCGTTCCTTCGTGCGGATAATAAACGACGGCCTCGACATCGCCGCTCGATTGCTTATTAGTGACGCGGTCGATCGGCATATCCAGCCATCCCGTCAGGCGTACGATGTTGTCCGCATCCGGTTTGCCGGTTCCGTTCTCGATCCGTGAGATCGTCGATGCGGACACGCCCGTTTCGTCTCCCACATCGCGCAGGCTCAAGCCGCGCTCCTGTCGCCGACGCTTTATCGCCGAACCGAGTTCAGCCGTGTTTATGAAATTATCCTTCTTGAATGACATAAGTTTTTCCTCCGAAACGTAAGTGCCATCGATGCTCTTGGCATTTCATGGATAAAACATAACACATCAAAATTTTAAATGCAACACCTCGTTTCATGCTTGCAACAAATATTTTAATGTGGTACGATGTTTCATCGGTGCAACATAGAAGCTGCACAGGAGGAATGAATATGATCGGAACGAAAACGAACGACATCGAAAACGCCGCGAAAAAGCTGGCCGCAAAAGGTTTTGTTAAGCGTTCGCAGGGCCGTTTTCTGGTCCGCAGCCACGAAAGCGACCTGCGTCCGGCGACCGTCAGCCGTTCGGCGAACGGGACGATCGTCTGCACGTGCAGCGATTTTCGCAGTTCGGTAAATGCACGCTGCGTTCATATTCTTGCGGTTCCATACGCGATCGCATTGAAAAACACCGAATCTTTGCCGGCTAGTTCGCCGGAGCCGGAGATCAAAAAAGCTACCGACCAGCTTCGGCTGATCGACAACACTGAATCGCGTTTGTCTGGACGCGGTGAACAGAAGGATCGCAGCGACCCGAGGCAGGCTTCCGGATTCAGACATTTCGGAAATATAAACCTCGATTCGTTTCGACTTGAAAATAGAGGAAAAGAGATGAAACAACTTAACAAAGCATCCGCAGAAAATATTTCGAAAGAAAATAACGTGCTTGATTTTTCGACAACGCTGAGCGAACTTCGGCGGAGCGTCGAACCGGAACTCGTTCGCCGCCGCGAAGGCTGGAGCGACCGCGAAGGCCGCCCGCACACGGTCGATTATGTCGAATGGCATACGGTTGCCGACATTCTGGACAAAGCCGCGCCGAGCTGGAGTCATACGGTCAAAGACATTCGTCAGATCGGTGACATCGTTGCGGTAACGGTCGCGATCACGATCGACGGCATCACACGCGAAGGCGTCGGAACCGGCCGTGCGAAAAACGAACTCGGCATCAAAAAAGCGGAACACGACGCGCTGAAGCGCGCCGCCGTTAAATTCGGCATCGCCCGCGATCTTTATAAACACGAAAAAGAACAGGACGCGAAACCCCTCGATCTGTTCGAAGACGCGACGGCGAAAACCTACGCCGATATGATAACGACAAAACAGCTTCGGATGATCCATTCGCTCGCACGCGAACGCGGCATCGACGCGAATGTCGAATGCTCCGCGATGACGAACTGCCGCGTCGGCGAACTTTCGAAACGTGCCGCGTCGGCATTCATCGAACATCTGCTGGAAACCGAACCGGGCATGCCGGCCGTGGCAATGAAAAAAGCCGGTTAGTTTTTCCCGCAGCCAAAAGTTTTGAGTTGTGAAGACCCGTAATGCTTCCTCCATTGAGCATTCTTCCTCACTCACAACTCAAAACACATCTGTTCCCGCCTGCATAAAATTATTCAAACTTGCATATATGATGTTAAACTTGCCTTGTATATTCATACGTAACAAAAATATCCATACAAGGGAGGCAGCAAATGGGCATTAACGACGATCTCGCACAATATGTCGGAAAATGGAAAGGCATTAATAAACTCTATCTTTCGTGGATGCCGGACCCGCTCAAAGAATCATCATCAACGATGGAAATAACACGAAAGGCCAAAGGACAATTCATCCAGTTCGATTACGATTGGGAATACGAAGGCGAGCATCAGGAAGGCACGCTTATTCTAGGCTGCGCGGCAAAATCGAACAAAGTTCAGACGGCTTGGACGGATTCGTGGCACAGCCGCAACACGCTGATGATATCCGACGGCACCGCCAAAGACGACGGCAGCATTTCCGTCAAAGGATACTACAAGGTTCCCGATCATCCTGATTGGGGTTGGCGAACGGAGATAATTCCAAAGAACGGATCGATAGAACTTTTGATGTTCAACGTCACGCCCGACGGCGACGAAGACCTCGCGGTCGAAGTTCTGTACGAACGCGCCTAGCTCCGCGTTGCCGAAAATGCAAGAGCTTCGGGCAAAAGCGGATTCGTGATGCTTCCCTGCATCTCGTCGCCGCTTATATTTGCTCCGATGGCAAATTCGACGCTTTGGCCCTGCATTTCGGCAACGGCGGTCGCAGTCATTTTCGAACCCGCGACGCTTCCGGCATCGATCGAACCTTCGCCAAGCGGCGTTTCGAGTTTTCCCGTGACGGCGGTTCCGTCCTGTTCGAGCACCAACGAAAGTTCGACGTCCATTCCCTGAAAATTAGTTTTCAGTGACCACGTGCCGGCGACGTTCGCGGGTTCGGCGTTCGGATCGGTTTGGTAATCGGCAATGCTTTTAGGGTTGCCGTCGATGTCGAATATTTCCACCGAATCGGCATACTCTCCCGCCTGGCGAAGTATTTCGCCGCCGTCACCGACGATCACGATCGCCGCCTCGTCCGGCCGTATATATTTTTCGGCGACGCGCTTCACGTCGTCCGCAGTCACGGCCGCGATGTTGTCGCGGTATGTTTCCAGATAATCGTCCGGCAGACGGTATAGCTGCTGATTGACGATCAGATTCATGCGGCCTTCCTGCGTCTCGGCTCGCAATGGAAACACGCCGACCAGATAGCTGACGGCATCGGCAAGTTCCTCGTCCGAAACGCGCTCGGTCCGAATGCGGTTCAGTTCGTGGAAAAATTCCTTTAGCGAATCGCCGGTGACCTGCGTGCGGACCTCGGCCGTCGCTTCGAAAGTCCCGGCAAGGAGTTTCGAATCGAACCGCGTATATGCGCCGTAAGTGTAGCCTTTTTCTTCGCGCAGATTCATGAAAACACGCGACGACGCACCCGCCCCTAGTATCTGATTCATCACCAGCACCGGAAAGAAATCCGGATCGGTACGTTTTATCGCGCGATTGGCGATAACGATGTTCGACTGCGCCGATCCCGGACGATCGACGATCGCAAGCGTCCGTCCCGAACGCGTCGGCGTTTTCGGTTCGGGAACGTCCGCCGAATGTTCGCCCGACCACATTCCGAAATGTGTTTCGAGCGATCGGAGCAGTTCGTCGCGGTCGAGATCTCCGGCAGCGATCAGCACCGCGTTCTGCGGCACGAACGTGCGTTTGTGAAACTCCGTCAGCGCATCGCGCGTCAATTTTTCGACATCTTCTTTCGTCGGCGAAACACGGCCGTACGGATGTGCGCCGTATGCCAGCCGTCCGACCTGTTCGGCCGCGAGAAACGGCGATTGAGAACGCTGAAATTTCAGATGCTCGACGGTATTGCGGCGGTAAAGATCGACCTCGGATTCCGGGAACGACGGCCGCATAAGAACCTCCGCCATCAATTCGATCATATCTTCGGTATAGAACGACAGCGACGACGATGCCATTATCACAAAATCGTCGGACGAACTGACGTGCAGCGATGCTCCGAGGCGTTCGATGGTTTCCGCAAGCTGTTTGCTCGAATAATTTTCGGTGCCTTCCGTCATTAGCGTTGCGGCGGCGGATGTCACACCGACCGAATCTTCGGGGTCGGCGGCGTCGCCCGAATAGAACGCGAGGCGAAAGCTTGCAAGCGGCAGTCGGCCGTCCTCGAAAACGACGACCTTCAGGCCGTTCGTAAGCGTTGTTTTGAACGGCTTTGCCAGATCGAACGCGATCGGTTCAAGCGGTTCGGGTGGCGAGGTTCGGAAAGATGCATTCATAATAAAATTCTCTATTTTGCTGCGGGTTTGATGTCGAGCAGCGAACGGTTTTCGGTATTCAGATATTTTGCGACGGCATCGCGAATGTCGTCCGCGGTTATGGCGAGAAGTTCGTCGAGTTCGCGGTTAATGATCGTCGGGTCGCCGTCATAAAGCGCAAATTCGGCGATCTGCTGGGCGCGCGACTGTGCCGATTGCCGCATTCGGACGGCGTCATTTAAAAGCTGATTGTGCAGCTTTTGCATTTCGTCGGCCTGCGGCCCGTTTTCGGCGACGTCTTTTATTTCCGTCATTATGATCTCGCGGATCTGGCTGAGGTCGCTCTCGGGTTTGGGTATCGCTCCGATGAATATGCTCGACGGCCCGCGGCGTTCGTCCGTAAACCCGAAAAGCTGTATGACAAGCTCGCCGCCTTTGACAAGCTTTTGATAAAGCCGCGAACTGTCGCCGTCATAAAGCAGCTTTCCGCCAAGGTAAAGCGCGTGAAATTCCTTGGTTCGCCGCTGCGGAATTTTCCAACCGATCAGGAACGCGGGCATCGGCGCGAGTTTGTCTTCGTGTTCGCGGTAATGTTCCGCAACGCCGTCGCTTTCTTCGACATTGATCTGCGGCGGCAGCGGCTGTGACGGAATATCGCCGAAATATTTTTCGACGAGTTCCTTTACCTGATCGGTTTCGAACGCGCCGGAGATCGACAGCACGGCGTTGTTCGGAGCGTAGTAAACGCGGAAAAATTCGCGGACGTCATCGACCGTCGCGTCGTCCAGATCTTCCATCGAACCGATCGTCGAATGCGAATTCGCAAAGTTCGTAAAGATCATCTCGGAGATCATATCGAAGATGCCGCCATACGGTTGGTTGTCGTAGCGCAGGCGTTTTTCTTCTTTTACGGCTTCGCGTTGGTTGTCGAGATTTTCCTGCGTGACCGCCAGCGAACGCATTCGGTCGGATTCGAGCCACAATGCCAGCGGCAGTTGGCTTGCCTGCAGCGTTTCAAAATAATTCGTTCGTTCGCTGCTGGTCGTACCGTTCATCGTTCCGCCGGCTTTCATTATGTACTGAAAATGTCCGGCCTTCGGAACGTTTTCCGAGCCCTGGAACATCATATGTTCGAAAAGGTGGGCGAAACCCGTGCGGCCTTCGCGTTCGTTCCGCGAACCGACGTCATAATAAACCGCGACGCCCACGACAGGTGCGGCGTCATCTTTGTTAAGAACGACCCGAAGGCCGTTTTCCAATGTGAATTGTTCGATATCAAGCGGTGCAAGCGAAAACTTTTCCGTCATATGAATATCTTACCGCAACACGCGGACATCCGCGACTATCAGAAAAAAACTCCCCGCCTTGGTTAAGGCGGGGTGGCAGCCG
>CBFGSN010000114.1:0-8481 GCA_965651435.1 uncultured bacterium | reverse complement strand
TCCGTGAAAACCTGCGTGAAGTAAAAGCTTCCGTCGGGTGCGACGGCCAGGCCGACCGCTGTTTCGGTCCACTGCTCGCTCAAAAGATTGCGGCGGTGCGAACTCGACGCCATCCATTGCTTTACGGCAACGCCGACCGGATCGGCAAACCCACGCATAAAAGCGATATTCTCACCAATCGCCAGCCAACCGCGTATGCCGAGCGTGTCGGCGCGGTTATCGACCATCGAACCGTCTTTGCCGCGGTGGCTGAAATATTTATTATCGGCCATGTCCTGCGAATGAACACGGGCGAGCCGAGCAAGATCGTCGCTCCAGCGGAGTTCGGGCATACCGTTTTCGATGCGCTTTTGATTGAGCTGCGTAAAGGCTTCTCTTTCGAATTCGAAGCCCTGTTCGGCCGTGATGCTGAAATTCGCCTTCGGAGCTTCGGTGACGGTTCGCGAGCGGGTTTCACCGACGCGTCCGCTGTACGAAGCCTGAACGGCTCGCATCTGAGCGGCGGCACCGATGGAAAGACAAATTATGAATGCTGAAAATAGTAATACCTTTCTTAACACATTTACCTCACTTCGGCGGCCGTTCGATCATTAACAAGATCAACGGCTTTGCGTATGCGCCTTTCGGCACACTTGCCTTTTCGGATAAGGTCGTTGTCCGTTATCAAAAACATCGCGGCAATGCGGACATTCATCGCCGACATATATAAAAACGACGAATGAACCGGCCGTTCCAAAATGTTAAAATTTTCTGTATGACGACAGTTTCCGACCTTTCCAAAACGACAGGTGTTTCGGCCTTCACGATCCGCCATTACACACGGATCGGGCTATTGAAGCCGGCTCGCGATCCGCGAAACGGCTACAAGCTCTATCGGCCGGCCGACGCCGAAAGACTCCGCTTTATCGTTTCGGCGAAGGAACTAGGCTTCACGCTCGGCGAGATCGCCGAAATACTCCATCACGCCGACGATGGCGATTCGCCGTGTCCGATGGTTCGCGAGATCATCGACCGCCGCATAGACGAGAACCGCGAACGCATTCGTGAAATGAAACGCCTGCAGAAACGGCTCGAATCCGCCGCGGAGCTTTGGTCCGCGATGCCCGATTCGCAGCCGAACGGCCATTCCGTCTGCCGTCTCATCGAAAGTTTTGCCGGCGCCGAAAACCGCGCTTGACCTGACACATACTGACAGGTTGTATCATTGTGACAGTGAGGCTTTCTTGACTATGAAAAAGGAATTCATCGATCCGATCTGCGGGATGACGGTCACGCCCGAAACTGCGGCCGCCAAGATCGAACACAACGGCGAAACAATATATTTCTGCTCCGCCGGCTGCCGCGATAAATTTGCCGCACAGGTCAACGCACCCGCGCCGGTCGGGATCACGCGAAAACGCGCCGCGGAAACGGACGCAGAACAACCCGAAACCGATCCGGTCTGCAAAATGCTCGTGCTTCCCTCTTCCGCGGCTGCAAAATACGAATACGGCGGCAGGACGTATTACTTCTGTATGATCGGCTGCCGCGACAAGTTCGCCGCCGACCCGGAAAAATATCTTCGCGACGATGTGCCGCCGAGCGGCGAAGATCACAAGGCCGAATACACCTGTCCGATGCATCCGGAGATCCGTCAGATCGGGCCGGGTTCGTGCCCAAAATGCGGAATGGCGTTGGAACCGGTCGAAATAACGCTCGAAGATACCGAAGATCCGGAACTTATCGATATGACGCGGCGGTTTTGGATCTCGGCCGTGCTGACGATCCCGGTTTTTGTGCTCGCAATGGGCGGGATGTTCCCTGCGTTCCATAATTTCATTTCGCCGCGTGTTTCGCTCTGGCTGCAGTTCGTTCTTGCGACACCGGTCGTACTTTGGGGCGGTTGGCCGTTCTTTGTCCGTGCGTGGCGATCGGTCAAAAACGTCAGCCCGAATATGTTCACGCTGATCGCGCTCGGAACATCGGCGGCGTATTTGTTGAGCGTTGCGGGGCTTTTTGTGCCGGGAGCGTTTCCGGCGTCGATGATAGACGCACACACCGGACTGGTTCACGTTTATTTCGAATCCGCCGCGGTCATAACGACGCTCGTTCTGCTTGGACAGGTTCTGGAACTTCGTGCGCGTTCGCAAACTTCGTCGGCAATAAAAGAGCTGCTGCGGCTGGCACCTGAAAACGCAATCCGCATACTAGACAATGGCGAAGAGGAAACCATTCCGCTCAGCCACGTTCACGTTGGCGATAAACTCCGCGTTCGTGCGAATGAAAAGATCCCGACCGACGGCGAGATCATCGACGGCGAAACCTCCATTGACGAATCGATGGTCACGGGCGAATCGCTGCCCGTTCCGAAAAAAGCGGGCGACACGGTTATCGGCGGCACGCTCAACGGCAACCGGCCGATCGTCATAAAAGCCACGCGTATCGGCAGCGACACTTTGCTCGCCGGCATCGTGAAAATGGTCGGCGAAGCCCAGCGTTCGCAAGCACCGATCGCACGCATCGCCGATGTCGTCGCCGCGTATTTCGTGCCCGCGGTCGTTCTTGTCGCGGTCGTTGCCTTTGGCGTTTGGTTCGTGCTCGGAAGCCTTAGCTACGCCGTCGTCGCGGCGGTTTCGGTGCTGATAATCGCCTGTCCGTGCGCTCTCGGACTCGCTACGCCGATGTCGATAATGGTCGGCACCGGCCACGGCGCAAAGAACGGCGTCCTCATCAAAAAAGCCGAGGCTCTCGAAACGCTCGAAAAAGTAAATGCGATCGTCGTCGATAAAACCGGCACTCTCACCGAGGGCAAACCCGCCGTGCAGTCGATAATTCCTGTCAGAACCGCCTGCGTAAGCGGGCGGCCCGATGATGAACCGCAACAGGACAAAGCTCTTACCGAAGATGAGATCCTGCGGCTCGCCGCTTCGCTCGAACGCCACAGCGAACACCCGCTGGCGGCGGCGATAGTGTCCGAGGCAGATTCACGCGGCATCGAATTAGCCGATGTGAACGATTTCGAATCCGTCACCGCCGTCGGTGTTCGAGGTATTATCGACGGCAGAACCGTCTATGTCGGCAAACCCGCAAAAGAAGATAACACCGACGACGCCGACCGTCTGCGTTCAGCCGGACAAACTGTTCTGTCCGTTTCCATCGATGGACTCCAAGCTGCCGTGATCGGCATCGCGGATAAAATAAAACCTTCGGCAGAGGCCGCCGTCGCCGCGCTTAACCGCCAAAATATTGAGGTCATAATGATGACCGGCGACAACCGACTCACCGCCGATTCGGTCGCACGCGAACTCGGCATCGACCGCGTATTTGCCGAAGTGATGCCCGAGGACAAAGCGAATAAGGTCAAAGAACTCCAAGCCGCCGGAAAGATCGTCGCGATGGCAGGCGACGGCGTTAACGATGCACCGGCGCTTGCTCAGGCGAACGTCGGCATTGCGTTCGCTACCGGTACCGACGTAGCGATCGAATCGGCGGACATCACGCTTCTCAAACCCGATCTAGGCGGCATTATCAAAGCCCGCAGCCTAAGCAAAGCGACGATGAAAAACATCCGCCAGAATCTTTTCTTTGCGTTCATCTACAACATCGTCGGCATTCCTATCGCGGCAGGCATTCTTTATCCGTTCCTCGGAGTGGTGCTTTCGCCGATGATCGCCAGCGCGGCGATGACGTTCAGTTCCGTATCGGTGATCGCGAATGCACTTCGGCTTCGGAATCAGAATTTGGGTTAAGGCCGCTCCGCTTTTGACATTTCGCACATCCGAGTTTTACACTTATTGAAATTGAATTTCATTTTTATATTAACGGGCTTCTTTTGCCCGGCCTCATAAACATCATGTCAAAACATTCATTCGGATTTTATCGGTTCGTGTCGGCGTTCGTCGCCGTTGTTTTTGCCGTTGCCATCGCAAGCGCGCAGATGGATCACGGAAGCCACGGCGGCCACGCCGCGCATACGAAGGCGTCCGCTGAAAATAAGGTCGGCGTTCTGATACTCGCCCACGGCGGCGATCAAAACTGGAATGCCGAAGTAGAAAAAGCCGCGGATGCGATCCGGAAAACCCATCCGGTAGCGGTCGCATTCGGCATGGCGACAAAACGCACGATACAGCCGGCGGTCGATTCCCTGATAAAAAGCGGCGTCGAAGAGATCGTGGCGGTACCGCTGTTCATTTCGTCGCACAGCAGTGTTATTACCTCGACCGAATTTTTGCTCGGCGCTCGTGCCGAAGCTCCGAAAGCACTGGCCATTTTCGCAAAGATGAATCACGGTCATTCGGGCGGCGGTCACGCCGGGCACAATATGACCGAAGATCCGTCGTTCGATCCGCTGACGCCGGTTGAAAGCAAAGTTCCTATCAAGATGGCGGCCGCATTGGACGCTCATCCGATCGTCGCCGAAATACTGCTGTCGCGGGCACTTGAGATCAGCAAAGATCCGGTAAATGAGGTCGTGATATTGGTCGCGCACGGACCGGTTTCGGACGAAGAAAATCAGCTTTGGCTGAACAATATGGCGAAGCTCGCCGATGAGATCAAAGCAGAAAGCAAATTCGCACGGATCGATTATCTGACCGTTCGCGACGACGCGCCGAAAGAGATCCGCGACCGGGCAACGGCGGAGCTTCGCGACACGGTTCAAAAAGCTCTCAATGAAAAACGGGGCGTGCTCATCGTTCCGCTTTTGCTTTCGTACGGCGGCATCGAAAAAGGCATTCAAAAACGCCTCGAAGGCCTTGATTACACAATGCCGAATCACGCTATACTTCCGGACGAACGCATCGCCAACTGGATACGTTTGTCGGTCGCATCGGCCGCCGCTAAAAAGTAGCGTCCCGGCAGGTTTTGTACTTGGGAAATCACCTTGCTGTGCTGTAAAATTTTCGGCATGGCAAACATAGCACTCGCGATCCATGGCGGAGCCGGAACTATCGACCGGGCTTCGATGACCCCTGAATTAGAAGCCGCATACCGCGGCGGATTGGAAACGGCCCTCAAGGCCGGTTGGGGAGTTCTAAGCGCCGGCGGTTCGGCGGTTGACGCCGCGGAACTCGCCGTGCGCCATCTCGAGGACAACGAACTTTTCAATGCCGGCCGCGGCTCGGTCTTTAATCATCACGGAAAGAACGAAATGGACGCGGCGATCATGGACGGCAGTTCACTGAAAGCCGGTGCGGTCGCGGCCGTGCATAACGTAAAAAATCCGATCGAACTTGCCCGCGCGGTGATGGAAAAAAGCCCGCACATTTTGCTTTCAGGCGACGGAGCCGTCGAATTCGCCGAAGAGATGCACATCGATCTGGTGGATAACACCTATTTCTACACTGACCGCCGCTGGAACGAACTCGAAGAGGCGATAAAAGAGAACCGCATTCAACTGGATCATTCCGCAAGCACGTCAAAGCCCGCAAAAGGCACGGTCGGAGCCGTCGCGTGCGATTCCAAAGGCAGGCTCGCCGCAGCGACATCGACGGGCGGTTTGACCAACAAACGCTATGGCCGCATCGGCGATACGCCGATCATCGGCGCCGGAACCTATGCGGACAATTACTGCGCGGTTTCGTGCACGGGCTGGGGCGAATTCTTTATGGTCGGCGTCACGGGGTATGACGTGGCCGCACGTATGCAATATCAGGGCGTTTCGCTTGCGGATGCGGCAAACGCCGTTATCCAAAGGCAGACCGAGATCGGAGGCGACGGCGGCCTTATCGCCGTTGATGCCGCCGGAAACATCGCCATGCCGTTCAATTCGCCCGGAATGTATCGCGGAAGCGTGACCGCCGCCGGTGCAAATATCGGCATCTATCGCTGACCGCCGCCGAACTCTACGCCTGGGTTCGGTGCAGCTCTTCTTCCTCTGCAAGGAACGAATCGCGTATCTCCTGAATATATCGGATATCGTCGGGCACCACGTCCGCGAGCGTTACTACAAGTTCGCCTTTGCGCGCATTTTTTACCGCATGGGCGATGGCCTCGTGATTTCCGTTTATAACGCGAACCTGCGAATCGGTTCCCGCCGTCTCGATGCCTTCCTGAAGAAGCGTCGCCATTTCTCCGGCATCGCGTCCGCGCAGGTAGCTTCCCTTTCGGATCACGATGCGGTCGAAATTTTCAGCCGCGATGCGTCCCATTTCGCGGATGTCGTCGTCACGCCGGTCGCCCGGAACGGTCATTACCACGGTCCGATATTTATACGGCAGCTTCGCGATGAACTGCGTCAAGCCGCGGAATCCGGCAGGATTATGAGCATAATCCATAAGCACGGTCGCGCGTCCGGCTTCGACGAAGTTCAATCTTCCCGGCGTCTGTGCCGTTCCCGAATTGAAGGTATGAAGTCCGACCTTGATATCGTCGATCGGAACGCCGTGAACGAAAGCCGCGAGCGTCGCCGCCAGAACATTCTGGATCATAAATTCGGCGCGTCCGCCGTACGTTAGCGGAATATTCGCGGCTTTTTCGACGCGTACTTTCCAACGCCCTTTCAGTATCGTGATATAGCCTTCGTCATAAACGCATGAAACACGGCCGCGTTTTGCCTGCCGCTGGATGTTCGGATGGTTCGGATCGAGAGCGAAATAAACGACCTGCCCGTCCACGAGTTCGCGCATCTTGTAAACGAGTTCGTCCTCGGCGTTCAGCACGGCGTAGCCTTCTTTATCGACCGATCGCGGAACTACGGACTTCACACGGGCAAGATCTTCGAGCGTGTTTATGTCCTTTAACCCAAGGTGATCTGCCGAAACATTAAGCACGACGCCGACATCGCTGTGGTCAAAGCCGAGTCCGGCGCGAATTATTCCGCCGCGTGCCGTTTCCAGAACGGCAACATCGACGGTCGGATCTTTCAGAACAAGCTGAGCCGAAACCGGGCCGGTGTTATCGCCCTGCACGATCTGTTGATTGGCGATGTAGGTTCCGTCCGTCGTGGTAAAGCCGACGGTTCGGCCGGTGCCTTTCAGAATGTGGGCGATCAGGCGCGTTGTCGTTGTCTTACCATTCGTGCCGGTGATCGAAAAGATCGGAATTCGAGATTCGGCTCCCGGCGGAAAGAGCATATCGATGACGTGTTCGGCGACGTTTCGGCCGATGCCTTCGCTCGGAGCCAGGTGCATACGAAAACCGGGAGCCGCGTTCACCTCGATTATGCCGCCGCCGTTCTGTTCCAGCGGTTCGCTGACATTCGGCGCGATTATGTCGATGCCGGCGATGTCCAATCCGATGATGCGCGCGATGCGTTCGAACAGAAATACGTTCTGCGGGTGAACTTCATCCGTCCGGTCTACGGCGGTTCCGCCGGTCGAGATATTCGCCGTCGTTTTCAGCAGCAGCCGTTCGCCCTTCGGCAGAACGCTTTCGAGCGTATAGCCTTCGCGTTCGATGCACCGCAGCGTCTGGCCGTCCACTTCGATCTCGGTCAGAACATTTTCGTGGCCGTAGCCGCGCCGCGGATCCGAATTCGTTATGTCGATAAGTTCCTGAACGGTATGTTCGCCATCGCCGACAACGTGTGCCGGCACGCGTTCGGCGACCGCGCGAAGTTTGTTGTTAACGACCAACGCACGAAAATCTTCGCCTATAAGCTGCTGTTCGACGATGATCCATCGCGAATATTCCTTTGCCTTTTCCCACGCGGCTTCGGCCTCTTCCATTGATTTAATGCCGACGGTCGCGCCTTTTCCGTGATTTCCGTCCAAAGGCTTTATCACCAGGGGAAAGCCGACGCGTTCGACCGTCCGCGGAAGGTCATCGATATCGCGGATGCGGTAGCCTTTCGGAACCGGCACGCCCATGTCGCCGAGCAGCGATTTCGTGGCGTGTTTATTACCGGCGATATCGACCGCGATCATGTTCGTATTGGCGGTTGTCGTCGCCTGAATACGCCGCTGATGCACGCCGTAACCGAGTTGGACGAGCGAATTTTCATTCAATCTAATGAACGGAATGCCGCGGCCTTCGGCTTCTTCGACGAGCGATCCGGTCGATGGGCCAAAACGCACGTCTTCGCGGATCTCGCGCATTTCCTGAATATTGCGGGCGAGCGTTTCCTTGATCTCGTCCATCGAGGTGTTTTCGGCCAGGTCCAGAAAAAGCCTTACCGCCGCCCGGGCAGCGAACCGCCCGACCTCTTCTTCCATATAGCTGAAAACGACGTGATAAACGCCGCGTTCGCCGGTTTCGCGCGTCCGGCCGTAACCGGTGTCCATTCCGGCCAGCGTTTGCAGTTCGAGCGCAAAATGTTCTATCACATGCCCGGCCCATGTGCCTTCGCTGACCCGTCGGAGAAACCCGCCTTCTTCGCCGTAACTGCAGCCATGCGTTAAAAGCGACGGCATGATCTCGTTCATCCGTCCGTAGAAGTTTTCGATCTTATCGGTCGGTTTGTCCTCATAATCGCCGATGTCAAGGCGCATTATGATCAGCTTTTTCCAGTAACCGCTCCAGTAATTGGCACCGCGAAGTGTGCGAATTTCAAGTATCTCCATA
>CBFGSN010000113.1:0-8830 GCA_965651435.1 uncultured bacterium | reverse complement strand
TGGTACGCGACGAAAGGCGCCGGCAAAGCGATCCGCAACGCCTACACCGACGAAAACCAAAAACCATAACGAGGCGGTGGCCTTTGGTCTTTGGTCTTGGGTCTTTGGTCTTGGGTCTTTGGGACTGGAGCGGCGAGCATCCCTGCTTGCCATCCAGAAAACTCCCCTCCTGCCTGACGAGGGCTGGCCAACGGCCGGGGTGGTGGGAGTGCTACTCGCCCGGCGAAAGCTCGTCGCAGACTCCGCGTTTCACCTTATCTTCCGAAACTTATAAACCTCTTTGACGTTTTCGTTCAGGTACCGCCCGAGCGAATCGGCCGCCATCAGCTCCGCAAAAACCTCGGGCGGCACGCGGAAATATTGATAAACGCCACCGCCGCGAAATTCCACTTCCAGCATCCGCGAGCCGTCGTCGTACCCGACCGACCGCAAATTCGAAGACCTAACCCTAGTCCGTGTCATAAAATTTGCCCCTCGCCCCCGAACAAAAACCGCTGATTTTAACAGTCTTCCGGCGTGTAACGGCCACCATCAATTTTTTCGACTAGACCGCCAAAACTCCATTTGAACTCGAGACCGCAGTCATCACATCGAAACCGATATTCTTCATTTCCTAATGTAAGCTGTTTCTTGCATTCGGGGCATATAAAATATTTACGACGGTAATCCGGCGAGGCCTTGCCGTATGGGACAAGTTCCTCGCGTTTCCATTTTCCCGATCGGCGACTCCAAGCCGTCGGAATATCCTCAGTGCTAAAACCCGAACGAAAGCTGCCTCCGCGAAACGTCCAATCGGGCAGTTCTTTCCCTTCATCTTCAATCTCGAATACCATAGATCAAATCGCGTCTTTCCGGAGACTTTGGCGGTTTATGAAGGTCGAAACGGTCAGGCGGTGAACGCCGAGGATGCGGCCGATGGCGCTGTACGAAACCTTTTTATCAAGAAGCTCTTTGATCTTCTTTTCCTGGCCCGTGAGCTTTGTTTTCGCGGACTTGCTTCCTTTAGGGAGACCCAATATTACACCTTCCGCCTTTTTCCTCGCAGGCGCTTACTTCGTCCGATGGCCGTTCGGGTAGTTAAAAAAGACTACTTAAGTCAAAATCAAGAATATAACATATAATTTCAGCAAAGTTTATTCGGGGATCTGCGGATTCAATTTGCGAGTTTTTCGTAAATGAACCGGTTCAGAGTTACGCCTCTAGGCGTGATTCTTGGAATTGTCTTCACGCATAAAAGCTCAACTCTACACGCATATCCCTGAACTGCAAAAAGGTTTCTTTTCGTTTATATTGGTCTGAGTAGAAAAAGCGGAACGTTTGTCGGCGTTAGGCTTGGGGCGCGTTCAGAGTTACGCCTTTAGGCGTGATGAACGGGACGATTTCACGCGTAAACGCGTAACTCTGAACTAACGGTTAATCCTAAACTAGAAAATATGTACAGTTGGAGAGATATGAGTGAGACTCAGCGGGCGGAGATTCTACGTGAGCGAAGAGCTCGGAAGGTTGCGTGGCACGCACCGCCGCATTGGAAGTACGAAGGCGATGTGCGGTTCATAATTACCGCGGCCTGTTATGAACATAGACCGATCATCGGACATAGCTCTTCCCGGATGGCGGACTTTGAATCAAAGTTGCTGCAAGCCTGTCATGAATTCGACGTGCTTGTTTATGCGTGGTGCGTTTTGCTCAATCACTATCACATCCTTGTCAAAACTGACGACATTGACGGATTCCGGATAAAACTCGGCAAACTCCACGGATCAACTTCTTTTCGTTGGAACGGCGAAGAGGAACAGCGCGGGCGGAAAGTTTGGTACCGATCCTTTGAGCGCGATATGAAGTCGAATGCTCATTTCTGGGCGAGCGTAAATTACATACATAACAATCCGGTTCATCATGGTTACTGCGAAAAGTGGCAGGATTGGGAATTTTCTAGTGCGAAGAATTTCTTAGATCAATTCGGAAAGGAAGAGACACTTAAGATCTGGAAAAATTATCCGATACTCGATTATGGAAAAGGCTGGGACGATTGAGATTTAGAGTTACGCGTTCACGCGTGAATGCTTTATCACGCCTAAAGGCGTAACCCTGAACGAAAAGCTGATGGCTTTCGCGAAAAGGTGTGGTTTCGCTTATACTTATCTAACTGAAAGTTATAAACACCAAAGGATAAGTTATAGGCCGGGGAAAGGTATGGATTTCGGCGGGAGATTATGAAAGAGAAAGTTCGTGTAGCGAGTGGGCAGGGTTTTTGGGGAGATATGTTGTCGGCGCCGGTCGATCAGGTTCGGCGCGGGCCGGTCGATTATCTGATGCTGGATTATCTGGCGGAAGTTACGATGTCGATCGTTCAGAAACAGCGGCAGCGTGACCCGAAGGCGGGATATGCGCGGGATTTTGTTTTGCTGATGCGCGAGATACTGCCGGACCTTGTCGAAAAAAATATCAAGGTGATGTCGAACGCAGGCGGCGTGAACGTTACCGGATGTGCCGAGGCGATCCGTGATACGGCACGCGAACTCGGGTTGGGCGGCAAGGTGAAGATAGGCGTCGTGACGGGCGATGATATTCTGCCGCGGCTCGGCGAATTTCTGGAAAATGGCATCGAAATAAACAGTATGGACGACGGCACTCCGCTCGCGGATATTCTGGACAAAGTCCAATCCGCGAACGTTTATCTGGGAGCCGCGCCGCTTGTGGAAGCTTTGGACAAAGGCGCGAACGTCGTCGTCGGCGGCAGGTTGACCGACACCGGCCTGACGCTCGCTCCGCTGATGCATGAATTCGGCTGGAAATTTGACGATTGGGACCGCATCTCCGCGGGAACGATCGCCGGCCATATCATCGAATGCGGTGCGCAAAGCTCCGGCGGAAATTGCCAGTACGATTGGGAGAATATCCCGGATCTTTGGGACGTCGGATTTCCCATTGCGGAAGCGTATCCGGACGGTTCATTCGTCATAACAAAGCACGAAGGCACCGGCGGCCGCGTAAATATCCAATCCGTAAAAGAACAGCTTTTGTACGAGATGGGCGACCCGCACGAATACATCACGCCCGATGTCGTGGCGGATTTTGCCACGATAAATCTTGCCGCGGACGGCGACAACCGCGTGCGCGTTTTCGGAATAAAGGGCCACCCGAATACGGAATTTTACAAGGTGTCGATCGCTTATTCGGCCGGTTGGAAAGCAGTCGGAACGCTGGTTTATGCGTGGCCTGATGCTTATAAAAAGGCAAAGGCCGCGGACGAGATACTGCGAAAACGTTTGGACAAACTTGGGCTGAAATTTGACGTGATATTGTCCGAATTTGTCGGAGCCAACGCCACGCACGGGCATCTGGCGGGCGAACCTTCGCCGGACGCGCCGGAAATTCAACTGCGATTCGGTGTCCGCGGTCAAAACAAAGCCGATGTCGAACGCTTTACGAAAGAGATCGCTCCGCTTATCCTGACCGGCCCGCCCGCCGTCACCGGATTCGCCGGCGGCCGCCCAAAAGTCGAAGAGATCATGGCGTACTTTCCGGCCCTGATCCCAAAATCGCTCATCGAAACAAAGGTCGAGATCGTCGAGGCGTGAACCTATGCGATAGCGACCTTGAAGAACGTTGGGTTACAATGGGAGTAGAAGAAAGTGGCATATTGTTGGTCATTTCATATACGTTCAAGAATGAAAGCCGTTCGATAGCTCGTATAAGGATAATTTCGGGTCGTAAAGCGACCCCAGTATGAAGAAGGAATATGATTTTTCGAAGCGGGTTCGTGGAAAATTTCACAATCCGAAAGGCGACCTGAATATACCGATCTACCTCGAACCGGAAGTTGCCGATTTCGTGGAGAAACTTTCGATAGAAAAAAAATAGATCGGAGCAAAATAGTCAACAAACTGTTGAGAAAAGACATGGAAATAATACGACTCTGATGGGCCGAGTCTATAAGCAAATACCTCATGAAGCATCTTCTGATCCTGATATCCGTTTTGGTTTTCTCAAGTTTGGCATTCGGACAAGCGTTCGAAGGAAAGATCATCTATCAAAACAGTTATGTCTCGAAAATGCCTAGTGTATCAAACGAACAACTTAGCTCTGCATTAGGAACGCGGCAAGAATATTACATTAAAGGCGCGAGCTATCGCTCCGTTTCAAATGGAATGGCTGAACTTACGCTCTATGTGCCGACTGAAAATCGGATATATATGAAACTGAGCGGCAACGAGACCTTAAAATGGCTCGATGCCGGAACTGATCCGAACAAAGTTCTCAAAGTAGTGATAAATAAAAGGGTCGCGAAGGTGTTGGATTTTGAATGCGACGAAGCGATTCTCACGACAGAGCAGGGCGTCGAGAAATACTATTTCAGTTCGGACCTTTCGGTTGATAAGGATCTTTTTGAAAAGCACGCATTTGGCCATTGGTACGATCTTATATCAGCGACAGGATCGCTGCCGCTAAAGTCGATCGTCGAAACTCCGCAGTTCATTACAACGAGTGAGGCGGTCGAAGTTGTGCGGACTAAATTGAATGAAGAGGATTTTCTTTTACCGAAGCACTTAAAGATCAAAGAAAATCCTACACAGCAATGAGATATCCGTCAGCATTGGCCAACGCAGCAAAGTGTTTCTCGGACGCCGGCTGCAATTCGACGTTCGCCTTTCAAAACCTAAGCTTTATTCCCCCGTTAATTATTCGGCCTTCGGTGTGCATATAAATATCGGCGAAGGTCGGCGAATCGTACGGCGGAAAAACGACCCGGCCGAAACGGCTTTGCCGCCGGTCGGTGATGTTCTCCGCGTTTATGAACAGGCTGAAATTCCCGAAAGTCTTTTCACCAAAAAGCCCGACGACCGCGTACGAGCGCGTTGTGGTTCGGTCTTCGAGCGTCTGACGGCCGGTGAAATGAAATTCGACGCCGGTCTTGAAATCTTCGTGACGTTCCAGCACGAACGAAGCATTTACCTTGCTTTTCGGCAGCAGCGGAACGACACGGTCGCCGGGCAGATATCCCGCCTTTGCGTCGGTGAACGTATAACCCACGAAAAGTTTTGCGATACCGTAACCGACGCGGGCATTGGTTTCGAAACCCTTACTGATGATCGGCGACGGTGCGTTCGAAAACCGATAAATCCCGCCGCCGTCCGGCCGAAGTATCAGCGGATCTGAGATCAACGTATAAAAGAACATTTGGTTCAGCGAATACGAAATATCTTCGCCGACCTTGCCTTCATAATTTATATCGAACGTCCCGCCGCGGCTGCGTTCGGCGGAAACCGTTTCGGGCATCGCCGCGACATTTTCGAACAAAAGTCTTTCGGAATCTTCGGTAAACATAGTCGGGGTTTTGTAGCCCAACCCGAAACCGGCTCGAGCCGTCAGCGCGTCCGTCACGCGATAAAGCAGCGATGCGCGAGGCAGAACGAATGTCCCGTGTTTACCGGTGCGATCGACACGCAAGCCCATCTGTGCAGACCATTTTTCCGAAATGTCGAACGTGTCTTGAATGTAGGCTCCGACGGACCTGCGGTCTTCGTCGCGCGGTTCGCGAAGTTCACCGCGTGTTTCTTCGCGAAAACTGTCGATGAGCGCCGTTCCGCCGATAACTAACGCGTGGCGGCCAAACGTGCGCAGATATGATGCGTCCGTGTATGAATTGAACTGCGTGCCTTTGAAAAAGACCGCCGGTGTGTCGGTTTCCCGTGCAAAAAATGCAAGGCTCTGCTTAACGTTCAATACGGCGCCGGACGCAAATGCACGGTTAAAATTGAACGTTGTGACGTTTCGCGTCGAACGGGTGCGTTCAAAATATTTGTGCTCGGAGTCGGCTTCGCCGCGGATAACAAAAATATCACCGCCGGTTCGCGTCTGTTTTGAAAACGAATTCCCGACGGTCAAGGTCGTTTTGTCATCGATGTAAAAAACCACCTTCGGTGTGATCCCGAACGCACGCGTCCGCGGAAGTTCGGTAAAGTCGTCGTCATCGACGTCGTATTCTTTTTGGAAATTCGTTGAACCGAGCAGCGTATATCCGATCTTGCCGAAACGTGCTGTGTTGAAAACCGAAACATCTGTTCCAAGCGCCGTGGTTTGATTAAGAAGGATCGTCGTCAGCGGCTTTTCTGACGGGTCTTTCGTGATGAAATTCACAACACCCGCGATCGCATCGCCGCCGTAAAGTGTCGCCGCCGGCCCTTTGATTATCTCGACCTGCTTTAGATCGAGCGGAGGAATTTCCAGCACGCTAAGGCTTGAGGAAAATCCGCCATATGCCGGAAAGCCGTCTTTCAGAAGTTGGGTATATCTGCCGTCCAAACCCTGCAGCCGGATCGATTGCGTGTTCGCGGTCGGCGACGTCTGTTGGACAAAAATGCCGGTCGATTCGTTCAGAACCATTGAAACATTGGCAGGGCGCATATTTATTTTTTCGTCTATTTCCTCTTCGTCTATTGCTTCGACGCGCGAAGGTTCGGCTTCGATCGAGCGGCCGGTGCGGGTCGAACTTACGGTCACTTCGGCTTCTAGATGTTCGGGTTCTAGCGTTACGGTAAATTCGCCGCCGTTCGAATCCGGAAAACTGAGCGAAAGCGAGCCATCCTCAAAACCTTCGGCGGTGACGATTATCGTTTGTGTTCCTTCCGGAATATTTTCAAGCACCGCGGTGCCGCGTTCGTCGGTGCCGGAGGATATAGAAGTTCCTTTGACGGAAACATTCGCTCCGGCGATGTATTCGTCCGCCTCGTGACTTTTAACGGAAATTCGGACCGTATTTGTGATCTGTGAAAAGGCCGTCTGACTCAATAAAAACACGGCCGCGAACAATATTATTCTGTACATAAATTCCTTTTCATTCTAAAAAAAATACGAGATCTGCCGACGGAAACAAATATGTTCCGCGGCAAAAAATGGGCGCAAATAGATCGTAAAAAAAGGGAATTATGCCTGCGGCGGCTGCCAGATGGATTCTCGGAATGTCGTTTCAGGGTCGTTGCGGTATCGGAAGGCAACTTTTTGTACGGCATCGTTCATTGCGGCCTCGGCCGGTGGTTCGCAGAACGCGACGGACGACGCCGGCACTTGACGACAAGAGCAAATGCAGAACGGCGAACATTCTTCGTCGTGATCTTCACCTTCGCCGGGGGCTTTCACGTCCGCCGCGGCGCGCGTCGAAACGGATGCGAACATCGAACCCGATGAAATAGCATCAGGGCACGGCGTCGAAACCGCGACGAGGATCTGAACGAAGATTATGAGCGCGACAAATCTCATAAAAAGTACACCGGTATTCTGACATGCGCGACGGACGAAAATCAATTCTGCTAGAATTATAAGAGCATCGCAGTATCTGTCATGAACCTTCCGGATATTATAAATGGCGACATTACGCAAATGGACGTTTCGGCGATCGTGAACGCGGCGAATGAATCGTTACTTGGAGGCGGCGGTGTTGACGGTGCGATTCATTATGCAGCCGGATCGCGGCTTTACGAAGCGTGTAAGGAACTGCCGGAAGTCTCGCCGGGCGTCAGGTGTCCGCCGGGAGACGCGCGCATAACGCCGGGTTTCGATCTTCCGGCGGAATTTGTGATCCACACGGTCGGGCCGCGTTGGAAAGGCGGCACGCGAAACGAAGCCGAGATATTGGCCCGCTGCTACCGCAACAGCCTTCGCCTGGCGGATCGAAACAATATAAGCTCGATCGCTTTTCCGCTCATCAGCACCGGCGTGTTTGCATATCCGTTAATTCCGGCCTGCGAGATAGCTGTTCGCGAATGCGCTGAGCACATGCGAACGAAAGCCATCAACATAACGCTCGTGGCTTACGGCGGCGAAAGTTTTGCTGCTTTGCGGAAAGTTCTCGGCGAGATCGCCGGCTGATCGTCCAACGCTTATTTATGTCTGTATGTGATGCGGCCTTTGGTGAGGTCGTACGGGGAAAGTTCAAGATCTACGCGGTCGCCGGTCAATATTCTAATACGGTTTCGGCGCATTCGGCCGGAGATCGTTGCAAGTACGATGTGGTCTGAATCGTTTATTTGGACCTTGAAAAATGCGTTCGGCTGCTTATCAATGACCACACCGGCCATTTCTATCATCTCTTCTTTCATACTTCTATTAGGCAATTATTCCGCCGACAATGCAAATCGGCCGCACCCGGACGAACTAACTAAGATCTCGGTTTGCTACTGCGGGCAATACCTGTCATTCTAAATATGTTAATCCTTCTCTCGCGTTTGCATAGGCACTCGCGCTTCGTCTTTAACGATTTTTGGATAAGTTTGAGAGCAGGTCTTTTTTTATTGGTAAACACAGACAGAAGTGTTGCTCTCGTTTTTTTTGAGTATCCGGAATCAGGCTTCCTTTTCTCGCAAAAAGATCCGGCCGAACCGACAAAAACTTCTTCTTTTAGCATTTCCCGGAAAGCGGGAAAAGGAACAATTATGAAAATTTACGTAGGAAACCTTTCCTTTAACACAACGAATCAGGACCTGACCGAACTTTTCGGTACGGTCGGAACGGTCGAATCGGCCAATGTTATCGAAGACCGTGACACCGGCCGCTCGCGCGGTTTCGGCTTTGTCGAAATGGCTACGACCGACGAAGGCGAAAAAGCCATTGCCGAATTTAACGGCAAGGAAGTTGACGGCCGTGAGCTGAAGGTCAACGAAGCAAAACCGCAGGTCCGTAATGGCGGCGGCGGACGCGGAGGATTTGGCGGCGGTGGAAACCGCGGTGGAAATCGCGGCGGCTACGGCGGCGGCAGCCGTTGGTAGTACGCTGTTTCAGCAAAAACAAAAAGCCCGGATGCTCAATGCACTCCGGGCTTTATTTTTAACGG
>CBFGSN010000112.1:0-8948 GCA_965651435.1 uncultured bacterium | reverse complement strand
TCGCCGATCCGGCCTTTCGGGTCGCGGCAAAATTTAATGATCAGATCGGTAAAAAGCTCGGTTGCTTCCTCCATCGGAACGTGGCCGCAATCGCGTATAACGATCATCTGCGAGTGAAGTATCTCATCGCGAAGTTTGTATCCGTTATGGATCGGTACGACCTGATCTTGGTCGCCCCAAATGATGAGCGTTGGCTGGTCGATCAAATGCGCGTCGGCTTCGATGCGTTCGGCGTCCCAATTTCGCGCCGTCGCAAGAACCGAATGATGCGCATCCGCAGCGTTCAGCGGACGTCGAATGTTTTCGATACGCCGTGCTGTTATCAGATCAAAATTTTCCGGAGCGAGCGTCGTCCGCATTCGGTGTCGGATGAACGCGGCCGAATCGACAAGGAACGGCGCGAGAATTTCGCCGACGACCGGCATTGTCGCGAGACGAAGTATCGGCTGCGACAACGGTTCGTCGTTGCAGGCAGCGTTCGCGAGGACGAGCTTTTCGACACGCGCCGGATAATCGAGCGTTAATGCCGCCGCGACTCCGCCGCCGTAGGAACTTCCGACCACGACGGCACGGCCGATGCCGAGCCGATCCATAAGCCGTTCGATCATTCGCGCCTGCGACGAAAACGTATAATCGAACCATGCCGGTTTTTCCGAATAACCGAAGCCTATCAGATCGACGGCGATGACGTGAAATCCGGCGTCGGCAAGTATCGGTGCGCTTTGTTCCCAGATGTAAACGGACGCCGTGTAACCGTGTATCAGAATTATCGTCGGAGCATTCCGGTCGCCGAATTCCTGATAATGAACGCGTGCGCCGTCAACCGATACGAAATGCGACCGTTCGGAATGCGGAACGTCCCGCGATGCCGTTTTCCATTCGACGGTCGGCCGCCGCATTATCATTTTTACCGCGACAGCCGCGGCGACGCCGCCAACCGCCGCGATGGCAATGTCCTTCTTTTTCATAGATGAATTTTAACCCAAAACGACCTTTGGCCGAACCTCGTTCGCGTCCGTATTGAATACGCCGACCGCGATGAGCGAGTCGTCTTCGTCGGTCATCCGAACGGCTTCCCCGTTTTTCAGATCCGTTTCAAAAACCCGTGTCGAAAGTCCTGACAGCGTTTTCGCAACTCTTTCACCCGAAAGCTTTATCGCCGGCATTCGTCGAAGCAGATCGTTCATCGGGATAATACGGCTTTGCGGATCGGGTAATTTTTCGAGTTCGCCGAGCGTTATGGCATCTTTTACGTCCGATTCGCCGGCTTTCGTTCGACGAAGTTCCGTTAAATGAGCGCCCGTGCCGATAAATTTTCCGATATCTTCGGCAAGCGTGCGAATAAAAGTTCCGGCCGAACATTGGACGCGCATTTTTGCCGCGGTATCCGCCGCGTCAAAGATCTCGAGGTCGTGAATAATTATCGGCACCGGTTCACGTGTTACCTCGATGCCCTTTCGCGCAAGTTCGTAAAGCTTTTTGCCGTCAACCTTTTTTGCGGAATACATCGGCGGCAATTGCATCTGCGCACCGAGAAATTTTTCGCGAACGCTTTCCCGATCGAACGTGTTCAGCTTTGCCGCGGCCATCGGATCAGGTCCGCCTTTCGGCGTTCCCGTTCTGTCGCCGGTATCGGTTTCAAAACCGAACCGAATTTCCGCCTCATATTCTTTTTCGTCCGACGCGACGAATTGCGCCAGCCGCGTCGCCTTTCCGACCAGCATCACCAGCAAACCCGTAGCGAACGGGTCGAGCGTTCCCGTGTGCCCGATCTTCTTTGTGTGCAAGATCCGGCGCAGCTTCGCCACAACGTCGTGCGACGTTATTCCTTCGGGTTTGTCGATGAGAATGGCGCCGTTCATGCTTTTTGATTATCGAACAATTGCGCCGAATTGTTAACCGCGGCATCGAACGATGTAAAATGTATCAAATGTGGAAACGCCGCCCCGGAAAGATCGCCGACGAAGACCGCGTCATAAAGGACGAAGCGAAGGCGCGCGAACGCACGCTGCACCGCGCCGTTCGGCTCCTGGCAGCAAAACCGCGCTCGATCGGCGAAATGCGGATGCGGCTGTTGGAAAAAGCATGGACGAACGAAGCGATAGTTGACGGCGTGATCGAAACTCTAAAAAATTACGATTATCTGAACGACAAAACTTTCGCCGCCGGATTGGCTCTGTCAAAACTTCGCCAAAAACCGCAGGGCAAACGCCGCCTGCGGCAGACGCTTTCGCAAAAGGAACTCGACCGCGAAACGATAGACGCGGCGGTCGCGTCCGCGTTCGAAAAAATGCCGGAGGAAGAACTGATAGAAACGGCGATCGCAAAGCGCGTACGGCTTCGCGGCGTTCCCGAAACCCGCGAAGATACAAAGAAATTTTACGATCATTTGCTTCGCCGCGGATTTTCGTTCGATCTTATACGAACAAAGCTTGAACGCATCGCCGAATTCATTGACACAGATACGGTGGAATAGTCCGCTGTGCTACAATCGGAAAATATATGACAGGCAGTGATATCCGCAAAACATTTCTCGAATATTTCGAACGCAACGGGCACAAGATCGTGCATTCGTCGCCGCTTTTGCCGGCGAACGACCCGACACTTCTTTTCACCAACGCCGGAATGAATCAGTTCAAGGACGTTTTTCTCGGCAACGAAAAGCGCGATTATTCGCGGGCCGCAACATCGCAAAAATGCATACGCGCGGGCGGCAAACACAATGACCTGGATGAGGTCGGAAAAACGGCCCGGCATCATACTTTTTTTGAGATGCTCGGCAATTTTTCGTTCGGCGATTATTTTAAGGAAGACGCGATCCGTTTTGCCTGGGACCTGCTGGTTAACGAATTAAAATTGCCGGTCGAACGGCTGTGGTTTTCCGTTTTCGAAGGCGACGACGAGGTCGGGCCGGACGACGAAGCCCGCGAACTTTGGATAAAAGCCGGCGCGGCACCGGAACGCGTTCTCGGTTTCGGGCGCAAGGATAATTTCTGGCAGATGGGTGACACCGGCCCGTGCGGCCCGTGTTCGGAGATACATTATTATATGGGCGAAGACCCGAACGATCCGGAAAAAAATTCGCCGCATTGGGTGAATGGACCCGGCGATACGACGATGGAGATCTGGAACCTCGTCTTTATGCAGTACAACCGGACGCAGAATGACGACGGCACATTTACGCTGACGCCGCTGCCGGCTCCGTCGGTCGATACGGGCATGGGACTCGAACGCATCACCGCCGTTATGCAGCACGTGAAAACGAACTACGACACCGATCTGATAAAGCCGATCGTCGAATTTGCCGCCGAAATTTCCGTTCCGTCCGCGTAAACGAATGGCTTCTCCGATAAGAGTTTTGCTGATAGAAAACCAGCCGATAACGCGCATCGGCATCCGCTCTGTTCTGGCGGATGCGGAAAACATCGCGCTCGTCGGCGAAGCCGACAACCCGGCCGAAGGCTTTGAAAAATTTCGCGAACTTCGTCCGGACGTAACGATCCTCGGCCTGCGTTTTCCAAATGCCTGCACGATCGACGACCTGCATAAATATTTTGAGGAAGACGCGTCAGCACGCATCGTCATTCTTGCCGATCACGCGGGCGATGCCGAAATTTCGCGCGCGCTGAAAAAAGGTGCCGCCGGTTATGTATGTAAGGACGTCGAACCCGACACGCTTGTGAAAGCCGTTCGCGTCGTCAAAAGCGGCGGACGTTTCCTGCAGGACGGCGTCGAACAGATCATCAACGAAAATCTCGGCAGCGAATCTTTGACGCCGAGCGAAGAAAATATTTTGACGATGATCGTCCGCGGAATGTCCAACAAAGAAATATCCACGGAACTCGATGTTTCGGAAAACACCGTCAAAACGCACATCAAAAATCTTTATGACAAGATCGGAGTTTCCGACCGTGCGTCCGCCGCGACAACGGCGATCAAACGCGGCCTGATAAGAATAGATATATGAAAGACGAACTAGTAAAATACGCCGAAGAAATGACATCGGACGAAAGCCCGATACTGCGCGAACTTCGCGAACTCTGCTACGCAAATTACAACGATTCGAGTATGCTTTCCGGCCTTTATCAGGGCCGCGTTCTTTCGATGATCTCAAAGATGATACGTCCGCACGCGATACTTGAGATCGGCACGTATCTCGGCTATTCGGCGCTTTGCCTTGCCGAAGGTTTGGCCGACGGCGGAACGCTCGACACGATCGATATCAACGAAGAAACAAATAAGGTCGCCCGGTCGTTCGTCGAACGAACCGAGTATGCCAACCGGATAAATTTTCGGCTTGGCGAAGCTTTCTTTATCGTCCCGCATATGACGACGCTTTTCGATCTTGTGTTCATCGACGCCGACAAAGCGAATTATTCGAATTACTACAACCTCGCGTTCGAACGGCTCCGCATCGGCGGGTACATTCTGGCCGACAACGTTCTTTGGAGCGGGAAAGTTCTCGACGACGTAAAGGACGAAAGCACGCAGGCACTTCATGATTTTAACCAAAAGGTCCTCGCCGATGAACGCGTTTCAAACGTTCTGCTGCCGATCCGCGACGGCCTGATGCTTCTTCGAAAAGAAGCGGAATGATCCCGCATCTGCGTTCTCGCAAACTGCTGTGTCGCATACGTTTACGCATTGCGTACACAGCAAACGCCGTGATCCGGCCGCAGTTCATACTGCGGCTTTTTTATTGCCTCACCCGAACAGGTGATTACAAATACCTCCGATGGCGATAGACTTAAAACATAAATAACGCCGCCGGTCGGCGAACAACAATTTGGAGGCTTCGATGAAAACACGAACCGCAGAAAAGAGCATAAAGAAGGTAGAACAGATCATTGCACCGCCGCCGCGGCATTGGGTCGGCGATGCATTTCACGTGAGCGGATTTTTTCCGAACGGGCCGATCTCGGCAAAGCGTATGAGTCCGTTCTTCCTGTTGGATTACAACGCGAAAATGAGCTTTGCTCCGCGCGAATTGCCGTACGGCGTCGGCCCGCATCCGCACCGCGGATTTGAAACGGTGACGATCGCCTATAAAGGCAAGGTCGAACACCACGACAGCCGCGGCGGAGGCGGCATCATCGGCGAAGGCGACGTTCAATGGATGACGGCCGGCAGCGGCCTGCTTCACAAAGAATATTACGAGAGGGAATTTTCCCGGGCCGGCGGTGAATTTCAGATGGTGCAGCTCTGGGTAAATCTGCCGGCAAAGGACAAGATGACCGACCCGAAATATCAGGCGATAACCAACGCCGAAATGGGCCGTGTCAAATTACCGGGCGGCGGCGAGGTTGAGGTGGTCGCGGGCGAATTTGCCGGAACAAAAGGACCGGCGACGACATTCACGCCGGTGCATCTTTATAATCTGAAGCCGAAAAAAGGCGAAACGATCAAATTTGATCTGCCGGACGGATACACGACCGCGATACTCGCTATCGAAGGATCCGCAGTGATAAACGGCGGTGAAAAACTGCCTGAAAACAATATGGCTTTGTTCGAACGCGACGGCGAAACCATAACGGTCGAAGCCGCCGAAGACGGCATCTTTTTGGTGATGTCCGGCGAACCGATCGACGAACCGATCGCGCAGTACGGCCCGTTTGTTATGAACACACAGCTTGAACTGGCGCAGGCGATCGAAGATTACCGGTCGGGAAAATTCGGCTATTTGGCCGACTAATATCAGAGGAAAAAAAGAAATGATCAAGATCAGAAGAGCCAACGAACGCGGACACGCGAATCACGGCTGGCTCGATACATATCACACGTTCTCTTTCGCGGATTATTACGATCCGGCCCAGATGGGCTTTCGCGATCTTCGCGTCATAAACGAAGATTTTATCAAAGCCGATCAGGGTTTCGGAACACACGGACACCGCGATATGGAGATCATCACTTACGTTATCGAAGGTGCGATATCGCACCGCGATTCGATGGGCAACGGCGAAACCGTTCGGCCGCACGAAGTTCAGCGAATGACCGCAGGAACAGGCGTCCGCCACAGCGAATTCAGTTCGCCGACGGAACCGACGCATATGCTTCAGATATGGATACTGCCCGAACAGCAGAACCTGGAACCGAGTTATGAGCAGAAGGTATTTTCGCCCGATGATAAACGCGGCAAGCTCCGCCTTGTGGCATCGCGCGGCGGTACGGACGGTTCTGTTCACATCAACCAGGATGTCCGTTTGTATGCATCCATACTCAATGACGGCGAATCGGTTTCGCACGAACTTGCCGACGGGCGGCACGCCTGGCTGCAGGTCATCAGCGGCGAGATCGAGCTCGGCGGCGAGCGTTTGCTTACCGGCGACGGTGCGGCAATAAGCAGCGAAACGCTTATAGAGATCAAAGGCCGTGCGGATAATTCCGAATTCCTTCTGTTCGATCTGAAATGATCGGCACACCGGCGGCCCGACCGAAAGGAAGGGCTCGCTTTGGCTCATCAAACATATAGTCAAACTTTTCCGAAACTTGATACAATATCAATACAGATGTTGACCAGAGAGTTGGAAGAAACCTTAAGCGCGGCCGTTGACGAAGCGGTCAAGCACCGTCACGAATACGTCACGCTCGAACACCTGCTGTACGCGCTTCTGCAGGACAGTTCGGCGCGCGACATTCTTTTTAACTGCGGAGCGCGGATCGAAGAACTCGGCCGTTCGCTCGAAGATTATTTCCGCGATGTTCTGGAAAAAATGCCTGAGAATATCAAGCATATGCCGGAACTCACCGCAACGTTCCAATCGACGATCCAGTACGCTGTTCTTCAGGCCGAAGGCGCCGGAAAACGTGCGGTTGACGGCGGAAATATCCTCGCCGCATTTTATCAGGCCGACCAATCGTACGCGCTCTATCTTTTGCTGCAGCAGGGCGTTTCGCGGCTGGATATTCTGAATTATATTTCTCATGGCATCTCAAAGATCGAAACCGGCGACCTTCCGGACGAACTTTTCGACGGCGATGACGAATTCGGCGGTATGCCGGGTCCGCGAAAGCAGAAACCGCTGGAAAGTTATACGGTCGAACTGGTCGCACGCGCGGCCGCCGGCGAGATCGATCCGATAATCGGCCGCACCGCCGAGATCGAACGGACGATACAGGTGCTTTGCCGCCGGAAAAAGAACAACCCGCTTTACGTCGGCGAACCGGGCGTCGGAAAAACCGCTTTGGCCGAAGGACTGGCGCTGAAAATTAGCGAAGGCGACGTACCCGAAGTTCTGATCGGCGCAAAAGTTTTCGCGCTCGACATGGGCGCGGTGCTCGCGGGAACGCGTTACCGCGGCGATTTCGAACAGCGATTCAAAGGCATCATTCACGACCTTAAAAAAGAAGAGAACGCGATACTTTTTATCGACGAAATTCACACCATCGTCGGTGCCGGCTCCGTTTCCGGCGGTTCGCTTGATGCCTCAAATATTCTGAAACCGGCTCTCGCCGCAGGCGAACTTCGCTGCATCGGTTCGACGACATATGCCGAATATAAAGCCGCGTTCGAACGCGACCGCGCGCTCGCGCGGCGTTTTCAAAAGATCGAGATCGGCGAACCGACGATCGATGAAACGTACGAGATCCTGAAAGGCCTGAAACGTTTTTACGAAAAACATCACGAGGTTCGTTATTCGGATGAATCGCTGCGAACCGCGTCGGAGCTTGCCGGAAAATACATCAACGACAAATTCCTGCCGGACAAAGCGATCGATGTGATCGACGAAGCCGGTGCCGCCGTCAAGCTTTTGCCGAAAGACGACAGGCCGGCGAACATCTCCGTTTCGATGATCGAAAATACGATCGCCCGAATGGCAAAGATACCGCCGAAAACTGTCGTCGCCGACGAAAAACAGCGGCTCAAAACTTTGCGCGAAGATATCAAATCCGTCATTTTCGGACAGGACGAAGCCATCGACCGCGTCGTCGATGCGATACAGATATCGCGTGCGGGACTCGGCCACGAAACAAAACCTGTCGGAACATTTCTGTTCTCCGGCCCGACCGGCGTTGGCAAAACCGAAGTTTCGAAACAGCTTGCCGAAACGCTCGGCATCGAATTCATCAGATTTGATATGAGCGAATACGCCGAACCGCACACGGTATCGCGTTTGATCGGTGCGCCGCCGGGATATGTCGGCTTCGATCAGGGCGGACTGCTGACGGATGCGATCATGCGCAATCCGCATTCGGTCCTGGTTTTGGACGAGATCGAAAAAGCTCACCCGAATCTTTTCAATCTGCTTCTGCAGGTTATGGACACGGCGACGCTCACGGACAACAACGGAAAGAGATCGGATTTTCGAAATGTGATCTTGATAATGACGACGAACGCCGGAGCACGCGAACTTTCTTCGGGCGGCATCGGTTTTCGAAACGCTTCCGAAACAAAGGGAAGCGCCAAAGGTGCGATCGAACGAACTTTCTCTCCGGAATTTCGGAATCGCTTGGATGCATGGGTTCCGTTCGCTCCGCTCAGCATGGATGTCATCGAACTTATCGTCGATAAATTTATCAAGGAGCTTAACGGCCAGCTCGCCGAAAAACGTACGTTGGTTCGCCTGACAGATGGCGCGCGCGAATGGCTTGCGAAAAACGGTTTCGACGCGCGTTATGGCGCGCGGCCGATGGCGCGGCTCATTCACGAAAAAATAAAACAGCCGCTGGCGAATGAGATCCTGTTCGGAAAATTGGCGGACGGCGGAACCGTCGGTGTCGATGTAAAGGATAACGACATCGAACTGAATTTTTAGAACGTGTATTTCGAAATTCGAAGAATAAAAAAGGCTCGGCGGTGAAACGTCGAGCCTTTTAAGTTCTGAAAAAATAAAGGAAAACTATTTCTTACCTTTAGCAGCGGCCTTGGCCTTTGGTGCGGCCTTTTTGGAAGCAGCTTTCGGTGCAGCTTTTTTAGCAGCGGCCTTCGGTGCAGCTTTTTTAGCAGCAGC
>CBFGSN010000111.1:0-8991 GCA_965651435.1 uncultured bacterium | reverse complement strand
CGAAAAATGACCGGATCGGCTTTGCCGTCGCCGTCCATGTCCGCCGCTATCGGAACGTCGCCCGCGGCTCCGAACGGAAATGCGTAGTAGCTGAAATCCTCGCTCTTCAGAATAAACCACTGGCCTGTGCTCGGACGAAATACAGCCGAATCGGCCTTGCCATCGCCCGTGAAATCTCCCGGCGTGATTATGTCCGTGCCCGATCCGAACTGAGCCGCCCCCGCAAAACCACCCGAACTCGGCTGCCACCACCACTCACCGCCCGCCGGCCTAAAGATCGACGCATCCGTCTTCCCGTCACCATCAAAATCAAACGGAGCACTATGTTCGACTAAACTAATATCATCGCCAATATATCGCCATACGGCAATGTCGGTTCGGCCGCCGGTCAAGCTTGAGCCGGCAGTGACTAATTTTCCATTACGCTGTATTGTTAACGAAGCAGCTTCCTGATCCGTAAGCTCAATATCGGAGAGAACGATTCCGTTAGAACCAAAACTCGTGTCGTAATCGCCATTCGGTAAAAATCTAGCTACTAAAGCATCCTTGTTCGTCGCTGATCTTTGTGCTGAACCCGCAATAATGATCTTTCCATCGCGCTGAACTTCAATCGAGTTCGAGATGACGCTACTGGTTTCCGCAGGTAATACCTCCCGCATTCCGGCGTTTCCGAATGTCGTGTCCATTTCCCCGGTGTTCGTTAATCTAGCTATCACACCAGACGATCCTGTACAATTTGCATTCGCACAGGCAGTTCCCGTTGTGACTATCTTTCCATCTTTCTGAACTTCAACATCCGTGAGCACATTTGTAAACTGCGAAGCCGAAAAAATAAGTTTTCCGGAGTTGCCAAAGGCACCATCAATGCTTCCGTTTGGGTTTAATCGGGAAACCGCGAAATCCCCTAAGCCTGATTCCGTTAGATTTGCGGAACCTACGACGATGATACGACCCTCCCCATCTTGGGCGAGAGCGAAGGCCGCATCCAGACCGGTTCCCATAGGGACTTTAGTTATACCGCCGTTGCCGAATTTGGTATCTAGCGAACCGTTCGATTCAAATCTGTAAACTCCGAAATCAGTAGTTTGTGCTGCGAAATTCGGCGTCGTCGCGGCAACAAGTATTTTGCCGTCGGATTGAACCAGAACGTCGTTAGCTAATCCGCCGCCTTCCGAGGCGAGAACCGTAATATATCCGTTGCCGCTATTTCCAAAGGCCAGGTCCTTCGACCCGTCGGACTGAAATCTACCTACGAACAATCCAACGTCAACTTGGTTCTCAAACGTCCCGGTGACAACGATCTTATCATCTGCTTGGATACTGAGCGCATTAACTTCTTGGGTTTTGGCCTCCGAAATACTTATTGTAGCGATCCCACTAGCCAAACCATCTCCGAAGTTCTGATCCAAGAAACCGTTCGACTTATAGCCGATCAGGGCTCCAAATTCAAAATCTGGGCCAATGACCCGGTTGGCGGCAACGATCAATCTGCCGTTCGAGCTCTGCTCGATATCAACCCCGTAACTGGACTGCTTTATTTCTCCGAACGGATTTGTGGTCACATAGCCGTAGGTCCCGGACTCAACATCCGGAATACCTTCTGACGTATAGCGTGCGAACAAAACATCACTATCCGGCCCACCACTTCCAACATCGCCAACAACGATATAGAATCCTGACGGATCCAGAACTATTCCACGACCGATCGCATACCCAGTTCGAATCGCGGATCGAACAATGCCGTCCTCACCGAATGAAGGATCACGGTGTCCGGTACCGGTTAATTTTACTAGTGTCAGTTCTTGGCCGGTATAGCCGACAGCCGTTAGACTCCCCGCCTGTCCGACAGCTACGGCATTTGCAACGTCAGTGCCTGCGATCACAGTCTTTCCGTCGCCGTCAAAGCTATTGTCCAGTGACCCATCAGATGTATAACGAGCCATTGCAAAGCCGCGTGCATCACCTTCCATGGCATCGCCTACTGCGATAATAGTTCCATTGGGGCCATTGGCTAAGGCGTTTACAAACGCCCGCTCTCCGCCCGTGAAAACCGTCCTGACTCGGCCATCGGAATCAAACGAAGTGTCTAAAGATCCGGTCGTATCAACACGGGCCAGACCAAAGCCGTAATTACTTTCACCGCCGATTACAATTCGGCCGTCAGGTTGTATGATCAATGCCCGCCCGAAACTCACCGCGGCTTCTGGAGCCATGGAAATAATCGCCTTACCGTCCGAACCAAAGCTTTCGTCAATAGTTCCGTTTGTGTTGAATCGAACTATGCAAAACTCTCTTGTAAATCCGAATGTCATCGTGAGATCACCTCCGGTGACGATCTTTCCATCCGGCTGGATAGCAACGGCGTAAGGCACTCCTAAAGACTGGTCCGCAAAAATACCCGAGCCGTTAAATGTGGCATCGAGATTTCCGCCGGCATCGATCCGTACGATGGTAAAACGTGTCGAGCCTGCCACCGATGATTTTCCGGCAAGAACGATCTTACCGTCATTTTGGATAGCAATTGCAGTCACTTCATTGCCTGTCGTTCCGTTAAATATCGTAGCGATCCCGTTGTCGCCAAACGCAGGATCCAGATCGCCGTTGGCGAAGTAACGAACGACAGCCATCCTCATGCCGTTATTCATTAAACCAGCCGCAACGAATTTGCCGTCATTCTGTCTGGCAACGGTCATTGAGCGGTCTGGACCGGAACTTAACGACGTTATCGTGAAACCGGCCTCACCAAAGGATGGATCAGGACTGCCGACCGGTGGAAGATCTAAAAGAACCGGGAGAAAGAGGGCAAGAATTATTGGTATAACACGCATAATTTAAGTTTGTACAGAAGGCGATCTTACAAAGCATCGTTCCCTGAATTAGTAGACTAGCCCGACCTTCATTCCCCGCTGTCGACTCTGATCTCGGCGGCGGTCGGAGCTTTGCCGTCGGTGGTCGGGATGACGAAGTTCGTTTTCGGGTCTTCGGACGGGTCTTTTTCGAGCGCGGCGGCGAGCACGTCGCTGATGCGCTGGACGGGAATGACCTCGAGTTCCTTGCGAACGTCCTCGGGAATCTTATCGATGTCGTGTTCGTTCTGGAACGGCAGGATTATCCGCCGGATGCCGGCGCGGTGCGCGGCCAGGACCTTGTCCTTAACGCCGCCGACCGGAAACACCAATCCGGACAAAGTGATCTCGCCGGTCATTGCCGTATCGGAACGCACCTTTCGGCCGGTGTAGAGCGATGCGAGCGCGGATGTCATCGTCACGCCGGCGCTTGGGCCGTCTTTCGGAATGGCTCCCGCCGGAACGTGCAGGTGCACGCCGTTGTTTTTGATGAACGCCGGATCGATGCCGAATTCCGATGCGTGCGACCACAGATAGCTGCGTGCCGCCTGTGCAGATTCCTTCATCACATCGCCGAGCTGTCCGGTGAGCAAAAGCCCACTGCCGCCGGGAAGCGCCGTTGCTTCGATAAACAGAACCTCGCCGCCCATTTCGGTCCACGCCATACCGGTCGCGACACCGGCGGGCAATTCGTCGCGGGCGCGTTCGGGATGAAAACGCGGCGGCCCGAGATATTCCAGAACGTCGTCGGCATCGATGGTAACCTTTTCGTTCGAACCCTGGGCGACCTTCAGCGCAACCTTTCGCGCCAGATTTCCGATCGTGCGTTCGATCTGGCGAACGCCCGCTTCGCGCGTATATTCCGTCGTCAAACGGTTTATCGCGGCGTCGGTTATTTCAAGTCGGTCGGGTTCGAGCCCGTTTTCCTTCAATTGCCGCGGGATCAGATACTGCTTTGCGATCGCCAGTTTTTCGCGGTCGCTGTAACCGGAAAGCGTGATTATCTCCATTCGGTCGCGAAGCGGCATCGGTATCGGTGCGAGTTGGTTCGCGGTCGCGATAAAGAAAACTTTCGACAGATCGAACGGCAGATCCAGATAATTATCGCGGAACGAATTGTTTTGCTGCGGGTCCAAAATTTCAAGCAAAGCGGACGCCGGATCGCCGCGAAAATCGTTGCCGAGCTTGTCGATCTCGTCCAGCATCATCAGCGGATTGTTCACACCGACGCGCCGAAGCGCCTGTATTATTCGGCCGGGCATCGCGCCGATATATGTTCGGCGGTGTCCGCGGAGTTCGGCTTCGTCGCGCATTCCGCCCAGGCTCATGCGTTCGAATTCGCGGCCGAGCGCACGCGCGATCGATTTTCCTAGCGAAGTTTTACCGACGCCCGGAGGGCCGACGAAAAGCATGATCGGACTTTTCGAATCGGGGCGAAGTTTTACGACCGCAAGCGATTCGAGTATGCGTTCCTTTACGTCCTCAAGCCCGTAATGGTCTTCGTCCAAGATTCGCCGGGCTTCTTCGAGGTCGAGTTTTTCCTCGCTCGACTTTCGCCACGGTAGTTCGAGAATGTATTCGAGATACGTTCGGATAACGTGATAATCGGGAGCGGCCTGCGGAAGCGCTTCCATCCGCTTGAGCTCGCGTTCGGCTTCCTTGCGGACGTTGTCCGGCAGATCGGCGGTTTCCAGGCGTTCGCGAAGCTGTTCGGCCTCGGCTTTTTCGCCGGTGTCGTCTTCGCCAAGCTCTTTCTGGATCGCTTTCATCTGCTGGCGCAGAACGTAATCACGCTGCGATTTGTCCATTTCGGACTGCGCTTCGCTGGCGATCTTCGAACGGATCTGCATTATTTCCAGTTCGCGTGCGAGTGCGCCGTGCGAAAGCGTCAGCAGTTCGTCAACGGTTGCGGCCTCAAGCATTTTCTGTTCCGTTTCAACGCCCAGGTCCAGGACCGAAGCGATAAAATACGAAAGCTGAACCGGATCGGTCTGCGTCATCACGGCCATGCGAACTTCGGGCGGAACGTTCGGCAAAAGCGCAAGTGCCTGCTGAACCATCGAATGAATATTTCGCTTGAGTGCTTCGACCTCTTCGGAATCGGTCATCTCAAGCGGCTCAAGCACCTTGATCTTTGCTTTCAGGTACGGTTCGTCGCCCGTCCATTCGGTGACCTCAAAACGGTCCATTCCCTGAACGATAAGCTGCATCACGCCTTCGTTTCGCATCATCCGCTTTACGCTGATGATGGTTCCGACGGCGTAGAGGTCGGTGCTCTTTGCATCGTCGCCGGTGACGTTCTCGTTACGCGTCGTTAGGCACGCGAGCAGTTTGTCCTGCGTTGCGAGCGCGGCTTCGACCGCGCGAATCGATCGTTCCCGGCCGACCGCCAGCGGCACGACCGTTTCCGGGAAAAGCGTCGTATTCTGCAGCGGCAGAACCGGAACTTCAAAAGGCTGCGGCAGCGACGGTTTCGGCGATGCTTCGATTCGTTCGGCCGGCGGCGTTGCCGCGCTGTCGGCTCCGTTCGTTGTGTTGTCTTCGGCCATAAAATTAAATTATTTCGCTTTGCGAAGTCGGATTATGAGCAAACCGTTCTCGAACATATGATCCATCTGGACGCCTTCGATGGATGATGGAAATTTCAGCGTTTTTTCAAAACTACTGTATGTTATTTCCATCTGGTGATACGAATTTCCGGCGGAACAGGAATGGTCTTTTCGGCAGCCCACAATGGTCAGATAATTTCCCTGAACGTCGATCTGCACGTCTTCGGCGGCGACACCGGCAAGCTCTACCTTAACAACCCAGCCTTCCTCAGTCTGGTAAACATCAGCCGCCGGATACCAAAGCTTTCCGGAACCGAAATTCTTTGACGAACCCAGAAACTGAAAATGTCTGTTGAAAGAACGCGCCATATTCCTGCTATCGATAGATGCCTTTTGGGGTAAAGATCGTAACCTTTCCGAATCTATCTTTACTCTCCTTGGACAATTTCCACTTTAATTTGTACCACTCCGGATCAGTCGATTTTGCGCTCATCTGAACCTTAATAAAATACTGACTTCTCAAGCACTGCGCGACCTTCTCGAAAGCCTGAATAGTATCAGGCCGATTGTCCGGAAAGATCGCCACACCACCGGACTCATCGCTAAGATCTTCTGCAAATGCAAAGTTCTTTAAAACGGGTAGCCTCGGAAATGATTCGTCCCACCATTTATTTGAAGCCGTCGGAATTATCTGAAAGATCCGAACTCCGCTCTTTTGCGTGATCTTTTTAAGATCGTCAAAATCATTCTTCGAAGTATTTTCTTGTCCGTCCGACAAAACAACCAAAACTTTTCGTGCGTTTGGTGAATTCAAAAGAATGTCGGTGCCGCGTTTGATCGCATCCAGGACCGCGGTATTTCCATTAAATTCTGAAACATTCAGTTGCTGAATAGCCGCAAGGGCAGAATCTCGATTCGATGTCGCCGGGAGTATCAGTTTCTGATCTTGCGCAAATCCGAGAATGAAATATTCGTTCTTCGGATTGCCCAATTCAATGAATTTCTCCAAGCCCAATAATCCGACTTCAAATCTTTTGGAAGAATCGTGAAACGATGGCGACATATCTAGCAAAATACCAATGCTGACCGGATCGTCCTTTTGTTCGGCAGACAATACCTCGAGTTCTTTCTTGCCGCTAAATATCCGAAAGTCTGGAGAGGTAAGATCTTTTATGAATCCTTCGTTTTTTGTCCAAACGGCGCCGCGTATTTCAACATCAACAGACCGAGTGGCATCTTGAGCCTGAACCGAGCCAAAGCCGATCAACACAATAAAGAAGACACCGAGAATAGTGTTTGAAATGTCTATCTTTGTCATGATCCTCTTATTTCTTCCAGAAACTTGAACCGCTGGAAATTTCTTCGAGTGTTTCGGCGATCTCGCGTTGGTCTTCGGTTTCGAGCGCGACGTCGGCCATTGCGATAATGCCGACGAGTTCGCCGTCGTCACCGACGACCGGGACACGGCGGACCTTCTTTTCGCCCATTAGACGGATCGCTTCAAAAACATAATCGTCCGGTTTTACGGAAAAAACCTCGCCGGTCATCGCCTCGGACACGGGCGTCGCCGCGCCGCCGCCGGCGGCTATCGCACGGACAACGATGTCTCTGTCGGTGACGAGCCCCGCGAGCTTTCCGTCCTCAACGATCGGAACGGAACCGAGGTCGCCGTCGCGCATTATTATCGCAATGTCGCCAAGCGGCATATCGCGCGTCGCCGTGCGAACGTTCCTGGTCATTATCTCGCTGCATTTTGCGCGGGTCTTTGCGGTAAGTTCGCTCCTCGTCATTAAAATTTCGACTCCTTTTATCTACATTTTCATAGACTTCGGCCAATAAAGCAAGCCTGTCATGTTTTGGCGGAGCCGCCGGGCGGCTTGGACTTTCCGCACTGCCGCCGTCAAAATATACACATCGATGGCAAAATTCCCGCAGAATAAACGCAAGGTTACGCGCCGCGGCGAAACGGTAAAGGTCGGCCGCGTCGAAGATGTGCCGCCCGGCCGCGGTGCGACCGTAAAGCTGAAAGACGGCACCGAACTCGCGCTTTTTAATGTGAACGGAACGTTCCGCGCGATGGAAAATTTCTGCCCGCATAAAGGTTATCCGCTTGCCGATTCGCACCTTTACGGAAACATTGTGGAATGCAGCCTTCACGGCTGGCGTTTTGACGTGGCGACCGGAGCGTGTTTTACGAAAGCCGAATGCGGACTCGCGACATATGACGTCCGCATCGAAGACGGCTGGATACTTATCGACCTTTAAAATAAAAAGGCCGCCCGCGAAGGCAGCCTTTCCATATCATTCACGCCGTTAAAACCTGATCGACGCTTTTTGCGAATCTAATACAAGATCGTTCGTAGTTATTGAACGAAGGCTGCTTCCGCTGTATCGGATCTCGATCGTTCCGCTCGCATCGGCATCGCCGGAATTTTTAACGCTTACCGTTATCATGTCGTCGGTAAACTGCGTAACGATGCCTTCGAAAGAGAACGATTTCAACAGCCCCGAAACCGTCACCTTCGCAGAACCGTCGGTTTCAACTTCCGCACGAGCGTTGATCAACAGTTCGTTCGAACGGCCTTCGAGCGAGAAAGTGCCCGTTCCGAAACGCGAAAGCGACGCCGTTTTTCCTGTGACGCCGGTTTCGCCTTTGACCAAAACAAGCTGCACGTTGTTCGACGCGCGGCCAAGGTTCACCGCCTGCGGTTCGGCGGTTTCGAACAGCGTTTCGCCGCTGTGCGAAATGCTTGCTCGGACGGCATAATTGCCGTTGGTTTCGATGCTGCTCTGCGCATACGGAAGTTCGAACGAGATCGGAACCTGACGCGTCCCGGTCGAAAAAGTTGTCTGAGCAACAACGTCTTCTTCATTTCCCTGAGCGTCCAATTGAACGAGTTCGACGGTCAGATCGGAATCGGACTGAAGCGCGATGCGTTCGCGGTACGTTACGGTTCCGCGAATGCTTCTGTCGGTCGTTCCCTGGTTCTGGCGGCCGGCGCGCGTTACGACAACTTCGATATTCGACGACGGATTGCCGTACGTCAGGACGGGAACGGCGGTGTCGTTCGTATACATTACGCGGCCGTTGCGGTTCTTTATCTCCGCGCGGACGCTGTAACGGTTGCGGCGGTTGATCTGGTCCGGTTTATAGCCAAGCGAAAATGCGAACGGAACCTGTTTGCCGTCCGGATCGATCGTTTGTTCGGCGATAACGTTCGCGGTGTCGTCCGCACGCGACGTATCGATCAGTCTAACGGTCACGACTGAATTTCTCGGCAATGCCGAACGGTCGCGGTAGGTGACGGTTCCGGTGACGACGGTTTCATTTCCCGTTTCCGGCGTCGGCTGATTGGGCGAGCAGATCTTTTCGGTGTTGACCTCAGATGCTTTCAGCTTGTTGTTCGTGATCGTGTATGTAACAGAGCTTTTCTGCGACGGGCAGCAAAGCGGATCGCGAGATGTGTATCTGTTAAATTCGGCCGAGATGCTTTCGGCATTCCAGAGCGTTGCGGTTATCAGTGAACCGTCTTCGCGCGAGGTCATATTTTCCGGCGACAGCGTGCCGACGAAACGGCTGCCCGAAAAAACGAACG
>CBFGSN010000110.1:0-9049 GCA_965651435.1 uncultured bacterium | reverse complement strand
CCTAAAGGTGGAACTCCGAACTTTGAATTATGCTTGACTACTCTGAGCCGGTCGCAAAACTTATCGACGAATTCAAGCGGCTGCCGGGCATTGGCCACAAATCGGCGCAGCGGCTGGCGTTCCATATTTTGCGGCGGCCGGCGGCGGAGGTCGATAATTTTGTCACGGCTTTGCGCGAGGTAAAAGAACGTATAGTTTTTTGCGATGTGTGCAACAATCTGACGGACGTAAACCCTTGCGGTTACTGCACTAATCCAAAACGCGACCGTTCGGTCATCTGCATTGTCGAGGAACCTTACAACCTTCTTGCGGTCGAAAAAACGCGTTCATACAAGGGGCTTTATCACATTTTGCACGGTTCGCTTTCGCCGATCCGCGGCATCGGGCCTGATGAATTGATGTTGCCGAATTTGCTGCCGCGGCTTTCGCCCGAAAACAACGACGGCGTTCAGGTGACGGAGATCATCGTTGCGACGAATCCGACGACCGAAGGCGAAGCGACGGCGAATTACATCGCGCGTCTGCTGAAACCGCTCGGCGTTCGCGTTACGCGTATCGCGATGGGAATGCCGGTCGGTTCCGACCTTGAATATGTGGACGAAGTGACGATGGACAAAGCGCTTGCCAATCGTCACGACATTTAATAACGGACCTTTTCCTCGTCAGATTCCGAAGCGCTTCGCGAATTCTGCCATTCTTCCTTAGTATCGTAAAAATTCACGTCAAATGACAGCAGCGATTTTACCGGAATTCCGTCGAATTCCTCGGGAGCGTTGCTGAATTTTACGATCGTTCCGATGCCGATAACATCAGAGCCGACACTTTTTACAAGCTCGATGGTTTCGCTGAGCGCTCGGCCCGAACGCTGCACGTCATCGACGATGATCGCCGGATAAACGTCGCCCTGGCCGATGTACTGGCGAAACTGCCGTTTTCCGTCTTCGATCTCCGCCCAATAGATCTGTTCGGCCGTAAGCGCTTCGCGAACGCCGAATGCGACCATTATTCCGCCCGGCCCGGGACTTATGATCGAAACGCGCGGCAATTTTCCGGCGATCGATTTTTCCATACGGAAAAGCCGGCTGAGCCCGACCGAAAGGATGCGCGCGTTGTCGTAATAGCGAAACGCCAGCGGCATCTGAAAATAATGCGATGCGTGTTTGCCATTCGGATATACGAAATGTCCTTTGCGGTAAGCTCCGGTCTGTTTGAGTATCTGCATCACGGATTCGGGCGAGGGGATCAGGTCAACCATTTAGAAATGCCTCCAATAAAAAACGGAAAGAAAATAAAAATGCGAAAGAATGTATCTTAAACAGCGGCGTCGATTTTATCAAATTCGTCTGCAAAGGCTTTTTCGATCATATAGCGCTGGCTCGGCGGCAGGCCTTCGGGAAGTTCGCGGGCGTTGCACCATTGCCAACCGAAAAGCTCGCGGCTGAGTTCTGTCGGATCACCGGCGGCATTCGCTGTAAAAATAAATTCGATATGGGTGCCGAGAGTTCTGACGCTCAACAGCCGAACGTCGGTGATATCGAGCCCGGTTTCCTCGCGAAGCTCGCGGGCGATGCCTTCGGATGGCTGTTCGCCGCTCTCCAAAAATCCGCCCGGCAAGCCCCAACCCGAACGCGGCCGCAGAACGTGATTCAAAACCAGAATTTCGTCGTTCTTGTTTCGAACGACCGCGGCCGCAGATGCCGTGAATTTTTGCTGCGTAACGCGAATGAGCGAACGCCGCACGCGCTGCGGTAATATTTTCCAAAGCCTGCTGATCAGTTTGCCGGTCATTTGATAACTTCGATGCTGCAAATGCCGGTCACGCCCGATCTTTCGGCGAAAAGTTGTGGTCGTGCGCGAAAATTATCGCTTGGCTTCTGCTCCAAACACCAAGTTTATCAAAAAGATTGGATATGTGATTGCGGACCGTTTTTTCATTTATGGCAAGCCGCTCAGCAATGTCCGCGTTGGACAGGCCTTCGGTAAGCAGTGCAAGCACCTCCGTTTCGCGGTTGGTCAATTCGGAAAATGTGTCATTCGGCCGTTCTGCGCTGATCTCCATGAATCTGAGAATTTCGGTACGGAATCGGTTCCATGCGGGTTCGTGTTCGAGCAGCACGTGATTCTTCGAATCCAATTCGACGAACTCCGCTCCCGGAATTCCCGCGGCAAGTTCATGGCCGACCGAAAGCGGGATGACCTCGTCTTCGCGCGAATGAAGGACCAGCGTCGGCACCGTGACCCGGCCGAGAAGATCGCGAACATCTACCTCCGCACGAGCTTCGAGCAGCTTTGCGGCATTTGCCGCGTTCGTCGTCTTTTTACAGAGGTCGTTGAACCATCCGATCTGTTCATCCGTGCCGTCGGGAATAAAGCGCGAGGTAAAGACCTGTCGAAACGTCGGGTTATCGTCGCCCCATTTCAGCCGCACGAGGTCGGTCATCGCCTGATACAACTGTTTGCGTTCACAGTCCGGAGAATGCGAAATGCCGCATGCATAGCCGCCGTAAAGTATCATCTTAGATACTTTTTCCGGGTGGCGGATCGAATAAGCTATGCACGTAGCCGCTCCCTGTGAGATGCCGAGCAGCACGGCCGGTTCGTCGATAGACGCGGCGGTGATAACGGTTTCGAGATCCTCGATCCATCTGTCGAAGGAAATATCGCCGACGTTCCAATCCGTCATGCCGCAGCCGCGTTCGTCAAACCTTATGTAGCGAAAATTATTGCAAAAGAGATCGATCCAATGACTCCAGACGGGACTTGTCAGTTCGTATTCAAGATGCGTCATCCAGTTCGCCGCCTTAACGAGCGGTATGCCCGAACCAACCTCCGCCCACGCAAGATTGATATTGTCGGCAGTGTGAACGTATCGGATCCGCTGGCTTATCTTGTTCATATTCGAAGAGAACGCGGATGAAAAGGACAAATGTCCCGGCTGAACGCGGAAAGAATATCAGAATCGGGACAAAATTCCTATTTCATTTCGTCAAAGCGTCGGCATTATATAAAAGAGCCAACTAAGAAAGAAGGAGATATTCACCATGCGAGTTGCGGCGTTCATTTACGGCATTGTTTGTTACCTGGTATTTTTCGCCACGTTCCTTTATGCGATCGGATTCGTCGGGAATATATTTGTTCCGATCTCGGTCGATGCCGGGAATCCGCCGCCGTCAACCGGCGCGGCTTTGTTGATAAATTTGATCCTTCTTTCCATATTTGCCCTCCAGCACAGCATTATGGCGCGTCCCGCTTTCAAGCGATGGTGGACGCGAATAATTCCGAAAAGCATTGAACGAAGCACTTACGTACTTTTGTCGAGCCTGGCGTTGATACTCATCTTTTCGCTGTGGCGTCCGATGCCGGCCGTGATCTGGAATGTTGACGGCGCGGCCGGCCAATATGTTCTTTGGGCGTTATTTGCGCTCGGATGGCTGACCGTTATGGTCGGAACCTCGCTGATCAGTCATTTCGATCTTTTTGGTCTGAGCCAGGTTTACACGAACCTTCGCGGTGATGAGTACAAAGCTCCGAAATTCCGAACGCCGTTCTTATATAACCTTGTCCGGCATCCGATAATGCTCGGGTTCATTATTGCTTTTTGGGCGACGCCGCGGATGACCGCAGGTCACCTTCTATTCGCTGCTGTCACGACGGCATACATTCTGGTCGCCATCCGGTTCGAGGAACACGACCTTTCGCAGGCACATCCGGAAGCATACGCCGAATACCGCAAGCGCGTTTCGATGATATTACCGATCCCGAAGATCCGATGACGGAGGTCCGGACGCCCGAAAAAAGAAAATGGCGGCATAAAAGCCGCCAAGCGAACCGGCGAAATGACAGGCGTTCCTCGGTTCGTAAAAACGATCTTGCGTTGCGGGCGTTCGGATCAAACCCGGCCGGGATCATTCTATGCTGTGAAATGAAACAACATAATGGCCCACATTTATATCTTCCGAAAGCGGCCGAAGCCCGTTCGTATCGGTCTCCGTTCTGAATAGGTCGGATGACGGCTTATAGACAGGAGCAATGTCACCGTATTCGTCGCGTTCCGTTTTCTTATAAACGTCGTTGCCGATAACGGCAAGGCGCAGATGCTGGCCGACTATTCCGTCGCCCTCAAGCACCAGATCGCATTCAATATCCGAACCGATGAGGATCTCGTAACCGGGAACTTCAACGATCCGTTCAACCCTTGTAATTGTATTTAAAACCCTAACTTTCATGGAATTGGGGGGAACTCCAACAAGTAAATTTGTATTCAGTTTTTCCAGTTCGTCAAAAATAGGACAGAAGATAGAAAGACTCGGACAATAGACGCAGGTTGTCTGAAACTTTTGCGTAACTTTTTTTATTTTTTTTCGATTTTTTTATTTCGGCCGTGAAAACGGCAGCGAAAATGGAAAATCAGCACCTTTTTCCTTACAATAATTAAGCTTATGACGATTGACGAACAGATCGCATACCTTACGAAAGGTGCCGTTGATGTAATACGAACCGAGGACCTGCGGAAAAAGCTGGAACGTTCCGCAAAAACGGGAAAACCGCTCCGCGTAAAGCTCGGCGCCGACCCGACCGCACCGGATATTCACCTCGGCCACACGGTCGTTATCCGTAAACTAAAGGCTTTTCAGGATTTAGGCCACACGGTTATCTTCCTGATCGGTGATTTTACGGGTTCGATCGGCGATCCTTCGGGAAAGAACGTGACACGCCCGCCGCTTTCGCGCGAAGAGATAAACGCGAACGCCGATACCTATCGCGAACAGATCTTCAAACTGCTCGATCCTGAAAAGACCGAGATACGCTTTAATTCCGAATGGATGGACAAATTCGACGCGGCTGATTTCGTTCGGCTGACGTCGAAAGTTACGGTCAAACAAATACTCGAACGCGACGATTTTGAAAAACGGCTTAACGAAAATCGTCCGATATCGCTGCACGAACTGCTGTACCCGCTGGTTCAGGGTTACGATTCGGTCGCACTCGAAGCCGATGTCGAGCTCGGCGGTACCGATCAGAAATTCAACCTTTTGATGGGCCGCGACCTCCAGCGTGAATCCGGCCAGGAGCCGCAGGTCATTATGACGACGCCGCTGCTGGAAGGTTTGGACGGCGTCAATAAAATGTCGAAATCGCTGAATAATTACATCGGCATCGACGAGGACGCGAATGAGATGTTCGGTAAGGTAATGTCAGTTTCGGACGAACTGATGTGGCGGTATTACGAGCTTTTGACCGACGTTTCGGCAGATGATATCGCGGAGCTGCGTGCGAAATGCGGATCGGGCGAAATAAATCCCCGCAACGCAAAGGTAGATCTGGCGCGTCTGATAATTACGGACTTTCATTCCGCCGAAGCGGCCGAGGCCGCAGCCGAAGAATTCGAACGCCGGTTTGTCGCGAAAGAGATTCCGGACGAGATCGATGAAGCAAAAATAGCCGCCGGCGAACACCGTTTAGCGGAACTTTTGGCGGAGGTCGGGCTTGCCGGTTCGAAGGGCGAGGCCCGCCGGCTGATAGAACAGGGCGGCGTAAAGATCGACGGCGAAAAGGCAATGGATGCGAAAGCCGAGATCACCATCGGCGTCGAAGCGACGCTGATACAAGTCGGAAAGCGCCGTTTCCTGAATGTGGTCGGCGGCTGAGGCCGCATTTCGGTATAATAGAAAGGTATGTCGGGTTCGAGTACGAAAAGGGAAAAGATAACGCGGCGGATAAACCGTTATGTCGGTTCCGATGCGCCTTTGCGTCAGCTTGCCGGTGATCTTTCAAAGACGGCGAAATACGCGATCAACGAAGCAGAAACATTATCGCTCGAACGCATTGACGTGACGATAGATAATCTACCGAAACGGCTTAAGGGTTTTCGCATTGTTCATCTTTCGGACCTGCATCACAGCCCATTCACGTCGCTGGAACACATAACGAACGCGATAAGCGCGGCGAACACGCTCGAAGCTGACCTTGCGGTTCTGACCGGCGATTATGTTTCGCACGACGCGGCGTATATCGAACCGGTCGCCGAAGCAATCGGTTCGTTGAAGGCGCGTTTCGGTATATTCGCATGTTTGGGAAATCACGATCATTGGACCGATCCGGAAATGGTGACGCGTTCGCTGGAAGGTGCGGGCGTGAACGTTTTGATCAACAGCGGCCTGCGTATCGATGCGAACGGTTCTTCGTTCTGGCTTGGCGGCGTGGACGATCATATGGTCGGAAAGGTCGATCTGCCGGTCGCCCTGCGCGGATCGTTCCCGGATGAAATGAAGATCCTGCTTGCCCACAACCCGATCATTTTTCGCCAGGCGGTGCGTGCCGGTGTCGATCTGACACTTAGCGGCCACACGCACGGCGGCCAGGTAAAGGTCCGCGATACGGAAAAGCATCTGATCCGTCGTCGCCGGCTTTCCAGCGGCCTGCATAAACGAAAGGATTCGCAGATATATATCACGCGTGGGATCGGCACGGTCGTTCTGCCCGTCCGGTTCCAATGCCCGCCCGAAATTTCACTGTTGACGCTGCATTGCGGCGAACCGAAAACGTAATGTCGTCAAGAGTTTACACGATCCCGAATTTGCTTTCGATGCTGCGGATGGCGTTGATACCGGTGTTCGCAAGCCTGCTTTATTACGGCAAATACGAACTCGCCTTGGCAATATTCGCGGCCGCCGCACTGTCCGATACGTTCGACGGTTTTGTCGCACGACGATTTAAACAGGAATCGGCGCTGGGTTCGATCATCGATCCGATCGCGGACAAGCTTTTGATGACGACCGCATTCATAATGCTGACGATGCCGCGTCCGCTGGAACCGGTTCGCCATTTGCCAATTCCGTTTTGGGTGACCGCAGCTGTCATCGGCCGCGACATTTTGATCATCACATCCGCCGCGGCGATAAATTTTATGACCGGATTTCGCGATTTCCGGCCGTCGCTGCTCGGCAAAATGAGCACTGTCATTCAGGTGATCGCGATCACGCTTATACTCATCGCGTCCATCACGCACATTACTATATTCCTGCCGACAACCTATGTCGTCGTTGTCTTCTTTGCCGTCATTTCCGGCGTGCATTATATATTCCAGGTCGCGGGTTTAATGAAAGACAGCGAAAACAGGAAAGAAGAGATCTGACCGTCGGCATACGTTTCCAAATTAAAAAAGCCGCCGGCGAACCGGCAGCCCTTTTTTCCTTGGAGGGAATTTGAGTTGTTCTAATCGTCGATATCGATATCCATGTCCATATCCATATCGGGGAGTTCGGGCATTTCCGGAACATTGATCTTTTTCTTTACGATCTCCTTAACGGTTATTGCCGGATTCGCGGCTTTCGCCTCGCTCACATCATTCGCATCGACGTGGAATATCCGGAGCTTCACGATGTCGGCCGGTGACAGATCGACGAGGCCTGCGTTTCGCAGTTCGCCGAGGTATTCGGGCGTGACCTTAAAGATCGCATATTTGACCAGATCTTGGAATTTACGGACGGGCATTCCCGCATTGCTGATGTTGCGGACGTAGTTGGCATCTATCTTGAAAATGCGTGCCTTTACCAGATCTTCCATCGAAAGGTTCGGAAAACCAGTCGCTTTCATTTCCGCCATATAAGCGCCGTCGATCTTAAAGATCGAAGCTTTGAACAGATCATCGACATCAAGGTCGCCGAAATTCGCCGACCGAAGATCGTCTGCGACAGCGACCTTTACATTAAGCATCGCGGCCATGAAAAGCCTTTCACCCGAACGGTCGCGGCGGTCGTCATCGTCGTTCCTCAGAAAATCGAAACCGCGGCTTTTCATTGCCGAAATGTAATTCCGGTCAGGCGTGAAAATGAACGTCCCGGAGCCGTGTCCATTATTAAAAGAACCCGTGCACTGTATCGTTCCGGCATCGCGGAGAATTGAAAAGGACGCGCTGCCGTTGCGTGCATTTGCGGAATTAAGCCCGTTCAGGTCGGAATAAGAGAACGACTGCGAATTGACGCCGCGGCCGCGGTCACGTTTTATTTCGAATGACAACTGGATCTTGTCGGACGAATCAGAAGCTTCGGCGGTCCATTTACCGCTGACCGGAGTCTGCGCAAAAACGGCGGAGCCGAAAAGGAAAAGTGCAAAGATGAAAAAAGAGAATGAGACTGAAAATTTTTTAGGACCGAACATCTTGTATCTCCAAAATTTATTTACGCTTTGTGCGTTACATAAGGAGAACACCGCAACGTCCGGTTTTGTGACAAATTTTATTCGGGCGGTTCGGCGAGGTTTTCGAACGCCTCGTCGATGAAGCGGAAATGACGTTCGTCGTTATCGCGGATCGCGCCGCGCTTATCGTAGAATTTGATCGCGGATTCGTTCCATTCCAGAACCTGAAAATCGATCCGCTGAAAACCCTGAGCCTTTGCGTAACGGGCGATGGAACGAAGTATTTTGTCGCCGAGCCCAAGGCCCCGATATTCATCGAGAATATAGAGGTCTTCGAGATAGTATCCGACCTGTCCACGGAAACTGGCAAAATTGGGAAAGAAAAGTGCGTAGGCGACGGTGCGGCCGCCCGCATAGGCAACGACGCCTTCGACAAAGCCGCGTTCGCCGAACATCGCGTTATGAAGCTTCTCCTGAGTCACCTCAAAATACATGCTCAGATTTTCGAACTCGGCAAATTCGCGCATGAGTTCGACGATCGCTTCGACGTCTTCGTCCTCAGCTTTTCGTATCTCTATATTCATAAAAAATGGCCGCAATTGATTATGACAATCGCGGCCAACTGCCAAAAATACACCGCGAAACTATTTTTTCGGCGTTATCTTCTTGTCCGTCTTTAAAGCTTCAAGCAATGTCGTCGCCGTCTGTTTGTTGAGATGTTTTTCCGGCGCGACCTTAAGGAATTTTGCGAGCACGTTGGCTGCTTCCTGAAGCTCAGCGTTGTTTTCGTTTATCTCTCCGTTCGTATAAAGAGCAATGCCAAGTCCCGAAAGAGCTTCCGGCTGATCCGGGGTTTCGGCGACCACTTCGCGATAGATCGTGATCGCTTTGTCCATATCGCCCGAAGAAA
>CBFGSN010000109.1:0-9213 GCA_965651435.1 uncultured bacterium | reverse complement strand
CCGTGAACGGCGAATTTCGATATCATCGGATCGTAATAGATGCTGACCTCCGCGCCTTCGTAAACACCGCCGTCGTCACGAACGCCGGGCCCTTGCGGAATAAGCAGCCGCGAAATTTTCCCGGGCGAAGGCATAAAATTGCTGTCCGGATCTTCTGCATAGATGCGGCATTCGATCGCATGGCCGGTAAGGCGAACGTCGCCCTGTGAAAACGACAACGGCTTTCCGGCGGCGACGTTGACCTGTTCGCGGACCAGGTCGATCCCCGTGACGAGTTCGGTCACCGGATGTTCGACCTGCAGACGCGTATTCATCTCCAGAAAATAGAACGACTTATCCACATCCGAAACCAGAAACTCAACCGTTCCGGCTCCGACATAATCGACCGCCTTTGCGACCATCACAGCGCATTCACCCATTTTTTCGCGAAGCTCCGCCGAATTGATCGGTGACGGAGCTTCTTCTATAACCTTCTGATGCCGCCGCTGGATGGAGCATTCACGTTCGCCGAGATGAACGTGGTTCCCGTGTTCGTCCGAAAATATTTGTATTTCGATGTGCCGCGGGCGGACGACCGCTTTTTCTATATAGACCGCATCGTCGCCAAAACTCGCCAAAGCCTCAGACCGCGCGGCATCAAAAGCTGCACGCAGCTCCTTTTCGTCCGCGACCAGCCGCATTCCCTTTCCGCCGCCGCCGGCCGAAGCTTTAAGCATTATCGGATAGCCGAATTCGGCGGCCGTGCTGCGAGCGTCCTCAAACGACGAAAGCGGTTCGGTCGTTCCGGGCACGACCGGAACTCCGGCTTGGATGGCGATCTTTCGCGCGGATATTTTTCCGCCCATTGCTTCCATCGCCTCCGGCGGCGGGCCGATAAATACCATTCCTGCTTCGCGAACGGCGCGGACAAAATCGGCATTCTCGGAAAGAAAACCATATCCGGGATGGATCGCCTCGGCACCGGCGGCCTTTGCCGCCTCGAGTATTTTGTCAGAACGCAGATAACTCTCGTTCGAAGGTGCCGGGCCGACATGAAAAGCCTCGTCAGCCATTCGCACATGAAGCGCATCACTATCAGCATCGGAAAAAACCGCGACCGTCGCGATGTCCATTTCGCGGCAGGCGCGTATTACGCGGCACGCGATCTCTCCCCGATTCGCTATCAATATTTTCTTGAACATTTTTTATTCGAGCGTCGAATTGCCCTGATTTCTCTGATCGTAACGGATATTCACTTTTTGCCCGGCGGCATATTTCAGCGGGTCGGCGGCCTGTTCGTCGTTCAGTATTTCCGAAGATTCAAAATCGACACCGTTAAGCGTGTATGTGAAATAAACGATCTCACGGCCGTTGGCCAGCGTCGCCGAATCTATTATAACGCCTTCCGTGATGCGGCCTGTCTTCCGAAGAAATGCTTTGCGCTCTTCATCGGACGGCGCGTTCTTATTTCTTCTTAGAAACTGCATCAGGCCCATAGAGAATCAATCCATTACAAGCGGCGGCTTATTATACCGCGCCCGCAATTTATTCGCAGCTGCAAGTATCGTCGGACGGCCGATGAGTTTTGCTTCGATCGGGCGTTTACCCGGAATATCGAGCAGAATAATTCCGGTAAGTATGGACAAAATTCCCTGCCCCGGGCCGACCAGCATGATGACGCCGATTACCAGCATTATCACACCGGCAATATTCTTCAGCAAAAATGCACCCCAACGCGTGTGCCAGCCCGCTCCCGGCAGAAAATCCTCACGGTAATGCGGGCTGAAATAATTTGCCGGTATCTTTATGAAAACGATCGCGATCACGACGATATTCAGCAAGATCGAAAAAACGAAGGCGCCTATGAAGATCAGCACGTTCGTCAAGGTCATCGAAGCCCACACATGCGTTAAAAATTCGTTCATTCCTGAGAGCCGGCCTCTTCCAGTTCGCGAAACCCTTTCCAGATAAAATACATTCGGTGCACAAGTGTCCACGTCGAACCGACCGCCAAAACCCACAGAACCTGCGGCATTCGGTTAAACAGAAAGAAGTCTGAGTTCCAGTTCCACGTCGAAAGAGCTCCGATTATCAAAAGAACTACGCGTTCGGGCCGCTGCAGAAAACCGACATTCGCTTTTACGCCGAGCCCTTCGGAACGCGCCGTTGTGTAGCTGACCATTACCGAGGTCATCATGCCGACGCCGGCCAGAATTACGTTCACGATCGAATGCTGCGGCGAATTCCCGGCATAAAAAACCATGATGCCGAGAAAGGCGACCATATCCGAAACTCTATCGAGTGACGAATCTAAAAACCCGCCGAATTTCGTCACGTTTCCGGTCAAACGGGCGACATTTCCATCGAGCATATCGAAAACGTTCGCGAATATCAGAACGATCCCGGCCCAAAAGAATTCGCCCATTCCGAAAAGCACGCCGCACGCGACATTTATCAGAACGCCGAACGTCGTCAAAAAGTTCGGATGCACTCCGGCCGAGGCAAGTCCTTTGACAAGTCTTCCCAGAATTTTCCAGGCTCCGCGGCCGATGCTTTCTCCGAGCATTTAGTGTATTTATCCGGCTGTGAACGGCCGCCGGTTTACTCCTCTTCGTGAATTGTAGTCAGTCGGCTGATCTCGAACGTACGCCAGCCGGTCGGCGTTTTAACCTTTACCTCGTCGCCTTCTTCCTTGCCCATCAGCGCTTCGCCGATAGGCGAAACGGTCGATATCAAACCGTTTTCCGGATCGCTTTCTTCAGATGTAACAAGTTTGTACGTGATCTTTTCCTGCTTTTCGATATCGAAAAGCTTTACACGCGAACCGTAGGCGACGCGGTCGGTCGGGATCTTTGAAAGATCAATGCTGTCAACTTCGCTCAGACGCTGTCTGATCTGCATTATGCGTGTCTGAACAATGCCTTGGCGTTCCATCGCGGCTTTATATTCCGCGTTTTCGCGAAGGTCGCCAAATTCACGAGCCTTTTGGATCTCCTTCGGCAAAATAAAATGGAGTTCTTCTTCGAGCTTGTCGAGTTCTTCTTGTAATTTTTTCTTGACTTCTTGCATATCTAAAAACTCTCTTCAGAGATCTGCTGTCCTATGCAGCAGCAAACGAAATTCCTATGTCACGCGCCGTTCTGACAAGCTGGCCTTCGGGTGCGACGGTTTTGATATTCGCGATCGCTTCGGAAAGCGGCACGGTTATGACCACGCCGGCCTGCAGCGCGACCATCTCTCCCGTCTGGCCGCTTGCCAATGCCCTGACGGCACAGGCGCCGAAATTTGTTCCGAGCATACGGTCGAATGCGTTGGGGCTTCCGCCGCGCTGCAGATGACCGAGAACCACGCAGCGTGATTCTTTCCCGGTCATTTCTTCGATCCGTGCGCGTATGTGGTCGCCGACACCCCCGAGCCGAAGCTCGCCGGTATCGGCATAGATCTCTGATTTGCCCACCTCCTTTGCGCCTTCGGCGACAACAATATTAGTAAATTTCGATCCGGTGGCCTCGCGTTCTTCGACCTTTTTAACTATCGAATCGAATGAATACGGAATCTCCGGAATTAGTATCACGTCAGCACTTCCGGCCAAGCCCGCGTGAAGCGCGATCCAGCCGGTGTTCCGCCCCATTACCTCAAGGATCATCACACGGTCATGCGAAGCCGCCGTAGTATGAAGCCGATCGAGAGCTTCGGTCGCGATGTCGATCGCCGTCATAAAACCGAACGTAAGTTCGGTCGCGGCAAGGTCATTGTCGATGGTTTTCGGGACGCCGATAACCGGAAAGCCGCGTTTATGAAACTGTTCCGCAATGGCCAGCGTGCCCTCGCCGCCGAGCACGATCAAAGCCTCAATGCCAAGAATATCAAGATTTGCCAGTGCCTCGCCGATCGGCATTTCGGGAAACGTCGGCTTTCCGTCAACGATCTGGACGAAACTCCCTTTGTTGCGGGTTCCGAGGATCGTCCCGCCGCGCGGCAAAATTCCGCTGACGGTCTGCATCGTCAAACGCGACGTTTGCGGTTCGCCCAAAATGCCTTCGAAGCTGTCTTCGATGCCGATAACCTTCATGCCGAATTGCCCGATCGCCGTTCTTACGGCCGACCGGATCACGGCATTCAGCCCGGGTGCATCGCCTCCGCCCGTTAGTATTCCGATCTGCTTATACATAAAAAGTGAGTTCCCGGGTAAATTTCGATATTACCGAAAGAACTCATCAAATCCAAAGGCGTTAACGCCCCGATATATTTATTGTTTCTGGAACGCAATGCTTTTATCGACCATCGCGGCCGCACGCGGCATTAGCTCTACGCCTTTCAGAACCTGCGGGTCGGCTTCGAGCAGCACCTGAGCACCCGCTTCGTTCGAATGTGTCGCGGTCGCAAGTTCCTGACGGATCCGAAGTTTTGCAAAATCGGACGCGCTGTCGATATTCCCTGTGCTAAGCCCAAATTCTTTGTCCGCGGAGGCAAATTTACGAAATGCCTCGTACATTTTATCGGTCACAGGCAAAGCATTCGGCGGCAGCAGCGTAAGCTGGTCCTGCTTTTCGGTCTTGTAATTTTCCAGGCCGGCGATCTTTCCGGCAACAAGCTGACGCACAAAGAAGAACGCGGCCTCGTTTATCCTGAACTTCAATTCGCCGAATTCTTCGGGTTTAACGACGACATCCGGTTCAATGCCGCGGCCTCCGTAAAGAACGCGTCCGTCCGGCGTCGTGACGGGCGAACCGGCGGGTTTCGGTTCGGGGGCGTCTTCGCCGGCCGAAGAGTTCATTGAATTCGAATGCGTATAGTATTCATAGATCGAACCGCTGGAATAATCACGCTGCAGCGAGCGTCCGAACGGCGTATAATAACGCGCCGTCGTAAGCGTCAAACCGGTTCCGAACGGAAGTTGGAACACCCGCTGGACCAATCCTTTCCCGAAGCTGTCCGTTCCGACGATCAACGCCCGACCGTAATCCTGAAGCGCACCCGCGACGATCTCCGACGCGGAAGCCGAACTTCCGTTGACAAGCACGACGAGCGGATAATGGTCGTCGGCCGCACCCGAGGTTCTCAGTTCCTGCGTGCGTGCGTAGCGCGAACGGCCCTTTACGCTGACGACCGTTTTGTCATCGGGAATGAATCGCCCGACAATTTTGATCGCCTGCGGCAAAAGCCCGCCGGGATTACCGCGGATATCGAGGATCAGGCTTTTCATCCCTTGAGATTCAAGGTCGCGGATCGCTTCATTCAGCTCATCCGAGCTCGTTTCCTGAAATCCGCCGACGAAACCGATGTAACCGACGCCGTCTTTCAGCATGAAATAATTCCTGATCGACGGAAGCGGAACGCCGCCGCGGACTATGGTAAATTCGACCGGCTTTTCCGCCGAAGCCCGTTCGATCAACAGATTGACCTTGGTTCCGCGTTCGCCCCGGACATTTCGCGAAACCTCGGAGCTCGTCCATTCGGTCGCATCTTTCCCGTCGATCTTAACAAAGCGGTCGCCGAAGCGAAGTCCGGCTTTGTCGGCAGGCGTATTCGGGATAACGGATTCGACGTAAACGCCGTTGTGACGCTGCATTATCGAAACACCGATGCCGTAAAATTGCGATGCCTGTTCTTCGGTCAGCTTTTCGAATTCGGCACTGGTGAAGAACGACGAATGCGGATCGAGCGTCCAAAGCATACTCTGCATCGAACTTTCCGTAACCTGCTCATGGTCGAGCTTTCCCGCGTAATTCTCGTCGATAACATCAAGAGCTTCGCGATAATCCGACACGACGCGCTGTGCCGTCAGCGCCGTATCGGCCGACGTTATCGTCGGCATTTTGCCGAAAATTCCGCCGACTACGGCTCCGACCGCAATAAATATGACCGCAATTAAACCGAATTTCTTTGTCATTCCAAAGCGTCCTTAGTCTCTAAATTGTATCATAAATAAGAGGTTGGCTTCACGACGCGGGTTGTAAACATTTCATAAAGCACGTATTTCGCCATTTGCAACTTTCCGCGGCAGTTATCGTTATAATTCCCGGCGATTTACTTTTTATCCGTAACTATTTAACATCTAATCTTTGTCCGATGAAACCAGAGATATCGATCATAATTCCGGCCTTTGAGGAAAGCGAACGGCTTGTCGAGTCGCTGCCGAAAGTGTGTCGTTATGTGCTCGATGCCAAACTGAACGCGGAGGTCATCGTCGTCGATGACGGTTCGGCCGATGACACGGCAAAGGTGGCGAAAGCCGAGCTTGCCAAATTTTCCGTGCCTTCGCGGGTCGTGTCATATTCCAAAAACCGCGGCAAAGGCTACGCGGTGCGAACCGGTTTGAGCGAAGCCGCTGGTGACGTTGCACTTTTCACGGATGCGGACCTTTCGACGCCGATTGGCGAGATGCGCAAGCTTATCGATCCGATCCGCAGCGGCGAACTCGACGTCGCGTTCGGTTCGCGTGCGCTTGACCGGTCGCTGATCGGCACACATCAGCCTTGGCGTCGCGAACAGGGCGGCAAGGTCTTCAACCTTATAGTGCGTCTTATGACCGGGCTTCCCTTTTGGGACACGCAGTGCGGGTTCAAGGCGTTCGGAATGAAAGCTTTCAGGCCGCTGCTGGATAAAATGCAGATCGATCGGTTCGGATTTGACGTTGAATTTCTCTTTGTCGCACAGCGTCACGGACTGCGACTTCGTGAAATTCCTGTCCGCTGGGACAACGATGACCGCAGCAAGGTCAACGTCATCCGCGACAGTATGCGTATGTTCGACGAAGTCCGCCAGATCAGACGCAACGCCCGACGCGGAATTTATGACAACTAGCTCCAATTGGCCTATAATGTCCATATGAACTGGGAAGACCGCATCGTATCCGATCCGCAAGTGCTGGTTGGAAAACCGACCATAAAAGGAACGCGTATATCCGTCGAACTTGTCCTCGACAGACTCGCTGACGGCTGGTCGGAAAACGATATCCTCGAAAGCTATCCACGCCTTACGAAAGAAGATCTTCAGGCCGTTTTTTCTTACGTTCAGGAATGTTTTAAGGACGGACTGCTTTTTCATCAGGATGTAGCGGTTAAATGAGCAAATATCTGGCGGATGAAAATTTTCCTGTTCCAAGCTACAGATTTTTGCTTGAAAACGGGGTTGATATTGTACATGTCGGAGTCGATTTTCCTTCTATCAGTGATAGGTCGGTGATCGATAAGGCAAACGAAGACGGCCGTCTGATCATTACTCTTGACCGGGACCACGGAGACCTGATCTTTTCGCGAAAGGCGGAAGCCCCGATCGGGGTAGTGTATTTCCGCCTCCCGAAATACAGACCGACGGAATTAGGTGAACGCATGCTTGTCTTGATCAAAGAGGGTTTCAGATTCGAGGATCATTTTACTGTCATTGCACCGAACGGTATTCGGCAAAGAGTTATATGACTACAAAACTCAACGTTAACATCGACCACGTCGCGACGCTTCGCGAAGCCCGCAAGACCATAGAACCCAGCGTTATTGCCGCCGCGGTTGCCTGCGAACAGGCAGGTGCAAACGGCATCACGGTGCATCTGCGCGGCGACCGCAGGCATATTCAGGACCGCGATGTCGAGCTTCTTCGAGCGTCAGTGTCTACGTATTTGAACCTGGAAATGGCGGCGACCGATGAGATGATCACCTTCGCGGCGAAGGTTCTGCCGGACGCTGTTTCGCTCGTGCCCGAAACGGCGGGCGAGATAACGACTGAAGGCGGGCTCGATGCCATCGCCAATTTCGAAAAGCTGCGGCCGACCGTCGAACAGTTAAAGTCCGCCGGCATTTTCGTCAGCATGTTCATCGACCCGGACATCGAACAGATCGATACCGCCAAGCGTGCCGGCGCCGAACAGGTCGAACTTTGCACCGCCGAATATTCCGACCTGACGCGAGTTCCGAGTGCGGCCCACGGCAACGGTCTCCGCAAGGTCAACGCCGAACTCGAACGGCTCAAAAAGGCCGCCGTTCACGCGCACGGACTCGGCATGGCCGTCGCCGCCGGTCACGGTTTGACATGCCGCAACGTCGGCCCGCTCGCGAAAATGCCGGAGATCACCGAATTCAACATCGGCCATAACATCATCGCCCGCTCCGTTTTTATCGGACTCGACCGCGCCGTCCGCGAAATGATCGACGCTATTTCGCTCCGGTAACGGTAAAGCTCAGATCGTCAGGTGTCTGGGCCAATTTTCGGTCGTTGGCATTAAATGCATCGATCCGACACGAATATGTTCCGGGTTCGAGCGGTGTTTCCACGGCCATGGATTCTCCGTCGACGCGTTTATTTATGTAATCGTAATTCGCTTTTGCTCCCGAAGCCGTGTCGGCAAATAGACTCACTTTATAATAGGCAGCGTCGGGGTAAGCATCCCATTTAACTTCGAGGCCTTCTGCCGGAACCTTCGCTCCCGATTTGGGCGAAACGAGTTTTATGTCGCTCTTGAAAAGGTGCGTGTCCGGAGCAAAATACGTTTTCCCTTCTTCGAGGTTATATTTGGCCGCTGACACAATGCCGGACGTCGCAAAAACGTAATACGGCGTGTCGAAAACCTGCACGGTCAAACCTTCGTAAATTCCCGGTTCGACATCCGCGATCAGATATTCGCCCGCATCGTCGGTTTTTGCGGTGTAGGTTTTGCCGCCGCATCCGTTCACGAACTGGCTGAAGGTTTTGCACAATTTCACTTCGACCCCGACCGCCGGTTTGTCGTTAAAGAACGCCTTGCCCTGAACGTTTGCCTTACCAGCAGCGGGCTTTTGTTTTTCGACGCCCGTGCCCGACGGTATCGTGCCGTCTTCGTTCGGCGCCGGCGGTTCGCTTTCCGATACCGTCGAATTCGAAACCGAGTTCGACGGCGCGTTCGATGGCGTGTTATCGGAGCCCCCGCCGAGCATTTTACAACCTAACGCAGCAGCCGCCAGGATCAATAACACCGCAACTCCGTTACGACTCAGCGACAGAAAAGAATTTCGCGCAACATTCGCCATACGATAGAACCTCCGCTAGGAATCTGAATTTCGTTTTTTTGTAGCTTAGAGAAACACGAAATTACTATACGCCTTTCGTCCTGCGATGCAAATACCGCCATTCGACTGTTCCGTTCGAAGCGGTGATTCATTTTCTCGAGCGGCGCCGTGATTTATGAACCAACATCGTCCGGCAAGAAACTCCCCGCCTTGGTTAAGGCGGGGTGGCAGCCGCTTTGGGCTGACGGGGTGG
>CBFGSN010000108.1:0-9253 GCA_965651435.1 uncultured bacterium | reverse complement strand
GCCGCTCGGCTTCGCTCATGGTCGCGCTCTCGCCGGTAGTTCCGCACGGCACCAATAGGTTCACGCCGTTCTTTACCTGCCGTTCGCAAAGGCTGCGGAAAACATCGTCATCGACCGATCCGTCTTTATGAAAAGGCGTCACAAGCGCCGTCGCACATCCTCTAAGCCAATCAAGTTTTGTAGTCATAATTCAATGCCGCGTCATCAAACGCCTATTTTTGCTTCAATTCAAATGTACTGAGATTCAGGTCTTTCATATTCATAACCCATTTTCGATCACTTCATCCATGATCTCTTCGAATGCATAAAAGCCCTGCTTTCCCGCGATCCATTCCGCGGCGAGAATTGCTCCGAGGGCAAATCCTTCGCGGGAACGCGCGGTGTGCGTCAGCAGAACCTGATCGGCCGGACCGTCAAAACCGACGCGGTGCGTTCCGGGAATATTTCCGGCACGTGTCGAAGCGACCGACGCCACGTCCGCTATTTCTTCGATGATATGTTTGATCTTGAGTGCGGTGCCGCTCGGCGCGTCTTTTTTTCGCGAATGATGCTGCTCTTCGATAAAAATTTCGTATTCGGAAAAATCTGAAAAAAGCATCGCGGCTTTTTGTACGATACGGTAAAAAAGATTCACGCCGATCGAAAAATTCGCGCCGAAAACCATTCCGCCGTTCTGTTCGCGGACCATTCTTTCCAATGCGCCGCAATCGTCCATCCAGCCGGTCGTGCCTTCGACCAGCGGAACTCCCGCCGCGAGACACGCCTTTATATTGCGAATGACACCCGAAATATCCGAAAAATCTATCACGACATCGGCGCCTTTCAACTTTGCGGCCAGTTCGTTTTCGTCGAGCTCCGCGTCGGCGGCGTCAGCAATGTATGTGATCTTATGGCCTTTCTCTGCCGCGAGCCTTTCGACGAGCCGGCCCATTGCACCATGTCCGATCAAAGCGATCTTCATATGAAAGTTTTAACACAATAGGCGGGTAAGAACCACATAGGCACATAGAAGACAGAGAAGAAAAAGAAATAGAGCGGTTATGTATGGCGACCGCCGTTGATGATGATCGTCAATTGTAAATTGGCAGATCGGCGAATTGTTAATTGGAAGAGAATATATTCACTTCAATTAACAATACCGCAATTTTACAATTGACAATTTTTTATCGTCGGATCGTTGCTTGATCAACCACATAGGCCATAGAAAACATAGAGAAGAGATGGGGATTTTGCCCCGAACTCGCAATAAGGTCTAAATTCTCAATAACGCAGCCCGGACCAGCAATTTCCCGTTTAAAAATTCCCTCTATGTTCCCTATGTGCCTATGTGGTTTATTACTCCTTCCAAACGTTGTTCGCCGGCGTGTAGTCCATGAATATTCCGCCGTCGAGTTCCACGCTTTTTACCGTTTTGCTCGAAGCGATCTTTACGGAGGCTTCCTTCATATTCGCCTGCCAGATCGCCGGTGTTTGATGAAGCCGTTCGGTAGTTCCGTCATCGAACGTGACAACGACATCCACCGGTGCCGGAAATCCGCCGAGATTCTTGATCTTCACGACCGTCCCATCAGCCGCCTTTTCGACGCCGGCAACGGTGTAATCGATGTAGCCGTAGCTGAAGAACCACGCGTTCCAGAACCAATTCAGGTCTTTGCCCGAAATGTCGTTGAAGGAATTGAACATATCCCACGGCGTCGGATGTTTGCCGTTCCAACGATCCATGAAACCGTGCAGCGAACGTTTGAATTCAGCATCGCCCAGCAGATCTTTCACCGCCAGGTAACCAAGCGCCGAACGGCCGTATTTATTGTTGCCGTAACCGCTGCCGTTCAATACTTCTTCGGGCGTCATGATCGGAATATCCGCGTCGGAGCTTGTGCTGCGGATCCAACCGCCGACACGAAAGCCTTTGTACGCGCCGTCAGCCATCTCTTTCCCGAACATTTTTGTATTGAACAAATATTCGAACGCTGTTGTCCAGCCTTCTTCCATAAATGCGTAACGGCGTTCGTTTATGCCCATATAGAACGGAAAATACGAATGCATTATCTCGTGCGCGGCGATGAATTCCTGGATCGTGCCTTCGTCCTGAGCGCTGTCGTTCGCCATCATCGGATATTCCATATCGGCAAAGCCGCGGAAAACCGTCATTTTCGGATACGGATACGGCACGCCGGGCCATTCGTTCGACGCAAAATCGAGCGAATGTTTGATGTAATTCACCATATTCGGAAACTGTTTCGAAGGTTCGTCATACGCCGATTGAGCACTCGCACGGCGTCCGGTCTTCTTATCGACGACGATGCTTCCCGCGTCCCAGATAAAGTGGTCCGACACGCCGAACGCAACGTCAGTAACGTTTTCGGCTTTCCATTTCCAGGTGTTCGTCGCGTTCTGTGCCGTGACCTTTCCTGCCTTGAGCTCATCGAGCGAAGCGATGTTTATGACATCGTCGCTTGTGTATGACTTTTTCAGGCGTTCGGCGATCTTCGGCTGAAGCACTTCGTCTGCGTTCTGCAGTTCGCCGGTGGACCAAACGACATAATTTTTCGGCACCGTGACATCGAGCGTGTAATCGTTAAAATCGCCAAAAAATTCGTGCGAAAGCATATGCGAAAGCGAATCCCAGCCGTTCACGTCATCGAGCACCGCAACGCGCGGATAAAAATACGCGATGTAAAACGTCGTCGGGTCGATAACACCTTCGCGGCCGGATTCGAGCACGAGTTCGTAATGCCATTTGAATGAAAGTTTTATCGACTCACCCGGATCGAGCGGTTTTTCGAGCTTGATCGCGTTGTACGTCATTCCGGGCATATTGACGAGCGGCTTCCACTCCTTGACCTTGCCGTTTTCGGCGAATTCATCAACGACGATATCCGACGTCAGTTGATCGGCAGAAACCGGCCGTTCGCGCATCGCTTCGGGCGAATGAACGTTCAGTTCAAAACGCAGGAAGAGAACGGGCAGCGGCATCGGGCTGTTGTTCGTGTAAATGATGTCCTCGGAGCCGCGTATCGTGCGGTCGGGCGGAGCGACCGTCATTCGAATATTGTGGACCGATCTGTTCTGATAATATTTCGGGCCCGGTTTGCCGTCCATGCTCCGCGTTCCGTTCGCGTACGCTTTTTTGACGTTTCGCGGCATGTAAAGATCTTGGCCAAATGTGGGAGTCAGAAAAAGAGAAATGCAGAAAATTACGAGCAAAGTTCGTTTCATAAAAATTATCGTCCTTTAATTGAGCTGGAAATACGTGGAAATATACGCCTTTTGCCGCATAAAAGTTTTGTCCGCGCTAGGAATTTAACAGGCGCAAGGCAAGATCGCGGTAAAGTTCGACCGCCCTTTCGAGGTCTTTTTTGAGTATGAATTCGTCTTTTGTATGCGCGACGAGGATCGATCCCGGCCCGAGCAGCATCGGCTTTTGCCAGTTCGGCATATGCGGAATGTCGGTCGTAAAACGGACAACCTTTGTTGGGAAACCCTCGACGGCGTGGAGTTTGACGGGTTCGCTGCACGAAAGAACCTCGATCTTTCCTCGGCCGCGAAGAATGCTTTCGAGCGCTTTTTCGATCGGCTCCCGTTTCGTCGTCATTCGGATAAGCAGGCCGGCTTCGGCCTTCGGCGGAATTACATTCAGCGCTAGCCCGCCGTCGATCGTGCCGATATTCACGGTCGTTTCGCCAAAAAAATCATCGTTCGGAAAACGCGTGCGGCGGATCTCATCCAAAATATCGAGCAGCTTTTCTATTGCCGAATCGCCTTCCTCGGGATAAGCCGAATGCGCCGCCTTGCCTTCCGTTTTTATCATCAAACGGAACGAACCTTTCGAACCGGTCGCAAGTACGTTGTCGGTCGGTTCGCCGTTTATCATATATTCGCATTTTGCTGCGAACGGATGAAGGTTCGCCGCCTTTGCTCCGGACGACGCACGTTCCTCTTCGACCGTATAAAGCAGGCCGATGTCGGAAACGCCTTCCTTACGCAGACGCTCCGCAGCCGTTATCTGTGCGGCGATTATGCCTTTTGCGTCGCACGCGCCGCGGCCGTAAATTTTCTCGTCGTCTTCGGTCGGCGGAATGAATGGCGGCACCGTGTCCATATGCGTCGAAAACCAAACTCGCGGCGTGTCATTTAGATAAGCGAAAACGTTGCGCTGATCCGCCGATACTTCCTGAGTTTCGACACGCCAGCCGAGCTGCGTCAAATGATCGCGCAGAAAAACTCCGACCGCCGTCTCTTCGCCCGAAACAGACGGAATGTTCATCAGTGCCTTTGTAAGTTCGAAGACGTTCATATTTGGTAACAATGATACACCTAAAATGAACAAAATAAATGAAAAAGCCCGATGAAATTAATTCACCGGGCTCTCGATTTGGTGGAGACGAGGAGGATCGAACTCCCGACCTCGGCATTGCGAACGCCGCGCTCTCCCAGCTGAGCTACATCCCCAAAAATCAGTACGAAGTTTAAAAGCTGCGAAAATAAAACTGACAACTTTCAACTAAAAACTTGCAACTGTTTATATTAAAGATCCGAAAAAAAAACAATCTACTGGACACCGGCCGGCAAAAGCGAACCGCGCGGATCGGATGCGAAAGCATAACCTTCTTCGATCTTTCCGATAATGCCGTGAAACGCGACATCTTCGCCTGATACGACCACTACGACGTCGCCCGGGCTCACCTTTTTTTCATCGACCGGAAATTTGATGATCGTCGCGTTCCCGTTCTCTTTGGCGACGGCTTCGAACTCAAAAGTATCGGTGTTGAAACTCAGTGTCTGACAAAATGCAACTTCCATTATTTTCTCCCAAAAGCCAATTCTACTTGGCGGAAGTTCGCATGTAAAGCGGGCCTGCGGCAACGCATTCGTCATTCGATCCACATTATTGCACGCCTTTCCGGGCCCTGGTCCGTTTCGAATTTATAATATTCCTGCTTCGACCGCGAAAGTTCCTTCGATTCTTCGAAATCCGAAGTGATCTTATAAGCATCTTTTGCCGTGCCCGGGCCTTCGTATTTGCTGGGGTAATAATAGATCGTGTCGCCTTCGATGCGGGTGATCTTTTCGCCGTACCGCATTGTCTTTCCGTCCTTGTCATAACGGAAAACAACTATATTTCCGGGCTTCAGAGCCTCAAGCTCCGCACGCGTGACCTTTGCCGCCGAACAACCCAAAGCGATAACAACACAAACGAATAAAGTGAAAATTGAGAGATTTCTCAAGCTCATTCCAATGCATTACCTCACTAAATTTTTTAAGAGATTTTAGCCAAACTCGGCAGAAACTGCAACGTTATCGCGTCGTGGTCCGAAAGCGGTACTCCGTCCGAATTTACTAGCCCGCCGACCGTGCTTTTTTCGAGCGGATCGATTCCTTTTCCCGCAAACCAATCGAGCCGCCCGGAAACCTTTCCGCCGACGCGGTTCGCCGCCCAAAATATAAATGGAAAACACCATTCGGGAACCCAATCGCGGAGGTTCGTGTTCTTTTCGATGCTGCCGACATCATAATGCAGCGTGCCGACGCCGAGTTCGTTCAGTCTTTTGTAATCGTAACCTTCGTCTTCGAGCATTTTGAAAAGACGGCGTTCGAAAAACCGTTCCGGATGCGGCAGATGGTTTGTCGCCACGTTCTTCGGCCCCATAAAAACACGCCGCCAATATCCCATTATCGCCCGCGTCGAGCTTTGCGAATTGAACGTCGTCGTGTTCCAATCGCCGCCGATCAGCGTCGGCATCGGCGAAAGCGTCTTGAGGCGGTCGAGTATCAGCCGCATCTGCAGCCGCCGGTGTTCACGCGAACAATGCGCGTCCAGATGAACCGTTACGACGCGAATATCGCCGAGCGGATGTTCGATCTCCGCGATCAATGCTCGCAGCCAACCGAGGCGTTTTTCCTTGCCCCACATCTTGTCCTTGCCGTTTGGCAAAGCGACGGTTTGCACATTTTTTATCGGATATTTTGAAAAGACCGCGAGGCCGTGTATCGACGTCGTGTTTTCGCCTTCGATGTCGGATTCGACGCCGCTTCCCTTTTGCAGAGCGATGTAAACCGGTGCGAATGCGTAATTCAGTTTCAGCTCACGGGCGAGTTCGCCGGCGACAAAGCGGTTGCCGCTTCGAGCCATTCCGTGGTCGAGCTCCGTAAAAAGAAACACATCGCCGCGAAGCCGTTCGTCGTTTTTTAATGCCTCAACGATGCCTTCGAAAACCGAGCCGCGTTCCAAATTCCAGGCAACGGCATTGATCGTCTCCGGCTTCCCTTCAACCGGTTCCGCGAAATTCTCGCCGACGACCGCATTCATTATTCGGTCCATCTCGGGCTTGATCTCTTTATAGACGGGCGCGGCCGCAAGCTCGCGCGTCGAACCGAATGTCAGCAGTTCCGGAAAGTACGGGCGAAGCTTGTGCTCCAGAAATTCAGGCGTCTGTAATGCAGTGTTTTCCGACATCATCCCAAAATATCAGATGGTAAAGAACGGACGGCGTAAAGTCTAGCGGACCTAATCGTCGTAATGTTCTTTTGTCGGAACTGTAACGAGGAAATCTTCGGCGATGCGCGCCGAATAACCGGCGAGCAGTTCGGCGACGCGGCTTTCGTCCGCCGAATGGAATATCAACCCGACGTGTTTCGGTTTCGAAACGCGATAGACGATCTCGGCTTCCTGATACGCCGATGTGTCGGGTTCGTCGGTATTCGCAAGTGCGAGAGCAACACCGGCGTGTTCTTTGCGAAGCTTAGGCAATTCATACGGGTTATTTTCGTCGGCGATCTCCAGCTTTGCCCATTCGCGCCACAGATTGAAATTGCAGGCGTGTTCAAGAACGTTCGCGATATACGCTCCGCCGACACGGCACGCGACCTCAAGCAGATAGATCTTTCCGTCGGCCGAGCTTTGCAAAAACTCGGCATGCGTAACGCCGCGGTCGTACTTAAATGCTTTCAGCAGATCGCGGTTCAGCTTTTCGAGCTGCTTGCGGACCTTTGCCTTATAGGACACGATCGACGACGTAAAAACTCCGCCGTAATGCGAAACGCTGAACGGCGGCGTGCCGTATTCGCTGACGCCGCAAGCCAAAACCTTGCCGTCCGCGACGACCGAATCGACGTGAAAAACCTTGCCTTCGATGAACTGTTCGATCAGATACTGCGACGGATGGTCGCGCCACGTGTGGCGTTCGTCCAGATCGTGCAGCGTCGCCCAAACGTCGTCGGCCGTTTCGCATTTGCGTATGCCGAACGCCGAAACTTCGCTCCGCGGTTTGACGATCCACGGTGATTCGGCGGAGCCGAGATAATCGTTTATTTGGGCTTCGTTAAAGACGCCCGTGAATTTCGGGCAAGGAATTCCCGCGGCATCGGCGATGTTCCGCATCGCGAGTTTGTCGCGAAAACGAAGAGCCTGTGACGAACTCATTCCCGGCATCGAAAGATGCTCACGTGCCTTTGCCGCCGTCAGGACATCAAATTCATCAAGCCCGATGACCTTGTTAATACTGTCCGCACCGGCAACGTTCACGATCGCACGCACGTAATCGTCCACGCCCGCGTCGTCTTCGACCGTTTTCGCCTCGTTCAACGCCGTCCACGCCCACGGCGAATCGAGCAGCGACCGCCGCGTAACCAGCGTCACGCGCCAGCCCGCGTTATGACATTCTTCCAGAAACTCGTTCCCTTTGAATTCGCTTGCGATGCAGACGATGTGTTTTGACATATTCGACCGATGCCGTTCTTTTTTGTCCCTCAAGGTTTATTTTGTGTAAAAAGAATGGCACAATTTAATGATTAAAACAACGAAAAGCGTTATTTTAACGGCAGTTTTCTTGATGTAATGGGTAATTTTGACGCAGCCGATTTTGTTACAAAACTTGCGATCTATATGGTCGTGTGGCTTTTTGCCGTGTCCGCTCACGAAGCGGCTCACGCTTGGATGTCGCTGAAATTCGGCGACGACACGGCGGAAAAGCTCGGCCGCGTAACGCTTAATCCGCTGCCGCACATCGATCCGCTCGGTACGCTCGTGCTGCCGATCATCGCTTTTGTCGCCAGCTATTCGCCGTCCGCCGCGGGAATTCCGCTGATAATGTGGGGAAAACCGACGCCGGTAAATCCGCTTCGCTGGCGCAATAAGGACAGGGCGAACGTGATGGTTTCGCTTGCGGGTATAATGGTCAATATTTTGATCGCCGTCGTTGTGCTCATCGTTCTGAAAATACTTTTCACGACACAGGTTTTGACGCAGCAATCCATAAACGAAGGCATCACAAAACCGATCTTTATGCTGCTTTGGAGCGCTTTGTTCCTGAACGTCGGGCTGGCGGTATTCAATCTGCTGCCGGTTCCGCCGCTCGACGGCGGCCGCGCGCTCGAATCGTTCCTGCCGTCTGGTTACGAAGGTTTTTATCAGATGGTCGAAACCTACGGCTTCTTTATTCTTTTGATCTTGATCTATATGGGCGTGCTTGGTTACATAATCGGGCCGCTAAATCAATTCATCCTATATCTACTTTTTGGTATTTGATCTCGGTAATGAAAAAACGAATATTCAGCGGTGCACAGCCGACCGGACAACTGCATATCGGCAACTACCTCGGCGCATTAAAAAATTGGGTCGCACTTCAGGACGATCACGAAGCGTTCTACTGCATAGTAAATCAGCACGCGATAACGATGCCGCAGGACCCGAAAACGCTCCGGCAGAAAACGCTCGATCTGGCGCGGATATACCTCGCCGCGGGCGTCGATCCCGAACGTTCGACGATCTTTATTCAATCGGATGTGTCGGCTCATGCGGAACTCACGTGGGTTCTTTCGTGCATCGCACGCATGGGCGAACTCGAACGAATGACGCAGTTCAAAGACAAAGGCAAAGGCAACACGGAACGCGCCGGCGTCGGGCTTTTCACGTATCCGGTTCTGATGGCGGCGGACATTCTGCTGTATCAGGCGGACCTGGTTCCGGTCGGCAAAGACCAGAAACAGCACCTTGAACTGACGCGTGATCTCGCCGAAAGGTTTAACCGCGATTTCGGCGAAACGTTCGTCATTCCGGAACCTTACATTCCAAAAGCCGGTGCGAGCATCGCGTCGCTGCAGGATCCGGCAAAGAAAATGTCGAAATCGGACGAAAACCCGAACGGTGCGATCTTTCTTTCGGACGACGCGGACGCCGTCACGAAAAAGATCAAGAAAGCCGTCACCGACAGCGGCACCGACATCACGTTCGATGAAACACGGCCCGCGATAA
>CBFGSN010000107.1:0-9295 GCA_965651435.1 uncultured bacterium | reverse complement strand
GCGTGCTTCAGCAATCCGCCGATATAAAATTTCGCCATTTCCGAAAGTCCGGCATACTGGTCGCCCGCGAACAGCGGTTCGCCGTCTTTCCATAACGATTGATGTACGTGCATGCCGGAACCGTTATCGCCGTAGAGCGGTTTCGGCATGAACGTCGCCGTTTTGCCGTGAGCAACGGCAGTATTTTTAACGATGTATTTGAACAGCATCAAATTGTCGGCCGTGTGCAAGAGGTCTGAGAACCTGAAATCTATTTCGCATTGGCCGGCGGTCGCAACCTCGTGATGATGGCATTCGACATCGATGCCGACTTCGCCGAGCAGCGTCGATATCGTGTTGCGAAGATCGATAAGCGTATCGACCGGTGCCACCGGAACGTAGCCTTCCTTTGGCCGAATATGATAGCCAAGGTTGGGCGATCCGTCCGTTCCGCGGCGATTCGTATTCCAATGTCCTTCTTCGGAATCCAGCGTGAAGCCGGCGGAATTCTGGTCGTTACGGAAATTCACTTCGTCAAAAACAAAAAATTCGGCTTCTGGGCCGACGTAAACCGTATCCGCTATTCCTGTGAACCGCAGGTAGCTTTCCGCCCGAACCGCAACAGAACGCGGATCGAGCCCGTAACCTTCTTTCGTGATCGGATCGACGACGTTCGCAATAAGGCAGATCGTCGTTTCGTCCGTAAAAGGATCGATCCAGAATCTGCTCGGATCCGGAACCAGAAGCATGTCCGATTCATTGATCGCCGCCCAGCCGCGAAGGCTCGACGCATCAAAACCGAACCCATCTTCGAAACAATCTTCGGTTAACTGGCTGATCGGATATGTCAAATGGTGCCACGAACCGAAAAGGTCCGTAAAACGTACGTCCAAAAACCGGGCTTCGTGGTCGGCGGCCGCGGTCAGAACATTCTTAGCGTTCATCTTTTCATCAAATGTCATGTTTTTAATCGTTCTTAATATCCTGGTCTATACTTAAACTTCGTATGCGGACGCAAAAAAAGCCGCCTGCACTCTCAATGTTAAAGAGTGCAAGCGGAATACCACGATTCGTCTGTGGAAGAGTAGGAGGACTAAACTCTTTTATTACAATATGTAGAGCTTTCTGCCCGTTTCCAAGCAGGTAGCGGTTACTACATTTATGTAGGACGCTGCTTCTCGCTCCTACATTTTTGTCGCTACTGATTCGTTATCGTCGATTGGACATCATCTGCGAATCCGACCGTTCTGCCGCGGTCGTTCAGTAACAATACGCGACGAAAGCCCTTGTTTTTGGCATACGTCCAGGCATTCTGCAAAAGGTTTTTCTGCTGATCCTCGTTCATTTCATTCCACGTAGGCCGGAGCACGCCGTAGAACGTTTCTTTCGTTGAGCGAGCGGTCTTTATATGCTCACCGAGCTTCGCATCGCTGATCGTTTCAACCTTTGCTTTTACAACGCCGGTGTCCGCGACGGCTGCCTGATCCGCCCAGATATACATTCCGACAGATGCCGCGATCGCAATAACCGTCAGGACCACCATCCATCGGTTCACCGCGAACAGATCGAACTTGAACCAGCTTCGCGCCGTATCGGACACGCCGCCAAATGTGAATGCATGTCCGGTATCGATCGCCTCGACAGGCTCTTCTATCGACGCGAGATCGATGTCGTTGCTGCGTAGAACTTCGATCAAATTAACCGTTTTTCCGGCCGCGTCCGAAAGGATCGGATCATGCTGATCGCCGTATTTTTCGGCTGTAAGTTTCGGGCTGGTGCGCAGCCTTTCTTTCTGGATCAGATCGACGAATTTATTCCCGATGCGTGCATTGCAGATGATCGCGGCGGCGGTGACCTGCGGTGCAAAGAACATCTCGCGGGTCGCTTCCTTAAAATTGCGCACGCGGTCGAAAAATCCCGCGGCGAGCACGTCATCAAACGAATCGTAACCTTCGATCTCGCTCGCAAGTCCGTTGAATGTTGCGACGGCTTTTTCGAGGTTCGTATCGTCGCCCTGATCATAAAGCGACACGCTCGACCAATCACCGTAGAACGTTTTGATATGGCCGATCATTTCATCGAATTCGAAGATGGTGAAGCGCTTCTGAAAATCGCCTTCGCGGGCGAAAAGGCGCGTCATTATGAATTCGAATTTCGCACGCGTTGCTTCGCTGAACTGCGAATTGCGGTAAAACCTCGCAAGCGAAAGCATTGCCTGCGAACTCAGCGGCGGCTGGGACGTTTCGCAAAAGCGGCGAAGATTAGCGATGGATATCTGGCCGTCTCGCTGCGCGAGCGACGAATTCCACGCCTCGGTTTCCTTCATCAGGTCGAAATCGGCCTGGACATGCGCGTCGGAGCGGTGGTCGTCCGATACCTGCATAAAACGGCTCAAGGCCATCTTGGCCTTCAGGTCATCGAACGGCACCGGCGCGATCTTCATGTGTTCACGTTCGATCGCCGAAAAGACATGTTCGACCATCTGCAGGCTGTTCATCTCATCGGTCGCCCGCTTACGGTAAAATTCACCGCGCGAAACAGGTTTTTCCATCTCGGAAAGCTGTTCCAGCATCGGGTCTGCGGCGTCGAGCGGCTGGACGAATTCCTCCGCCATTGCGGCGTCGATAGCTTCGTCCTGAATGCCGAGGAACTCGTCGTCTGTGGCGGACTTTTGGTCAACGACCTCAACGACGGTTTCCTCTAAAAGATTCTCGTTCTTTAATTCGACTATTAAGTCTTCGAAAAGCGTCATGACAATTCGGGGGCTGAAGGAGAGGAGCTCTTCGTGCGGGCGAAAAGCTCCTGAGGTGTTGATTACGGCAGGACCTGCTGGATCTCGCCGGTTTGGTTCAACTCGTAACGATAGACAATGTCGTCGCCGGTTACCGAGCGGGTCGCGGAAATAAAATACTCTTGTTTAAGTTGCTCGTCCGTGGGTGCGACCGGATTCATCTCGAATGTGAATTTGTTTCGAACAAGCTTGTCGCCAACCTCGGTTCCCAGACCGTGGCCGACCAGAGCGTTGATCTCAGCGAGCCGTCCGAACCTGCTTTTCTGCGAGAAAAAGCCGACTTGGGTTTGGGCGATAGTGCGCATTGTTGCGAATGTCGTGCTGTTTTCAGCGGCTCGGGTCGCCTTTTGATATGCCGGAACAGCCATCGCGGCGACGATGCCGATGATCACTACAACCAGAAGCAGTTCGATCAACGAGAAACCTTTTTCGTTATTATTCTGGGGCATTTTAATTACCTCTCTGCCATTTCTGACATAAAGTGACACCCTTTTTTGTCACTTATGTGTGAGCTTCTAATAGAAATTTTACTTAACTAATGTATTTTCAATACTTTACAAATCATCGAGACATCTGCGAGTGCGTCTCGATATGATACGGGTGCAACGTTTATGCCAGAACACTGCCATTACGATAAACCCTTTACCGCAAAGAACTTTTATATTGTTTAGCGTTTTGATTTTTGATAGATTTTTATTAAGCTATAATTTTTGTTTTTGGGATTCGAATAAATTCGAAGCGGGAGACGCGTCAGTTGAGCGAAATTATTGATAAGACGATTGAAACCTACGGGATTCAGAACTGGGGAGCCGATTACTTCGGCGTAAATTCAAAAGGAAACATGATCGTCCGGGCACCGGAAGACGGGAGCCTTACGGCCGATCTGAAAGAGATCATTGACGATCTCAGAAAACGCGGAATAAACACGCCCATTTTGCTGCGGTTCCCGCAGCTTCTGTTCGGACAGATCCGAAAGCTCCAGACATCCTTTAAAAAGGCGATCAAGGAATTCGAATATGACGGCGGGCACCTCTGTGTTTTTCCGATGAAGGTGAACCAGAACCGCGGCGTCATCGAAGAATACCTGAAAGAAGCTTCGCGGTATAACTTCGGGCTCGAAGCCGGTTCAAAAGCGGAGCTTTATGCCGCTCTCGGCCTTGAACAAAGCAAAGACAGCCTGCTTGTTCTGAATGGCTTCAAGGACCGTGACTTTGTCGAACTCGCCTTCGCCGGTTCGGCTTCCGGAAAGAACGTCGTTATCGTCATCGAAAAACTCAGCGAGCTTGACCATACGCTCAAACTCGTCGAAGAGATCACGGCCAACGATCCGAACGCTTCCCTGCCGATGCTCGGCGTTCGTGTAAAGCTTTATTCGAAAGGTTCGGGCAAATGGGAAAAATCCGGCGGCGAGGCGGCGAAATTCGGCCTGACGACGACGGAGATTCTTGAGGTTGTGCGCCGACTGCAGGAAGCGGGCCGCATCGATCTGCTGACGCTCCTTCATTTCCATATCGGATCGCAGCTAACGGACATCAAACGCATCAAAAATGCGATGAAGGAAGCTGCGCGCACATATGCAAAGATCCGCCAGATGGAGATACCGATCAAATATCTTGATGTCGGCGGCGGCATGGCGGTCGATTATGACGGTTCGCGAACGTCCTTCGAATCGTCGGCGAACTACAACAGCCAGGAATTCGCCAACGACGTAATATATGTGATCAAAACCGTCTGCGACGACGAGAATGTTCCGCATCCGACGATCATTCAGGAATCCGGACGATATCTTTCCGCGTATCACGCGGTTTTCGTAACGAATATTCAGGACGAGATCGAAACGGTCGTCGAAGACCTAACGCCGCTTGAACTCGACGAAGACGATCCGCAGGTGGTACGCGAACTTTGGGACCTTCGTGACGCGATCAACGGCAAAAATTACCGCGAATATTATCACGATGCCCTCGAAAATCGCGAAGAACTCTTTACGATGTTCAATCTCGGGCTGATCACGCTCGAGGACAAAGGCAAAGGCGAAGTGCTGTTCTGGGACGTCTGCGAGAAAGCAAATCAGTACGCACAGCAGAAAAAATACATCTCGGAGGAATTCGACGACCTTCAGCGGCTTTTGTGCGCAAAATACCTGGCAAACTTCTCGGTCTTTCGCTCGGTGCCGGATAATTGGGCTTTGGAGCAGCTTTTTCCGATAGTTCCGATACATAAACTCAACAAAAAGCCGACAGAATATGCTACGCTATGTGATATAACGTGTGATTCGGACGGCATTGTCGATAAATTCGTCGATCTCCACGATATTAAACCCGTGCTCGAGCTCCACAAATTGGACCGCAACGAGCCGTATTATATTGCTGTGATGCTCGTCGGCGCATATCAGGAAGTTATGGGAAATAACCATAATCTCTTCGGGGTTCCCCACGAAGCGCACATCTTTATTGGCGAAGAAGGCCATATAATAAAAAAAGTCATCCAGGGCGCAACCTTGTATGACGCAGTTGCGTCTGTAAGATATGACAGCGATCAGCTCACCGACCACTTCCGCAAAGCCGTTATGAAACGGATCAAGGATGGGAACCTTTCGACGGAGGAAGGAAATAAACTGATCGACCATTACGAACAGCAGGCGAATGCTTATACGTATCTGACTCCCAACAGCCGCGGCCGCTGATAGGCCGAAGACGCACCGGCCGATATATCCGGAGCGCAGGCGATTGCTTTTTAAATCGTGATATTTAAATAAACGTTCTATTAAATGATGGAGAAATTATGGTAGCTCAAAAGAAAACCAAGGCTTCTAAATTCCTGACGGTTCCGACCCGTCCGGTGCCGATCGACCGCGACCGGTCTGTCGCGGGCCTTTTGGAAAAGATGGAAGGAGCCGGTTTCGGCGCAAAACAATTGGCCGAGGCTCACCGCATCTGGCTTGATATGCTCGACGACAATTCGACGATCTATTTGTGCGGATCCGGTAACCTTATCACGTCGGGTATGCGCCGGCTTCTGGCGTATGTAATTAAGAACCGCTTCGTTGACGTGATCGTCATGTCCGGCACGGTTCTGTTCCACGACATCCATGAAACACTCGGCCGAAGCCATTATCAGGCTCATCCGAGCATGAACGACGAAGACCTCGAAGCCGCTTCGGTCGTTCGCGTCGGCGATCTGCTCGCGAACCGCGAAGAATATCAGGAAGCCGACGAATGGGTCGGCAGCGTGATAAATCAGCTCGAACTGACGCGTCCGCATTCTATGCGCGAATTTCTCCATCTTATGGGCCGTGAACTTGCCGAGATCGCACACGAAGACGGTATTATGACCGCCGCGTTCAAAGCCCGCATCCCGATCTTTTCGCCGGATATCATGAGCACCGAACTCGCTGTCGGCATTGCCCGCGCACGTTTCGAAAAGAAGCTTCACCTGACGTTCGACACAACTCAGGACACGATGGAGATGATGACGATCGCTCAGAAAACACGTAACTCCGGCGTCATCACACTCGGCAGTTCGTCGAGCCAGAACATGGTGAACATGGCCGAAAATTCGGCTTATATCACGCGAACGACACATCGCGGCCACAAATATGCGATATCGATCACGACCGATCCGCAGCCGCTCGATACGCGTACGCCTTCGTTCTCCGGCAACCATACGACACCTTTCGGCAAGCTTCATAAAGGCGCGACGACCGCATTCGTTCCGAGCGATCCGTCGATCGCCCTGCCGATGATCATAACCGCGCTTTCCCAGACGGCGGCGAAATTCATGAAAGGACGCAAGCGTCCCAATTTCACGTTCACGGGCAAGGATATGACGGTCGATGTGCCGTAAGGTTAAAAACGCTTTAGCATTATCATGAGCGAATCTGCGAACTTACCAATGAATTTTGGCGGGATCGACGAACCGGAATATTCGGCTCGTGATTCCGCCGGTGTATTCATTTGGCCTGTTTCTTATGAGGGCACCGTTTCCTACGGTGTCGGAACCGGAGCCGGTGCGATGGCGATCGTTGATGCGTCGCGCAATATGGAACTCTACGAAGAGGAAACCGACGCAGAGGTTTATAAGCTCGGCATACACACACTCGAAGAATTCAAACCGCGTCCCGATCCGGAAACCATGATGAACGACCTTTACACGCAGGCGAAAGACCTGCTTGCGGAGGAAAAATTCGTCTGTATGATCGGCGGCGAGCATTCCGTTTCGGCTCCGATCATCAAGGCTCACGCCGAAAAATTCCACAATATGAGCGTGCTGCAGATCGATGCGCACGCCGATCTTCGCGATACCTACGACGGCACGCCGCATTCACATGCGTCGATCATGGCACGCGTTGTTAAAGATCTAAAGATACCGTCGGTTCAGGTCGGCATCCGTTCGATCTCCGCCGACGAAGCCCGCTTGATCGACACCGGGATCCCGACACGGATCTTTTGGGCACAGGACATCGTCGGCAAGACGAATTGGATCGACGCAGCGGTCGATTCGCTAACGGAAAACGTCTATCTGACGATCGACATAGACGGGCTCGATCCAAGCCTTGTACCGACGACCGGAACGCCCGAACCCGGCGGACTCGGTTGGTACGAAACGCTTACCCTGATCCGAAAACTCGCCGAAAAGAAACGGATCGTCGGCATGGATCTGGTCGAATATTCGTATGTCGAAAGTTATGATTCGCCCGCATTTTTATGCGCCAAACTGATCTACAAATCGCTGGCTTATATCTTTCGCGACCGAACCGCAAAGGTCATCGGACGCTGATAATTACTAGTTTTCACGAACCGCAGAGGACGCTTCGTCGTATGATGAAAGTGTCCTCTTTTTTGATTAGAAATTGCGGTGATGTAAAATATTCACTGAATTTTGTTTTTTTCTGGAGAATCTTCTATGTATTATAAGAACCTTTTATTCGTTTTTGTGATCGCCGCGGCCGCGATATTCGCCGGCTGCAAACCCGGACTATTGAATGGCGGAGAAGCTCCTCCGGCTGCCCCGGCTCCGCAAGATTCAACTCCGGCACCGGTCAACGCCGAAGGCATCAGGACTTCCTACGCCGATGTTGTTGAAAAAACGTCCGCCGCGGTCGTCCGCATCGAAGCAGTAACGAAAGCACAGCCGCAACCCACACGGCCGCAGACACCGTTCGATGATTTCTTTAGGCAGTTCGAACCCCAGCGGCGCGGTCCCGAACGCGGTGTCGGTTCCGGCGTTATCGTCAGCGCGGACGGGTCGATCCTGACGAACGCTCACGTCGTTGACGGCGCGGAAAAGATCACGGTCATGACGATCGACAATAAATCGTTCGACGCCAAGGTGGTCGGTATCGACAAACTCAGCGACTTGGCCGTGCTGAAGATCGAGGCCCAAAACCTGCCGTTCCTGAGTCTCGGAAACTCCGACAATGTGCGTGTCGGCGACATCGTTTTGGCGATCGGCAACCCGCTCGGCATCGGCCAATCGGTCACGTCGGGAATTATTTCCGCGAAGGGCCGCCGCACAGGACTAAGCGACGGCAGCTACGAAGATTTTCTACAAACTGATGCCGCGATCAACCGCGGAAATTCCGGCGGAGCTCTCGTCAACCTGAACGGCGAGCTGATCGGAATAAACTCTCAGATCCTTTCGACATCCGGCGGCAACATCGGCATCGGATTTTCGATCCCGTCGAATATGGCGAAATCGGTGATGGAACAGCTTCTTAAGGAAGGTGTCGTTCACCGCGGACAGCTCGGGGTCACGATCCAGAATTTAAGTGACGACATGAGCAAGGCCCTGGGCCTCAACACCACCGAAGGTGTTCTGATCAGCGGCGTCCGCGACGGTAGTGCCGCCGCAAAAGCGGGAATCAAACGCGGCGATGTCATTACGGCATTTAACGGCGAAAAGGTCGAGGACACGAACGTTCTTCGTAACAAGGTCGCCGGAACGCAGCCCGGAACCGAGGTCACGATAAAAGTACTTCGCGACGGTAAGGAAGAAGAGATCAAAGCCACGCTCGACGAGGTAAAGACCGACGAAACCGGAGCAGTTCAGGGCGACCCGAACAAACCCGGCGGCAATACGGAAAACGGAAAGCTCGGCGTAACGCTTATTCCGGTAACGCCGCAGATCGCTAAGCAGTTCGAACTGTCATCGGATTCCGAAGGTATGTTCGTTTCGAACGTTGACGCGAACGGTGTGGCCGCGGCTGCAGGTATCGCACGCGGAGACGTGATCCTGGAGATAAACCGTCAAGCTGTGAATTCCGCCGAAGAGGTTCAGGCCGCTCTCGACAAAGCCGGCGACGGACCGGTCGCGCTGCTCATATCGCGTCGCGGTTCGACCATTTACATCACCGTGCGGCTGAAATAGAAACCGCACTTTTGAACAGAAAAAGGCCGCATGGATTCGCTCCGTGCGGCCTTATTCAATTTCAAATTTCAGATTTCAGATCCTGTAGTAGGCCCGGCGATCCAAAGTTGGATCACTCACGATCGCAAACCGAAATTCGCAGATCGCAGATCGCAGATC
>CBFGSN010000106.1:0-9369 GCA_965651435.1 uncultured bacterium | reverse complement strand
CCGCGGCATGTGTCGCAGACCTTGCCGTTGGCGATGAGTTCGGCTTCGACGGTGGCGCGGTCTTCGGCGGATTCGACGACGCGCGCCTTTAACGTGATAAGCGCGTCGCTCGGTGTCGGGCGAAGGAGTTTGACGTGAAAATCGGCGGTGACGGTGCACGGAGCTTCGTCCTTGCCGTCGCGTTTCATCAGGAAATAAGCGGCCGTCCAGTTCGAATGACAATCGAGCAAAGCTCCGATAATTCCGCCGTTCAGCACGCCCGGAAAAGCTTCGTGGTGTTTTTCGGCCCGCCATTCGGCAACGAGTTCGTCGCATTCGGCAAAGCTGCGGATACGCAGGCCTTTTTCATTTTTCGGTCCGCAGCCGAAGCACAACCCGTTCGGCGAATAGGTTTCCTGTATCGATTTTTCTGTGCCCATATTTCTATAATAACTTCCGCGTCACCGTTCGCGAAACGGTTCTTTATCAAGCGTGCGCGTGGTGTGTTCGATAACACTGGCTGCGGGTTCGCGGTGTTCTTCGAGCTGTGCGGTCGAACGCCGTTTTAGCAAAGGAGCGGACGTTTTTTCCGACGATGGCATTTCGATATCGCCGGAGCCGCCGCGTTCAGCAACATGGTTATCGATCAGCTTTGACGCCTTGCGGATCAGCATTACGTCGAGCAGGACAATAACGAAAAGCCACATCGCGATCGCCAGTCCGACAAGTTCTTCCTTTACGGCGTTTTTGAGCAGCAGAGCAATAAAACCGATCAGGCCGCCAAAACCGAAAACAGCTATCACGGTTGCCGCGCCCAAAACTATCAGCAGCGGCGCGTTGTTTCCGCCATCGCGCGACCGTTCACGCCGAAGCCTGTTGCCGCAGCTATTGCAGAATTTTAATCCGTCCTGAACGGCGTTGCCGCATTTTGGACAAAAGATGGTCATTGGTCAATTAAGCCCTGGGTTTGATCTTCTCCTCGAGCCAATTCGTCATATCTTCGACAGATTCGATATGAACCGGTTTGCCCTGCCACGCCCGAATAGCGAAAACGATCAACATTATTGTGGTAACCACATAAAATGCAAAACTTCCGACGTCGGCGATGCTTGAGATGTTTCCGAGTCCGCCAAGGAGCATGCTGATAAGCAGAATTCCAACATGCGCCGCCAACCCTTGCGCCGCGTGAAAACGGACCTTTGTCTCTTCTTTCGGAATAACGAGAAGGAGAATAATGCCGGCCACCAGCCCGACGTGGAACGGAATGTACGGCAGTCCGATAAGCCATTTTTCAGGCAGCCCGACCTTTGCGACACGATGATCGTCCGCACGGTTCAAACGCGGAACCGGCGCCTGGTACATCGCCGCCGCCTGCGGATCTCCGTATGCGTATGTGTTGAATTCCACATCCGAAAACCGCCGCGTTTCGTCCTCCGTAATACTTCCGCGATCAAATCGGCTGTCCGTTTCGCGCGGAAGCCGCGATGTTTCCGCTGCTGCCTCTGCGTCCGCGGCGGCACGTTTCGGAAAATCGGGGTCAAGCGGATTTGTATCGAATTTATTAGCCATTATCAGTTCTATTCTACGACAAACCGCAGCCAATAGTTCAATAAACCGATTCGTTCATCAGCTCGACCGAAGCCTGACGAGGCAGTTGATACCCGAAATAAGTGTGATCACCATCGACAATCCGAACAACGCTCCCGTGAAAGGAGTTGCGCGAACGCCAAGCTTCCAAAACGAAACCAGATAATAGAATGCCGGGATCACAAATACCGCCGAAATGATGAGCCAAAGACGACTTTTCGTAAGTTCGTAATAGGCTTTTTGCCGGAATCTCGGGCTTAGCAAAAACAGCGAAGCGACGACCAAACCTCCGAGGCAAAGAAATGTATAACCGTTAAGTATCTGCATCATCAACGGCTCGGCCGGAGCGAGTTCGGCAGCATCGAATTTCGGTCGGGTAGCGTCGGCCGCTCCGCCAAGGATCTTTAAGACGACCCAGATCACCGCAAAAAGACCGATAGGTGCCGTAAATTTTAAGGGAGTTGATGCGGCAGATATATTTTCCTGCGCGGTCTTAAATGTCGGCTGGGCTCTCGCCGCGCGGTTGAACATTTCCAGAGCCTTTTCCCGGTAATGGTAGCCGAGGCCTTTTTCCGACATATTCATATAAGCAACGCCCAAATTATTGAGGGCTGTCACCGACTGCGGATCTATTTTCAAAGCCTCAAGGTACGCAGATTCCGCATCTTGGAACTTATCGAGTTTCAAAGCTAGAAAGCCCGTCGCTTCGTGGGTTTCTGACGAATCGGGAACGATCTTCTTAAGCAAATCGAGCGTTTCGGCAGCTTTGTCCAACTCGCCAAAATTCACTTGCGCGGAAAAAAGACATTGCAATGCTTCAGGCAGCTCAGGCGCATGTTCGACGCAAAGTTGTGCGGCGTCGAGCGAACGTTTGTGCTCGCCGTTCGATGCAAAAATAAAACTCTGTATCCGATAGGCCCATTCTCCATCGGGTGCTGCTTCGATGGCTCGTTTGGTAAGGTCGTATGCCGTCTGAAATTCCCCGAGAGCGTGATGACAGACCGCCATGCGGCAAAGGGCACCGTAATCATCCGTATAGACCGAAAGATGTTCTCGGAGCACGTCAAGAGCTTCGGGCCAGCGTTCGAGTTCGATCAGGATCTCGGCACGTTCAAGGTTCTTAAAGTAGCTTTCTACGATGTCTTCAGGCTTCATGAGAGCATATTCAACTTTCGCAAATGGGCAAGCAGATCGTCATAAACGCCGCCGTCATTTGCAAATAATGCGTAGTTTTTGGCCATCTCGAACCACGACCGCGTCGAAGGCCTTATCTCCCGAAATGCCTTCTTAAAATCTTCGTGCGAGATCGACCGGACGTTGCCGGTTTCAAGCGATTCGTGCATAGCGAACTCCGCGGCCGACTCAACCAGATGTGCAAGGTCTGCGCCGGAATATTCATTCGTCTCTTTTGCAAGAAGCGGAATATTCACGGTAGAATCCGCCGGCCTTCCGCGAAGATGAAACTCGATCGCTCCGGCGCGTGCTTTTTCATCCGGCGGCAGAACCAAAACCGTTCGGTCCAACCTGCCGGGTCGGCGAAGTGCCGTATCAACATCCCACGGATGATTAGTGGCGGCAAGCACAAAAACGCCTTCGTTACCCTGTTCGATGCCGTCAAGTTCCGACAGAAGTTGCGTGATCGCGCCGCTTCCAGAATGCCGGTTGAGCGATCTTTTACGGCCGAGTGCGTCCAGTTCGTCAAAGAAAAGAACACACGGAGCGTTCCTTCGCGCCTGCTGAAAGATGGAATGGATGTTCTTTTCGGAACTTCCGATCCACATATCCAGAATGTCCGACAGCCCGATCGTGATGAACCTTGCGCCAAGTTCGCCGGCGACGGCACGTGCGATAAAGGTCTTGCCGCAGCCGGGTGCTCCGTAAAGCAAAAGTCCGCCGCGAAGCGATTTTCCGTAAAGCTTCATCATCTCAGGATTTTTCAGAGGCGACAGAAACGCGAGATCAAGCCTTCGCTTTACGTCTTCCATTCCGGCGACGTCATCCAAACGCAGGTCCGGAATTTCGATCGACCCGATGTCCTCCGGCGAATCAAATATGTCGTCGCCGACACGAAGAGGTTCGGCCGGGCCTTCTTCGAGTACGTCGGCCCATTCATCGCGTTCCCGCACAGGACGTCTTTCGGCCGGAGCAGGCGAACCGGAAATTGCGTTAAGTATTTTTCGGTACGCGGTGGCTTTTGCAAGATCGCCGAGCTTTTCCGAAATGTCCGCCGCCAACTTCAAGGCGTTCGCGTCCGTAGGATCAACACCGAGCGCTTGTGTGATATGCCCCGATGCCTCTTCGACCTCGCCTCCTTCGAAAAGCACGGATGCAAGATGCACACGAAGCGGCACATTCGAAGGATCTGCTTCCAATGCCGCCTCAAGCGCGTTTATTATTGATCGATCAACCATACTGTCACCAAGTAGTTAGTTCCGGCGGTTCGGACTCTTTCTCCGGATATTCGAAGGTCCGCCCGCTATTCGTCCCGTTCCGACACGTCGATGCCGAGTTCGTCGAGCTGTGTCGGATCGACGATGCCGGGCGAATCCATCATCAGGTCTTGGGCGGACGCCGTTTTCGGGAACGCCATAACATCCCGGATGTTTTCGGTTCCGCATAATATCATACACGTACGTTCGATCCCGGCGGCAAAACCGCCGTGCGGCGGCGTGCCGTATTCGAGCGCGTCAAGGAAAAATCCGAACTGCGACCGCGCAGATTCGGGCGACATTCCCAGCGCTTTGAAATTCAATGCCTGCACGTCCTTTTGGTGGATACGGATCGAACCGCCGGCGCATTCATAACCGTTTATGACCGCATCATAAGCCTTTGCCCGAACCTTTCCGAGAAGGTGATGCTGCGACGGATCGTTGATCGCCGTGCGGAACATTTCCAGATCTTCGTCCATCGGCGATGTGAACGGATGATGCGCCGCAACGTATGTATCGGTTTCCTCGTCGTGTTCGAACATCGGAAATTCCGTGACGATAAGACATTCGTACTTATCACGGTCGATCAAATTTTCGCGCCGCGCTATCTCGCTGCGCAAAGCTCCCAACGACGCCGCAACGACGCTTTTGCGCCCGGCGACGATCAGAACCGCATCTCCTTCTTCTGCACCGGCAACTGTTGCCAACTCGACGATCTTTTCCTGACCAAGCACTTTTAGAAGCGACGAACCGGGAGCCCCGTCGCTATCGCTCCCGGTTCTGACAGGAATTTTTATCCACGCCATCGCACCCGCACCATAACGCTTCGCAAATTCCTGAAGTTCGTCAAGCTGTTTTCGCGAATAATCGGCTTTGCCCTTTACGACAATGCATTTTATCTCGCCGCCTTTTGCCAAAACATCCGCGAACGGGCCGAAATCCGTGCCTTCCAAATTTGAAGAAAGGTCCCGGAGCTCCATTCCGAAACGAAGGTCCGGTTTGTCGCTGCCGTATAGGCGCATCGCTTCGGCGTAGGTCATTCTCGGCCATTCGGCGGGAAGTTCGACATCGATAAGCCGCAGGACGTGATTGAACATTCCTTCCATTTCCCGGTAAACGGCTTCGCGGTTGACGAACGACATTTCCATATCGAGCTGCGTGAATTCGGGCTGGCGGTCGGCACGCAGATCTTCATCGCGAAAACACCGCGCTATCTGAAAATACTTATCAAAACCCGCGATCATCGTTATCTGTTTCAAGATCTGCGGCGATTGCGGAAGCGCAAAGAATTTTCCGGTGTGAATGCGCGACGGGACAATGAAATCGCGTGCGCCTTCGGGCGTGGATTTCAAAAGTATCGGCGTTTCTATTTCGATAAATCCGCGTGCATCGAAATATTCGCGGATCGCACGAACGGCTTTCGCACGCATTCGGATATTATGCTGAAGCTGTGGACGACGCAGATCGAGATAGCGGTATTTCAAACGCGTATCTTCACTCGCCAAATTTTCGGACCCCGCAACCTCAAGCTGAAACGGCGGAACGTTTGCGTCGTTCAACACAAGCAATTCGGAAACTTTTATTTCGATATCGCCGGTCGCAAGTTTTGCATTGTGCGTGCCTTCGGCGCGTGAAACGACGTCGCCTTTGACCGCGATGACGAATTCGCCGCGGATGTTCTTCGCTTTCGCGTGAGCCTCGGCGGCGGTTTCCGAACTGACCACGACTTGCGTGAGGCCTTCGCGGTCGCGAAGGTCAATGAACGTAAATACGCCAAAATCGCGCTTCTTTGCGACCCAACCCATCAGAACGACGCTTTCGCCGACGTTCGCTTCACGCAGCTCACCGCACGTGTGAGTGCGCTCCAAATTTCCAAGTGTATCTAACATACTAATAAATCCATTTCCGCGAAATACGCAAAAAGACGCGAGAAAATACCCATTTTAATCGGCCAAAAGATCTGCAATACTGGAATAAATACTTTTATTTCGTCCGCGGTTCCTATCATTTGCCAGCCGGTCATATTCCAATTTTGGAAAATGTCCAAAGTTAACTAGGATACCCAGGTCAAAGCCGGTTGCATTCAGATAATTCAATACTTGGGCTCGACTAATATCTAATAAATTATCTAACGCCTTTATCTCAAGGATTATTTTTCCGTAACAAAGAAAGTCAGGCTTAACGAATTGTTTAAGCTTGCGTCCTTTGTACTCCATCTCGAATGCCGGTTGTGAGATGAATGGTATTCCCGCCATTTCAAATTCGATCGAGAGACATTCCTGGTAAACTGGTTCGCTAAACCCACAACCTTTATTTTTATAGACTTCGAAGCATGCTCCCATTATTTTATAGCTCTCGTTCTTGTACAATATTTCCGGCATTATCTTCTTTTTCGCATATTTAGCGTCTTTCGCGGACAAAAAAACAAAAAACGCCTTTCGGTCAATGACATACGAAAGGCGGAGCGTCAATTTTCGTAACACTCTCGCCGATCAATTATTATCGTCATTAAACCGAACTGCGTTCATAAATTAAAGCTGATGATACAGGATTAACGCGAGTTTGCGCAAACCTTTTTGCCGAGTTTCTTAATAGCAGACATACGTTAGAATATAGCCATGAATATCCTTGTGCTGAACTGCGGCAGCTCGTCGCTGAAATTTCAATTGATCTCGACGAGCCCCGAACAGATAGAAACACGCGGCGACCGAATGCTCGCAAAAGGTTTGATAGAACGCATTGGCGGAGCGGCTTTGCTGACGTTCCGGTCCGGAGACGCCGAGCTTGTCCGGTCCGCCCGACCGATCCGCGATATCAGGTCGGCGCTTGACGCCGCGCTCGCGTGGATCAGCGACGAAGCAACGGAAATTGAGGGCGTAGGCGGTCTTGGCGACATTCACGCCGTCGGACACCGCGTCGTTCACGGCGGCGAACATTTTTCACAGTCTGTTCTGATCGATGACAACGTACTTCGCGGCATTACGGAATGCATCGATCTGGCTCCGCTTCATAACCCCGCAAATATCGACGGCATAAACGCGGCGCGTGCGGCATTTGGCCGAAACATTCCGCAGGCGGCCGTTTTCGATACGGCGTTTCATCATACAATGCCGGAGCGCGCATATCTTTACGCGATACCGTATCAGTTTTATCGTCGTCATAAGATCCGGCGATATGGATTTCACGGCACTTCGCACCGCTACATCGCCTATCAATATCGGACGATCCACGGCATTCCGCGCAAGAACGTCAATATAATTACGCTGCATTTGGGCAACGGCTGTTCGATCGCCGCGGTAAAGAACGGAAATTCCATCGACACATCGATGGGTTTCACGCCGCTCGAAGGTTTGGTGATGGGAACGCGTTCCGGCGACCTTGATCCTGCGATCGTCGAATTTATCTGTGATAAGGAAGGAATGACCGTGCACGAGGTTGATAACCTGCTGAACAAATCATCCGGCCTGCTGGGTGTTTCGGGCCTGACGCATGATATGCGCGAACTTCTCGCCGAAGCGGAAGAATCGCAGGACCGCCGCGCACGGCTTGCGATCGAGATATTCTGTTATCGAATAAGAAAATACATCGGTTCGTATCTGGCGGCAATGAACGGCGCCGACGCGATCGTTTTTTCGGGCGGCATCGGCGAAAATTCGGCGCGGACGAGAGCGGAGATCTGCAGCGGGCTGGAATGGTTCGGGATCCATGCCGACGAACAAAAAAACGCCGGACTAATGAACGGCACAGCCGGAATTTTCAGCACCGAAGATTCGCGAACAAAACTCGAGGTCATCCCGACGAACGAAGAGCTTTTGATCGCACGCGACACCGTTAGGCTTGTAAATGGCGTGATCTGATTTCGTATGGATGTAGCCGTCTAAGAGCTGCATCGAACCCGGCGGCTGGTCGGCTTTCGTTTCGGTTTCCGAGACAGCGTTGGGAATAATAAGTTCTTTCTCGTCTTGAGCGTTCGTTGTTTGAGTCAACAAGAAAAGATCAGCGAAATCAGAAGAATCGATCTTAGGTTCATATTCATCACCATTAAAAGTAAAACCTTGCAAAGTAATACAAGATCGGGGCGTTGAACAGAAGGCTGTCTAGGCGGTCGAGCAGGCCGCCGTGGCCGGGCAGAATGCTGGCGGCGTCTTTTGTTTTCGAACCTCGTTTCATAGCGCTTTCGGCGAGGTCGCCGAGAACGCCGACGGCAGCCATTACGACCGCGAGCGCGATCGAAAATCTATACGGAAGTTCGGGGAAAAAGGTCAGCGTACAAAGCGCCGCAAAACCCGCGGCCGCGACGAGTCCGCCGATCAAGCCTTCGACCGTTTTACCGGGCGATATCGCGGGTGCGAGTTTGTGCTTGCCGAACGCGCGGCCGGCAAAATATGCTCCGGCGTCCGAACCGAAGATCACGATCAGAAAGAATAAAAGCAGGTCTGTCGAAAGTCCCGGAACGTGTTCAAAACCCACGCGCGTGGCAATGAGAAATCCGCCCAGAAAGGCGATGTACATCACGCCCAAAAGCGTTACGCCGACTCCCGCGAGCATCTTTGAAAAATCCGCGCGGAATCGAAATGTCTGGGTTATCAGCAACGCGGCGGTAAATAGCGCAAGCGTCATCAGCAGCAGGTCCGGAGCCTTCGCCGGTGCGTCGAAAATGAACGCAACGACCAAGGCGGCCGAACCGATGTAGGCCAGCGCGGCGTCGCCTTTTAATTCGAGCTTTTTCGTAAGCGAAAAAAATTCGAAAAGCCCTGCCGCCAGTGCCAGCACGCCGATCGCGACGAATATCCAAACGGTCGCCGGAAAATACCACGGCAAGATCACCGATGCGATCAGGATCGGCAAAGCGACGGCGGCTGTAAGCAATCTTGTTTTCATGTTCTGACCCCGCCGTATCGGCGGTCGCGTTTTTGATAATCGATAAGTGCTTCGAAAATTTCTTTTCGTCTGAAATCCGGAAAAAGCGTCGGCGTCACATATATCTCGCTGTACGCGATCTGCCACAAAAGAAAGTTTGATATACGCATTTCGCCGCTCGTTCGTATCAGCAGATCGACGTCCGGCAGGCCGTACGTATCCAGGTTGCGTTCGATATCGGCTTCGGTCAGATTATCGATCACATCATTGCGGCGTTCAATGTCCTGAACGGCAAGCCGTGCGGCCCGAACTATCTCGTCGCGGCTGCCGTAATTGAGCGCGACGTTCATCACCAGCCCGTTGTTGTCGGCGGTCATTTTCTGTGCGTATTCGAGCTCTTTTCGGACGTCCGGCGAAAGGCCTGCGATGTTGCCGATCGTGCGGAAACGAATGTTGTTCTTTGCGACGGCTTTGATCTCGCGCCGCAAAACCTGTTTCAGCATCGTCATCAAAC
>CBFGSN010000105.1:0-9618 GCA_965651435.1 uncultured bacterium | reverse complement strand
TCGCTTATAAACACGGTCAATTCGCTGATGGGCGTCGACCTCGAAACAATGATCCCGCATCCGAACGTCAATGGCCAGACGGCGCACGGTGGTTATTGCGGCCCGGCCGTGAAACCGATCGCGCTGAACATGGTCGCGGAGATCGCACGCGACGCCGATATCAACGTGCCGATCAGCGGTATCGGCGGAATTTCGGATTGGCGCGACGCGGCGGAATTTATGCTGCTCGGAGCCGGAAGCGTTCAAGTTTGCACGGCCGTGATGCACTACGGTTACCGCATCGTCGAAGACATGATCGACGGACTGAATTCCTATCTCGACCAAAAGGGGATCGCGACCGCCGGCGATCTCGTCGGCCGGTCGGTGCCGCGCGTGCGCGATTGGAGCGATCTGGACCTTAATTACAAGGTCGTCGCACACGTGAACGAAGAAAAATGCATACGCTGCAATCTATGCTATATCGCGTGCGAGGACGGCGCTCATCAAAGCTTCGAGTTTGTCGAATCGAACGGAGCTAGATATCCGCGCGTTATCGAAGAAAAGTGCGTCGGATGCAACCTGTGCCACCTGGTATGCCCTTCGCCCGGAGCCATCACGATGGAACGCCGCGACGATGGAACGAATCCGCGAACCTGGCGCGAACGGCCGTCCTAAGATATAGAAAGCTGTTCATGGCTTTCGCGTCCCCTGGCAGTTATGTCTTCAAAAATATCGTCAAAAAAAATGAACGATATCGAAACACTTTTCACATCACTAATTGTCATCTGATACTGCCTTCTCACGAAAACCACCAAAATACGGGCGTTTTTGCCATTCTGTCATCTTGATAAATATTCTTTCACGGTTCGGTCATTATGATAAAAAAGTATTGACACGATGTTATACAATGTTGTAACTTAATTGAGTAACGACGTTAAACCGTCGTTTCCCATCGCCACCCGATGCGAATTTAAGTTTTCTAAGAGACACAATCGAATATTGCAGAAGCACGAGCAATAAAGGATCCGGAACGGAATGGGTGCAAGGTAATGCATTCAGTTGGCCTGTCAGAAATTCCTGTCTAACGCTGTCGATCAAAAGGTGGCACAAGTCTTCTAAAGCCTTTGCCCAAACCGTTCCGATATTTAGAAAACAATTGAAGAAGTTTGTTGGCACAAATGCCAGAAAAGGAGAGACACAAAAATGCTATTCGGTAAAAAGAAAAGCGTTGCCGGTTTAGATATCGGATCGAGTTCGATCAAAATGGTCGAACTTGAAGGAAAGGCGAACAGCCTTAATCTCGTAAGCCTCGGATTCGAGAATCTTCCGGATGACACGATCGTTGACGGACAGATCATGGAGCTTAACACCGTTTCCGATGTGATCCAGAACGTTTGCGGCGTGAACCAGATAGATGCCTCGGGCGTTGTCACCGGCGTAAGCGGACATTCCGTGATCATCAAAAACATAGTTCTGCCGGCCATGAGCGCCGACGAACTGGAAGAATCGATCGATTGGCATGCCGAAGAGCACATTCCTTACGATCTTTCCGAAGTCAGTCTCGATTATCAGATAACGGCACAGAACTCCGATTCGACAAATGTTCTGATCGCCGCGTGCAAAAAAGAAAGGATCGACACGATCCGCCAGGCCGTTCAGCTTTCGGGCAAGGAACCGGTCTGCATCGACGTTGATACTTTCGCACTGCAGAACTGCTACGAAATGAATTATCTGCCCGATGAATCGCAGGTCGTTACCTTGCTGAACATCGGAGCATCGACGATGAACGTTAATATCGTCAAAGGAACCCGTTCGCTCTTTACCCGCGACATTACGGTCGGCGGCAGCCAGTTCACCGATGTTCTTCAGCGCAGCCTGGGCCTCAGCTTTCAGCAGGCCGAAGCCGTTAAACGCGGCGTCAATAATGCTGCCGAAGGCATCGAGGAAAAATCCATCGAACCCTTGATGAACAACGTTACGGAAGTCGTTGCGATGGAAATACAGAAGACATTCGATTTTTATCGTGCTACGACCGAAGACAATGAAACGGTCGTGCAGAAGATATTGATCTCCGGCGGCGGTTCAAAGCTCGCCGGTTTGGCCGAAGAGCTTTCGGCACGGCTCGAACTTCCGGTCGAAGTTCTCGATCCGTTCCGCAATATCAAAGTTGACGAACGCAAATTCGATCCGGATTATCTGAGCGAGATAATGCCCGAAATGGCTGTCGCTGTCGGATTGGCCATGAGAGGAGTGTAAACAAATGATCAAGATCAATTTATTGAATTCAGTAACCGAGCGGCAGGGCGGAGCCGTCAGTGCGGTGGACCGAAAGGTCGCCAGCCCGGCCTCGCGACTCCTTTTGATGGCACTTGCTGTCGGATTTCTGTTCGCGGCGGTCGTCGGCTGGGACGTGATCAGCACGCAAATGGCGAAATCCGAAGCTCAGCGTCAGCTCGAGGAGCAAAAACAGATCGCCTCGGAACTTGAGGTCGTGATGAAGGAGCAGAAAGAGCTCGAGGACAAGATCAAGAACATCGATCTGCGAATCGAAGCCATCAAGAATCTGCGGTCTTCGCAGGCCGGGCCGAGTGCGGTGCTCGACGCGATGCGTGAAAGGATCGCAATGGTTCCCGGACTTTATCTGCAGAGCATCGAACAGAGTGCCGACCAGATCACGATCCGCGGAAACTCGCCCGACGAATCTGCCGTCACGCAGTTCGGCCGCAGCCTTGAATTTTCGAACGGCCTGTTCTCGAACCTGAGTATCGAAACGCAGCGTAAGGAAGTCGTGAACCAGCTTGCCTCCGCACCGAAAGACGGCGGCGAACAGCCAAAGGTTCAGCTCGTGGATTTCACGATCAAGACCGCTTACACGCCGTCAAAGGCCGCCGGAGCTGACAATTCCGTTACGACCGCGGACAATAAGTCCGCCCCGAACGGAGCCGCACCGGTACAGGTCGCTAAAAACTGATCTCGGCTTTATGCCGATCCCGCCCATCGAATCCCTAGATAGAAGGATACTAAGATGATAGAGAAACTGAAAAATTTACAATGGCATGTCCAGCTGCTCATTCTTTTGGCGATCGCCTCGCTGCTTTACCTGACGGTCTGGTATTTTGTCACAAGCGTCACACGGGCCGAGGTCGAGGAATTGACGACGCAGGTCAGCCAGCTTCAGGCAAAGAACGAAGCGGCGCGTGTTGCGACGCAGCGGATCAACGAATTCCGCGCTCTGTATGCCAGCAAAGCCATGGAGTATGAAGAGCTGAAGGTTCTTCTTCCCGAACAGCGTGAGATCACCAACGTCCTTCAGGGACTTCAGGACACGGCGAACGATTCGCGAATGATCGTTATGCGTTTTTCGCCCCGCGACGATACGCAGAAAGATATGATCATGGCGAAGCCGGTAGAGGTCGAAGTGGACAGCAATTTCCAGAATCTGCAGGCCTTCTTCTCGAAGATGGCAAAGCTGCCGAGGATCGTTTCGATCTCTGATTTCAAGATAAATCAGCTTGATAAGCAAACGGCGCAGAAAACGCTTCACGCCCAGTTCCTACTGACGGCTTATTATGCCGATCCGGAACTTCTTCAGCCGAAAGCCGCTCCGGGCAAACCGGGACAGCCCGGCGCAGCACCCGCACAGGGCGGCCCGCGTCCGGCCCAGGTTCCGCCGGTCCCCGCAAAATAATTCTTTTTGATCCCACCAATCGTTTCCAGAGAGAAAAGTCATGATTAACAAAACCACAACCGTAAGACTCTTGAATTACATATTTGCCGCCTGTGTGATCGTCCTTGCGTACGGCATGGTCGAGCAGGTCTCGGCCCAGCGGGATCCTTTCGTGAAGCCGGGTTGGGCGCGTGAAAGGCCGCAGCGAAGAGGCGGATCCGGATCAGCCGCGGCAAAGGCCGAAGTGGTTCGCACGGGAGCTCCGTCGATCGACCAGCGGATCGAATATTACAAGCGTCAGCGTGAATATGCCGCCGTCAACGGACTGCCGCTGCCGAAGGTAACAAGCGTTCTTACGTTGGACGAAATGGCCGTAACCGGCATCTTCAAAACGCCCCGCGGTTACGCCGCGATGGTCGAAGCCACGCCGATCAAGCTTTCTTATACGATCTATCCGGGCGAGAAATTCTTTGACGGGCAGTTGGTCGCCGTCGAAGAGAACCGCCTTGTGTTCCGAAAGGTGACGAAAATGAGCAACGGCAAATTCGTTGCGTCGGTCGAAAACAAAGCTCTGCGACAGTATTCGACCAAGGCCCAGATCGAAGGGACCGCACCGGTACAGACCGCACAGGCCTCCGAGATCATTCCCGCCTATCAGCCGTCCGAAGATGAAAGATCGGCGCCTGTCAGTTCGGCGTCCATCGTTTCGCCGCTTGATGAAATGATGAATCAGAAAGAGGACACGGACGACGCTAGATCGGAACGCTCCGGCAAAAAGAAAGCCCGGACGGCAAAGAAGAATTAACGAATTTTTCAGCTCGCGGGGCTGCGGCGTGATGCGCCATGCCTCGCGGATCGAACTAACAACCATGGGCCGCGGCGGCATGTCCGCGTACGGCCTTGCAACGGAGGAAACATGAAGTCTCTAAAACCCCTTGGCGATACAGCAAAGAAATTAATATTTGCCGCCTTTTTATTCAGCACTTTGGCGATCGCAGCCGCCGCACAGACGGTCGGTCCGCAGTCCCAGGGCAAGATGTACGGTGATCCGGATTTTCGCGGCGAACCGATCAACCTGAATGTCGTCAATGCCGACATTCGCGACATTCTTAATTACATTACGGAACAGTACGGCATCAATTTCGTTATCGATAAATCCGTCAAAAATGTTCCGGTCACGGTCAACGTAAGCGACGTTCCCTGGAACATAGCTCTCGATTCGGTGCTGCGTTCGCAGGATCTTGGCGTCCAGGTGAACGGGCCGATCCTTCGTGTGGCCGATTCGAAAACATTGGCGACCGAAGGCGAGATCCTTCGTCTGCAGATGGACAACAGGCTGGATACTTCACCTCTTTATACTGAATTTATCCGCCTTAACTACGCAAGAGCTTCGGGTACGCTTAGCGGCGAAGCCGGCTCCAGCGGCGGATTCAGCGGCGGCGTCGTCCCCGGCGGTTCCAGCACGAGCGGAAGCGGCGGCGGAGCAGCCAGCGCGGATTCCGGTATTTTGGGGATCATCAAACGGCGCCTTTCGCGCCGCGGCGCGGTCGAAGTCGACGGCCGCACAAATACGCTTATCATTACGGACGTTCGCGAGAACATCGATGCGATCCGCCAGCTGGTAACCCTTCTTGATCAGCCCGAACCGCAGGTCGAGATCGAAACACGCATCGTTATCGCACAGCGCAATTTCCTTCGCGATATCGGTATGCAGCTCGGTTTCGGAGCCAATCCGTTCTCGAAGAACGAAGGCGGTTTGGTCAGCGGACAAACGGGACGCACTCCGGACAATCCACCGTTCGGCACATTCGGCCTGACGACTGGTGTATTCGGTACGTTCCAGTTGACGGCCGCGCTGAACCTTTCGGAACAGAAAGGCCAGAGCAAAACGATAGCCAGCCCGCGTGTCACCGCACTTAATAACCGTAGTGCCACGATCGAAAGCGGAAGCCAAATTCCGGTAACGACCGTTCAACGCAGCGGCGGCGACGACGAAGATTCGCCGCTGGTGTTTACTACGACATTCGTAAACGTTCCGCTGCGTCTTTCGGTTACGCCGCAGATCACGGATGCCGGTACGGTCATCCTTCGCATCGTTGCGGAAAATAACTCGGTCAACCCTGCTCTTACCGCCGGTTTGAGCGGAACACCCGGTATCGACACACAGCGTATGCAGACGGAAGTTCTTGTTCCGGATGGCGGTACAACGGTCGTCGGCGGTGTTCTTACCGATCTGGAGATCGATTCGAAGGGTAAGGTTCCGGGATTAGGCAACGTTCCGATCCTGAAATACCTCTTCAGAAACAAAACGTCACAGCGAAATACCACTGAGATCCTTTTCTTCATTACTCCGCGCATCTATCGTCCGGACTATGAAGGAAACCCGACCAGCGGTAAGGTCGGCGTGGGAAATCGCACGACAACGCTTGTTCAGCCGGTACCGCTTGGCAACCCGGCGTCGAATTCCGGCCCGCAGCCGGCAGCGACACCGATCCAGGTAATGCCGATGGCTCCGGTTCCGGCACCTACACAGGCACCGGAAAAACAGTAATGAGTATCGCGCCTTAAAAGGGTGAGATGTTTCCGAAAAAAGTGCGTTGGCCTTTGAAAGGTCAACGCACTTTTGGTTGAAGTGAAGGGCAAAGGCGAAACTTTGCCCGTTTTTACTATGGACGGTCGGCGCTTGGGATCGGTTTATCCGTTCCGAAGCCGAATAGTTGTACCATCAGGCCCGAGGTTGAACCGTTGATCCACCACGTTCCGTCGCGGACAACAGCGATGTCTTCTTTGCCGTCGCCGTCATAATCGCCCGGTGCAGGTATATCGCCTGCCGTACCGAACGTCGTGATGGTGACCGATTCATCGCCGCTATTGCGGATGTACCAGTTGCCTTCGGATGAACGGAATGTCGCCATATCCGTCTTGCCGTCGCCGTCGTAATCACCCGGAACCATCATGTCGCCGCCGTCGCCAAAGACGACCTGAACGACATTCGTGTCGCTGCTCTGACGCACGTACCAGGTGTTGTCCGACGGACGGAATACCGCAACGTCGGTCTTGCCGTCACCGTCGTAATCCCCAGGAACAGGTATATCACCCTCTGCACCAAATTGGATCATGTCATAGGTGACGCCATGATACGAGATGTACCACATGGTTTCGGATTCACGATAAACAGCCACGTCATCCATGCCGTCGCCGTCATAATCGCCGATCACGGAAACGTCACCGACTACGCCCCACGGACCACCCGCGAGCGTGAAATCGCTGCTGAGCAGGATCCACATGTCGTAATCGGATACAACGTCGGACGCACGATATATCGCAAAGTCCGTCTTTCCGTCGCCGTCGAAATCGCCGGGTGCCAGTTCGTCGGTCGAATTACCGAAGTTCAGCCCCGTAAGGCCGTCCGTCGATTGATCGATCCACCAGCTGCCGTTGCTCGGCCGATACACTGAAACATCCGTCCTGCCGTCGCCGTCAAAATCGGCTCTCGCGGACGAAGTCGATGGGCCCACGGTGCTGCAGACATAGCCGCCAAGAACCCGTGCGTCATCGATCCAGATGCCCGTCGATGCTACGGAACTGTCGGTTGCCATTCTCCACCGCAGATTTATCGATTGGCCATTTGCCGAAGCAGGCAAATTGACGATCGTATCGATAAAGCCGCCGGCGTTTCCTGACCACGCCTCGCGTCCGCCGATCGGACTGTCAAAGCCGCTGCTGATCGTTGAGTTATAACCGCCGGCTACAAAGGTGCCGCCTGCCGCGATGATATCTTGGTAGGCTCCGCCCCCGATGCTGATCTCAAGAACCGCGCCGTCGAAGGTGCTTTCTGTGTTATAGAAATTCTTGAACAGCACTTGAGCCGTCGGGTCGGTGACCGAGATCGCCGGTGAGGTGAGCTCTGATACACCTACTCCGGCCAGATCGGGCGCGAAAGCTGAATTCGGTGAAGAATTCGCCTGCGTCGTTACGGTCGTAAATCCCGTACCGGTTCCCGTCATTGTGGAAACCCATCCATCAGGCAGTGTTGGTGACGTCACGCCGTCGAAATTCTCACTGAGCAATGATACCCGAACGCCCAAGTCATAGGTTTGTTCGACGGTCGTGCTTATCGCACCGTCCGTTATGGTAAACGTCAGTGTTACTGATCCGCCGCACTCTGCTGCTGACGGTACGTCAAACGTGAATGTATCCGCTGCGGAATTACCTGCTTCTATTACACCGTAGTCTTCCGGTCCGCTCGGGTTAGAGATACCGCCGGTATTTTCAAGAGTTACGGTCACCGGCGCGCTTGCTACACCACCAACGTTATTGACCTCGAGACTTACGGTTGCCGTTTCGCCCGGATCAGGCACATTGTTTTGTGGCGTTCCGTTATCGCCAACATACATTACGCCACCCGTAAAGAACGGTTCGGTAAGCGGCGGACAGAACAACTGATAGTTGCTGTCTGTTCCGCCGAAACCGCCGGCGGGCCCTCGGCCGCCGACCGCATAGAAGTATCCGTCAAGCGTGGCCGCGCCGAAACGCGCACGAACGTCTGCAAGATCCGGATATGCGTTCCAGGCATTTGCAGACGGGTCATATGCTACGACGCTTGCGGAAATTGCTCCGCCTGAAGCCCCAACATACCCGCCGGCCATAACGAACTCACCGCGGTAAAGACCAACGGCCGAGCCCCAGCGTTGCGACGGAAGGTCGGCGATAGCGGCGTCATCCCAGGTACCGGTCGCGGGATCGATACGATAGGTTTTTAGCGAACTCGCCGTGCCCGAAGTAAGGCCGCCGGCGACATAAATGAAAGTGCCGTCTGTCCAAGCGCTGGGATAGCCCAACGGCGTCGGAGCCGCTGTTCCGGCCGACCAACTGTTCGTGGCGATGTCATATACATCCACGGCACCCGTATAAACACCTTCGGAAGGACTTCCGCCGATCTTGTATATTTTTCCGTTCAAGTAAACCGCTGCCTGATTCCAGCTTGGAGTTATCGAGGAAGCGAGAGTTGTGTATGTATTTGTGCCGGGGTCATATTTGAACATATCCGTTCTTGAAGTTCCCAGCTCATCGCCTCCGGACATTACGTAGATCGACGTGCCGTCCGTAACTGCCGATGGATATTCGAGCGGGAGCGGCAGTGGGGCGATCGAGGTCCACGTATTACCGTCAAACTTGAACGAATCCGCGATTATATCCGAACTTACGCCGCCAAACGTATAAATATCACCATTAAATTCGATCGTTGCTTGGTCGAGGATCGGTATCAGCGTTTGCGGAGCGTTGGACCAACCGCAGCCTTCGCCGCCAAGCGGCGCAAGTCGCGGGTATGTATCAATTTTTTCGGGAATGATCGTTGGCTTTTCGCCCGGAGGGATCGAGGAGAGGAATTCTTTTACGGATCTCGCCTTGGGATTGACGGATCTGACCGATTGGGCGATCAAGAATCCCGGTAGAAGTAAGGTTGTTAATAACCCCAAACTAAGCATCTTCTGGACTTTTGAGAAGCCCCGCCAGGGTTTTTGAAAACTCCTGACGAAGAATGCAACGAATGTTTTCTTTTGTTCGGCAAATGACTGTACTTCAAACATTGAACGTAGATCCTCCTATTTTATTCATGTCCTGGTAAGACGAACCCGGCGCGAAAAATGCGGAATTGCATTGTCCGAGTTCTGCGAAGTGAAACGTAATAGATATATGCAATCTCTGAAGGTGTTGGTAACCTACACTACAAAGACGCCAAAAACAGCCATGACCTCCGGAATCGGAGCACGGCATTTCTGAAAAATAGTACGCTTGAGCTTTTGTAATATAACAATTCGATGAAAAAGTAAAGATTTTTTTTCGGAGGCGGTTCGGGTTCGTATCGCGCGGGGACCGTCGTTTTCCCGATCTGATCTGCCGTCACGGACAAATAAAAAGGCTGTTCGAACGCAGATCCGAACAGCCTTTGGCTAAAGTAATTGGTTATG
>CBFGSN010000104.1:0-9638 GCA_965651435.1 uncultured bacterium | reverse complement strand
AATGAGCACTAACGCACATATAGAAAAAAAGCGGCTTGAAGATCCGCCGAAAACCATAAAGATCAGGATCCAGCGGCGAGCGGAAGAAAATGCTGCGCAGTATTGGGAAACGTTCGAGGTGCCTTACCGCAGAAATCTGAACGTGATCTCGGTGCTGATGGAAATTCGCAAAAACCCGGTAACGGCAGAGGGCAAGGAAACTTCGCCGCCGGTTTGGGATATGTCGTGCCTCGAACAGGTTTGCGGCATTTGTACGATGGTGATAAACGGCCGCGTGCGGCAATCGTGTTCGGCGCTCGTCGATGATCTCTTGCTGATGACGGGCGGCAATACCATCACGCTGCAGCCGATGTCGAAATTCCCGAACGTACGCGACCTGAAAGTTGACCGTTCAGATATGTTCGATTATCTCAAACGCGTTCACGCGTGGGTAGAACTCGACGGCAGCTACGACCTCGGCCCCGGGCCGCACATTTCGCAGGAAGTCGCCCAGGAACGCTACGCGTATTCGCGCTGTATGACCTGCGGCTGCTGTCTGGAGGCCTGTCCGCAGTACGGCGACGAAAATTATATCGGCCCGCAGGCGATCGCACAGGCGCGTCTTTTCAATATGCATCCGGTCGGCAAGATGAACATCGACGAACGGCTCAGCGGATTGATGGAAGACGACGGCATCACGAACTGCGGCAACGCGCAGAACTGCGTGAAGGTCTGCCCGATGTCGATCCCGCTGACGCGTGCGATCTACGAAACGAACCGGGCCGTGACGACGCACGCCCTTTTCGGATGGCTCCGGAAATAAGCTCTACTGAACAACGGGATGCATTGCGACATCCGTAAATCCTGGCACCGCATTCATTACGAATGCGGTGTTTTTTTCGAGATATGCCCGAGTGTCGTTGAAATTCATCGGCTCCGCCAAAGCGAAACCCTGAACTCCGTCGCAGTTCATTTCCTTCAGTTTTTTGATCTGTTGTTCCGTTTCGGCGCCGACGGCAATAACCCTGAGTCCAAGCGATCTGGCCATTGCCAATATCATTTTTACGATCTCTGTATTCGCGGATTCGTCCTCGGACGGGCGAATGAACGAACGGTCGATCTTCAGCGCCGTGACCGGCAGCCGCACCAGGCAGCCGAGATTGGAATATCCCGTTCCGAAATCGTCAATGTCGATCGAAACGCCGAGTTTGCGCAGCTTGTTCAGCATCTTTATCGCACGATCTTTATGGTCGAAGAACGCCGATTCGGTAATTTCCAAGTTCAGATTTTCCGCAGGGAAGTCCGTTTCCATCAGAATATTTTCGATGGTATCTATCAGCTTTCTGTGGGCGAACTGCCGTGACGAAAGATTGATGCCAAGCCGGAAATCTTTTCCGATATAACGGTCGCCGATCAGCGAACCGATCTCGGTGCACGCCTTGTGCATTATCTGCGCCGAAAGGTCGTCGATCATCCCGATCTCTTCGGCAAGTTCGATGAACCTTCGAGGCGGCAATTCACCAAGCGTCGGATGATGCCAGCGTGCCAATGCCTCGAGTCCCTGCAGTTCACCGGTAGCAAGCGAGAATATCGGCTGATAGACGACGGAAAATTCCTTTTGCTTGACCGCGCGGCGAAGATCGGTTTCGAGCCGGAGCGTTTCCTTGACCGCCTGGTGCATCGTTTCATCAAAAACTTCGTGGCGTGCTTTTCCGGCGCGTTTCGCCTGATACATTGCCGTGTCGGCGTCACGCATCATTTCTTCGGCGGTTTCGTGCGTGTCCATCGCGTTCAGAATTCCGATGCTCGCCGAACTGTATATCTCATGGCCTGCCAGGTTGAATGGCGTTCCGAACTTGCGGTTGATGCGCTTTGCAATGTTATGAACTTCTTCCTGATCGAAACGGCCTTCGACAAGTATCGTAAATTCATCGCCGCCGAGCCGTGCGATAAGATCTTCGGGCCGGACGCATTCGCTCAGGCGTTCGGCGATGTCGATCAGCAGTTTATCGCCGAGATGATGGCCCAAACTGTCGTTCACGTTCTTGAACCGGTCGAGGTCGATGAACAATATGCTGATCCTGTGATCTTTGTCTTCTTTGGAACGTTTCAGAGCCGCGGTCAGCCGCTCCATAAAATACGAACGATTCGGCAGCCGCGTCAGCGGGTCGTGTGTCGCATCGTGGCGCAGTTTTTCATTTATCTCTTTCTTGTCGGTGATGTCCTGAACCTGAAAGATCAGGTTCGAATATTCATTTCGAACATCGCCGGCCGCCGAAACGCCCCACAGCGTCCAAACGGTATTGCCCTCGCGGTCAATGTAGCGTTTTTCGAGTTCGCCGTTTTCGCGGTGCCCTTGCGCTATTTCGCTAACAATGCGAAGCGTTGCGGCAAGGTCGGACGGATGCACCATCGATTGAAAATCCATCGACAGAAATTCATCCTGCGTATAGCCGAGGATCTTCGTCATCGCGTTATTGACCTTCAGCCATTTGCCGAGCGGCGAAACGATAGCGATGCCGATCGGCGCGTGCGTGAACGCACTCCGAAAACGGTGTTCCGATTCGCGAAGCGCGGCCGAACGCTCCTCCAGCTTGCGGGCAGCTTCGTTCGCCTCTTTCGTTTGCTGCATTGAAAGGGCAATGTTCGCGTAATACGTCTTATACGTGAGAAAAACGAAAAGCACGACCGGCATTGTCGCAAGCAACACGCCCAACCCGAGCGTATCCGAAAGCCGAACGAGGATTCCGGCGCTTACGGCTCCGACAAAGTATGTCAGAAACGACCAAAGATAATTCTTTCGCCATGCTTGAAAGATCGGCGTTTCGGTATGTATGGATTCGTGCAGCGCGGCGATCGCGGTGTTCGCCAGGAATTGCGCGAGAGCCAGCACACACAGAGCCATCACCAGATCGGAGAACGAGTCGTCATTGCCGCGCGTCTGTACGACCTCATAAAGCCCGAACACCGACAGCGCCGCAAATGCCAGACTCGTCGAAACGGCCATGCTTGCCGCATTCGTAAATGCCGTGATCTTTTTCTTACAGAACCGCCGCGAGGCAAAGAAAGCTTCACTTGCCGCCAGCAGCACGGCGACCTGTCCGCCATAGAGAAACAACGCAAGAAATACGAAAAGATCCGACGGGGAAATACGAGCCTTGAAACGCGGGATCGGGATCGTTATCCGCGAACTGAAAAGGATCGCGACCGAAAAGAGAGCCGCGGCCGCCAGATCGAGCCGGGCAACATCAAGTGTTGCGAGCGCGAATAGCGAACACGCCGATCCGGCGATTATCAGCACCGTATTGAAGATATTTTTCTTTTTTTCGATGTTCATCGATCCCGGAGCTTTCTGCGGCCCGTTAAGTTAAGAGTATGGTGAGAGTATAACAACGTTTAACGCGTTTGTTAAATCGACCGATAAGAGGTGGGAGATTTATCGGTCAGGGGTTTTGGAACCGGCCCGCGGTCGAACCGGTTTTATCTTTGCTCGCGGCTTTAGTCGCCGATCAGGACACCGTCACCGATCAGGACGCCGTCACCGATCAGAACACCGTCGCCGATCAGAACACCATCGCCTATCAGGACGCCGTCGCCGATCAAAACGCCGTCGCCTATCAGAACGCCGTCGCCGATCAGGACGCCGCTGGAAATCACCGAGCTTCCCGAACCGAACGGTCCGCCGTCGCTAAGCGGAATATTCGTATTCAGCGTCAATCCGGATGTGTAAAAATCGCTGTCGAGCGTGAATACGCCGTCTCCGATCAGAACACCGTCAACGAGCGAGTTTTCGGCACGGTAAACCGTCTGGAATTTTGTGATCAGGGCCGAACCGGTGACATATCCCTGTCCGGTCAGCGAAAGCTGTGCCCATGTGAAATTCGTTCCGGCGATCAGCGAACTCGGAACGATCGTCGGCGCTCCGTACGCTTTCATCCACGATCCGAGCGAAAAGCCGTCAAAATCCACGCCCGTTTTCAGCGTTTTTGCGATGCGTACCGCACCTTCGATATTGAGCTGGCCGGCTCCTTGTTCGAACATATCCGCACCGGCAAGCGGCTGTGCGGAATACTGCATGATCGTTTTGATCATCGCAGGCGTCAGGTTCGGGTTGACCTCCAAAAGAAGCGCCGCGGCTCCCGCAACTTCCGGCGTGGACATCGAAGTTCCGCTCATCGTGAGCATCGAATCGGCGGTGTTCAGTTCCGGATGCATCTGGCCGATCAAGTTGTTCGGTGCGTTGTATGAAATTATCTTGTTGCCCGGCGCGACGATGTCCGGTTTGATCAAATTGTCATACACCTGTTCGCCGTTGTCGGCGGTATAAGAGCTGCGCGTCGGACCGCGTGACGAATATGTCGCAATGGAATCATCGCTGCGGTCGTCGGTTCCGAAAGAATTCGAGGCTCCGACCGTGATTACATACGGGCTGTTGCCCGGCGAATGTATTCGGCCGTAGGTTTCGTTGCCCTGATCGTCCTTGCCGAGATTTCCGGCTGCGGCGACGACAACGATGCCCGCGTTCACAAGCTCCTTTACCTTAACGGTCACCGGATCGTTCGTGTACGAATCGACGGCCGTTGTTCCGAGGCTCAGGTTTACAACGCGGATGTTGTACTGCGTGCGGTTCTGAAGAACCCAGTCCAGGCCGTTCAAAAGCCAGGCGACGTTGCCGGTTCCGGCGTCATCCAGGACCTTTACGTTGATGATATTCGCATTCGGAGCGATGCCGCGGTATGCGCCGTTCGCTGCGTTCGAATTGCCCGCAGCGATACCGGCGACGTGCGTTCCGTGACCGTATCCGTCGGCGGTGTCATTGATATCGTCGGACGTGAAATTTACGTTGGCGACAACACGGTTTCCGAACCCCGCGTGTGCTGAGTGGATCCCGGAATCCATGACGGCAATGCCGATCCCCGAACCGTCAAGCGTGTAAGCCGGGCGATACGGCGTCGCCGATTGTGCGCGAATAAGCGAAGCGCCGAGTGTTTCTTCGATATGTCCGGTGATCCGGGTCGGCCGGTTCGGTGAAATGTAGTTCAATCCGCCGCTCAACGAAAGAGCCTGTACTGTCGCCAAAGGCAGATTGACGAGGAGAGTATTGCCGTCGAGGTTGCGGATAATGCGGCCCTCGCCCGACCGAAGGATCGAGCGAAAAACGGGATCGGAAATATTTTTTGCCTGAACGATCGCGTCGATGCGTTTCGTACCGCTCGGGTCGTCCGCGAGCATCCGGCGAATATCCGGAGCGACATTGTCGCCGCGGTATTCGTTCTGAGCTTTCGGCGTGTTATCGGCGGCTGCATTCAGGTCGATCTGCGTGAAAATTTCCGCGGCTTCCGGATGCGCGGCAAGGAATTTTGCGTACGCGGCCGGCGAATTTCCGCCGATGACGCGGATCTGGCCGTCGCGTGCGGCTGTGATGAGCTTGCTTCCGGCGTCGCCGAGATCGGCGATGCTCGCCAGATCGTCTATATACAGTATCTGCGAACCGCTGCTCGCGATCGCTGCATCCAAAATGGAGGTGGCTGCCTCGCCCGCCGCTTTTCTGTTGGAAAAATTAGAGAAGAGGATGGATGTTTCGAGTTTTACGATCGAAACATCCCGGAGCGAACTGGGGGCGTCACCCGCGGCAATGCGCGAAGCAAGCTGTTTTGCGGCCGATTCGGCTGCAATGCCTGATTCGTCTATCAGAACCGGTTGTGCATTTACACCTTTGCCTAACATTTCGATGAGGCGAGTGGCATCGCGGTCGAAATTTAGGTTCGGGCTCAGTCTTCCATTACGGCCAAGCTGAGTCAGATCGGTGGTGAAGGGTTCGACGTTAGTGTGAACCGCAGGTGACGGATAAGTGGGCGCGAATGATTGGGCGGCAACGTTGGTGACGACAAATGCCGTGACCAGCAATAGCGAGACAGCCTTTTTTATAAACCCAAAGTTTCGTACATTAGTGTGCATTGTAATTTTTTCCCCCGCAGCCTACTGAAGATAGGCGTGCACTTGCCGCATCTATTTACAACCCGTGTGCCAATGTGCTAACTATTGCAAATAAAAGGGAAGCGGGAATTTATGAGTGAGTGAAGACTTGAAAAAGCGGTCATTCTGACCGAAAAAATCGGTCATAGTGAAAGTCAAAATGAAACGTGCGGAAAGCGGCGTAACTGCTAAAATGCGGGCCTTGGCGGCGTGCCTCGCTCCGGCGGTCTGAAGAAAATTTCTGAACGATCGAGCGCGTCGCTATCGCTGCCTGCCGGGAACGCAGCGTTTATCCTTCCGCGGCTCTTTTTATCCGGTCCATCAGAGCTCTTCCGATGCCGGATTCTTCGACGGGTTCGCAGAAGATCGTCTCGATGCCCGCGGCGTCGCATTCGCGAAAGAACGCGAACAATCTTGCCGCGTAAATTTCCGCGGTCGGGCAAATTTCGACAACTTCGAACTCAAAACCCGGCGGCCGCAAACCGATAAAAGCCGCGCGTTCCGGAACGCTAAAACCTTCGCCGCCGCCGAAAATTTCGACGCGTGCATTCGGCGAATAATGTTTGTGCCGCATTCCCGGGCTTTTCGGAGCCGCGTCCGTGCGGCGAAGGAACGAATTCGTCTCCGGCACGATCGTCCGCAGCATTTCCAAACTCACCGCGCCGTGGCGCAACACGACCGGCGCATCGCCGCTGCAATCGACGACCGTCGATTCCAGACCGATCTCGGCTATCTCACCTTTTAAGATGCAATCGACGCGTCCGTCAAGATCGTCAAAGACCGCCTGCCACGTCGTCGGGCTCGGCCGTCCCGAAACATTTGCCGACGGAGCCGCCAGCGGAACTCCGCACGCCTTGATAAATTTTCGGGCGGCACGAAGCCGCGGCACGCGCACGCCGACCGTTTCCAGGCCGGCCGAAACTATCGCGGGCACGCGTTCGCTTTTTTTCAGCACCAGCGTGAGCGGCCCGGGAAAAAAAGCTTTCATCAACGCGGCCGCGTCCGCATTTATTTCCGCGGCGACCTCCGCCACCTGTTCGATATCGGCGCAATGAACGATCAAAGGATTGTCCGCGGGCCGGCCCTTTGCCGCAAAGATCTTCGCCACCGCCGAAGCGTCAAAAGCATCCGCCCCGAGCCCGTAAACCGTTTCGGTCGGAAATGCCGCAGTCCCGCCCCGCCGGATGAACTCCGCCGCCGCCGCTATGTCCTCTGTTATCACGGTTTGCATCTATTGAATTGTAACAGAACGGAGCCGGCATCCGTGCCCGCCGGCCGCCGGGCAGCGTCGGTTCTTGGTCTTGGGTCGTTGGTCTTTGGCCTTTGGGCTTTGGTTTTTGGTTTGCCTGTGTAACGGCCGACACGATCAGATGCGGCCCAATGCCGGTGTAACCCGGAATGTTTGCCGGTGGATCAAGGCCTTTAGATATAAAGATGTCCGCAAGCTGACGGCTTCTTTTTCGTTCCATTTACGAAAGCCCGTATATTTGGGCTATAATCTTATGACTGCATTATCACAAATTATCTTAGACCAAAGGAAAAACGATATGAGATCTTTCAAAGAACGATTTTTGTCAATACTATTTGTGTCGGCGTTCTTAGTCACGTCGGTTTCGTTTGCCGCGGCAAAACCGGACGAAGGCATGTACACGCCCGATCAGATCGCAAACTTAAATTTAAAGAAACGCGGGTTGAAGATCAGCCCGACCGATATTTACAACCCGAAAGGCGGCGGACTTTCCGAAGCCGTCGTTCGCCTGAGCATCGGATGTTCGGCCGAATTCGTTTCGCCCGAAGGGCTTATTTTAACAAATCACCACTGCGGTTTTGATGCACTGGTTTCGGCTTCGACACCGGAAAACGACCTTGTCGAAACCGGTTTCCGCACGGATAGCCGCGCCGGCGAGATCCAGGCGAAAGGCTATTCGGTTTTCATCACCGAACGCGAAGAAGACGTAACGGCCAAGATTCGCCAGGGCACCGAAGACCTGCAGGGCGAAGCTCTTGCGGCCGCACTGCAAAAAAATCTGGATTCGCTTCAGACCGCCGAACAGGGCCAGGCACCGAATGGTTCCGTCGTCCGCATTCAGATGCTGAATGACGGCTATTATTTTTATCTGTACCAGACGCGCGAGATCAAAGATATTCGTGTCGTATATGCTCCGCCGCGGAACATCGGCGTTTTCGGCGGCGACCCGGATAATTTCGAATGGACGCGTCACACGGGCGATTTCACGTTCCTTCGCGCGTATGTCGCACCGGATGGAACCTCGGCCGAATATTCGCCGAATAACGTTCCGTACAAACCGAAACGGTTCGTTACCGTCAGTATCGGCGGATTGAAAGACGGCGATTTCGTTTTCGTTCTCGGCTATCCGGGACGCACGACGCGCTATCGCGAATCGCAGTCGATCGAATATGCGGAAAAGGTCAATTTCCCGTTCCTCGCATCGTGGCTGCAGACGCGTGCGGATGCGATGCGCGCCATCGGCGAAACCGACGAGGAAAAACGCATCGAACTGCAATCGGACATCGCAAGTTTTGATAATGCACGAAAGGTCTATTTCGGCGGAGCCGAACGGCTGCGTTTTTCGCACGCCGTTGACAAACGCAAGGCCGAAGAAGAAAAGTTTGCCGCGTGGGTCAACCAAAAGCCCGAACGCAAAGCGAAATACGGCAATGTGCTTTCGGATCTGGCGAAGCTCTCGGCGGAATCGAACGCAAAAGCGAGCCTCGATGTTCTGGTTCGCCGCATTCCGGATTCGACGATGCCCGTTTTCAGCTCCATATTCGGCGCGGCCATCGCTGCCGAACAGGGCAAAATGGTCAACACGGATGCGGAACGCACCGAGCTGATCGCAAAGATCACCGCCGCGCTCAAAGACCGCGAACCGATCTACGAACGCGAGATGATCAAATATTTCCTCAAGGAATTTGCCGATCTGCCCGAAGGACAAAAGTTCCAGGCGGTCGAAGATCTTTTCGGTAAATTTACCGGAAAAGAACGCCGAGCCGAAGAAGCGAAATTCGCCGAATCGATAGCCGAAGGCGATTATTGGACGCCGGAAACGATCGCCGCGCTTTACGGGCCGCGAACAATGGATTTTCGGCCGGTACGCGATCAACCGTACGGCCTTGCGGTCGCGCTGCTGAAAGCCAAGCTCGAAGCCAATGCACGTGCCGAAGAATTCGGCTCAAAGATCGGCGGGCTGCGTTTGCTTTATCAGCAGGGAATGGCGGAGATGAAAGGCATCACGCCGTATCCGGATGCGAATTCGACGCTGCGTTTTTCGTACGGAAACATCACGGGCTACAGCCCACGCGAAGCCGAATACCGCACGCCGTTCACGACCATCAAAGGTATGCTCGAAAAAGACACGGGTGTAAATCCTTTTGATATGCCGCAGAAACTGAAAGATCTGCAGGCCGCAAAAGATTTCGGCCGCTTTGGCGAAGGCGACAGCGTTGTCGTAAATTTCCTTTCGAACAACGACATCATCGGCGGAAACTCCGGCAGCCCTGTCTTTAACGGCAAAGGCGAACAGGTCGGCATCTGCTTCGACGGAAATTACGAAGGTCTCGGCAACGATTATCACTTCGATCCGAAATACAATCGTACGATATCGGTCGATATCAGATTCGTTCTGTTCGTGACGGAAAAGGTCGGCAACGCCGGCTGGATC
>CBFGSN010000103.1:0-9700 GCA_965651435.1 uncultured bacterium | reverse complement strand
CGCATCAGGTCCGCCATGAACAGGCACGAGCCTTTCAGAACGCAGACGAGGACGAGTTCCTTGCCGGCATGATCGCGGGCTATCTCAGCTCCCATTTCCGCGACACGTTTTGCGATGTCTTCGGCGGAAAACAATATTTCCAGATTCGGGTTCGTAAATTCAGTTGACATAAAAAATTGCGTTTTGGTGCCGAGATTTGCCGGCAAAATCTGATAGAATCTTTCTGGAAATACTATTTAAATCGCCGAGGTTTTACAAGCGGCCCGAACACATCGCCGCCGGGAAATATGTCCGATAAAATGCAGGCAGACAGAGAAACGATCCGCGGACTCGTCAGCCAGATCGTCGAAAACTTCGAAAAAGAACGCGCGTCCGGCGGCTCCGCCGGGCCGGAGCACGTCGTCGTAAATTCGCTGAAAGCGGCTCACGAAAGGGAATTCGACCGCGACGAATCGGCAAAAAGCCTGATAACGGAACTCGACCTGCGCGGGTTGGAGGAAGGTTCGCGGATACGCCTTGCGGAAAATGTAAAATTCACGCCGCTCGCCGCGGACATAATAAAGGACAAAAATATCACCATTGTTACAAAGGCTTCGCGTAACGCGAATATCGTCGTTAAAAGCGTTGCGGTCGGCGCCGATCACGGCGGTTTCGAGACGAAGGAAAAGCTTAAGGAACACCTCGCCGGACTCGGCATAAGCGTCCGCGATTTCGGCACGAATTCGAAAGACGCGGTCGATTATCCGGATTTCGCGCATAGCGTCGCGAAATGCGTCGCGGACAAACACGTCGATATCGGCGTGATCGTTGACGGAGCGGGAATCGGAAGCGCTATGGCCGCGAACAAGGTTCCGAATGTGCGTGCCGCCGCTTGCTACACGCCGCAGCTTGCGAAAAACGCACGCGAACACAACGGCGCGAACGTTCTGACGCTTGGCAGCGGCCAGAATAATTTCGGCGAGATCGCCGCGATCGTCGAAGCCTTTATCACGACGGACATTACAGAAGAGCGGCACAAAAAACGCGTCAAGAAGATCGACGCGATACACGGGCAATATTTGAGTTAGAAGAATTGATATGCGCGACGAAAATTATCAACAGCTGATCGAACAGATCACGGATATCGTAATGGCAAAGCTCGGCGGAGACGAATGTCAATCGTTCTGCGACACGGACGTTCGACGGATCGTGGATGCCGGAGCTTCGCGTATCGGCACGGTTTTGGGCGATACGGCGACATCGCGCGATTGGGCATCGCTGATCGACCACACGCTTCTGAAACCGGAAGCGAGCAAACGCGACATCGAACGCCTTTGCGCCGAAGCGGCCGAATTCGGCTTCGCGTCCGTGTGTGTAAATCCCGCTTGGGTAAAAACCGCGGCGGCTTTTTTGAAGGGAAGCGGCGTTCCGGTTTGTACGGTTATCGGTTTTCCGCTCGGTGCGGCCATCGCGGACGTAAAGGCTTTCGAAGCCCGCCGTGCGATCTTTGACGGAGCCCGCGAGGTCGATATGGTGATAAATATCGGAGCTCTCAAATCCGGCGATATCTGCACGGTCGAAGACGATATTCGCGCCGTCGCAACTGCGGCCCACGAGAACGGCGTGCTGTGTAAGGTGATCATCGAAACGGCGTTGCTGACCGATGACGAAAAGGTCACGGCGTGCCTTGCGGCAAAAAATGCGGGTGCCGATTTTGTAAAAACCTCGACCGGATTTTCAAAAGGCGGAGCGACGGTTCACGACATCGCACTGATGCGGCGGACCGTCGGCAGCGACCTTGGTGTAAAAGCTTCGGGCGGTGTGAAGGGGATCGACGATGCCCGGGCGATGTTCGAAGCCGGCGCAACACGCATCGGAGCCAGCGTTGGCGTCAAAATAGCGCAAGAAGCCGACGGCGTTAAAACCGTCGGCGTCTCAGGCGGCTATTGAATTTTTCGGCGGACACGTCTCTCTAGCTTGGCCCGCCGATCAATTACTCGCTTCCATTTGCGGTAAAATTATACACAACGAATCCGCGTGACCTTATTGGCTGGCCCTGCCACGTCGCGGGTTTGAATTTCGATTTGCGGGCGGCGTTTTCGGCGGCATCACGCAAAATGCGCGGGCCTTCCGTCGCTTCGGCTTCTGTTACATCGCCGGATTCGTCCATTTCGACAGCCACCGTGATCTTACCCGTCATCCTCATGCTCTTTGCCAAAGCCGGATAAACCGGTTTTGCGAGCGTGATCGCATCTGACTGTGAAAGCGTGCCGAGACTGATAAATTCGGGCTTGACCGGTGTTTCCACGACCTCGGCTTTAGGTTCTTCCTGCTGAGCCGGCGGCGAATTCTCTGCCTGAAGCTCGGCCGCCTTTGCGGCGCGGTCGTCGTCGATACGTTTTATGCTGGCTTTCGCTGCCATATTGGCCGGATCGAGTTGGACCGACTTTTTGAAATCGGCGTACGCCTCGTCAACCTTGCCCAAAACCTCGAGCGAAAGCGCACGATTAAAATATGCCTTTGCATTGGTCGGATCTAGTTCGATCGCCTTCGAATAATCTGCCGTCGTCGCTTCGTAATCTTTCAGATTGAAATTTACCAGGCCGCGGTCCATATAGATCGACGCCGTGTCCGGAGCCATCAGGGCGGCGATGTTGAAATCGGTCAATGCGGTTTTGAAATCGCCTTTTGCCGCGCTGGCCTGACCGCGCTTTTGGTAAAAAGAAGCATCCGGAGCTTCGACCTGCGGTTTTGCCGCGGCGGCTTTGAGAACAACGCCCTTTTCGCGGATGGCGGCGATCAGTCCGGCGTCCGCACCGGCGGCCGTGAGTTCGGCCTCGATCTGCGGCGTTGCGCTGAACGTAATGCCGCGTTGACGTGTCGCGTCCGCGAGTATCTTGTTGCGTTCGGGCAGCGTCGCTTTTTTGGAACGAAGCGCGACAACGATATCGACCAGGCTGAGCCGTTCGTCCTGTTGATCTTGTGCGTTCGCCGTGAACTGCAGGCAGCCCGTGAGCAGAGCGGCGGCCGCGACGGTTATTGTTAGAAATCTCTTTGCTTTCGTGGAAAAATCGTTGGGTGTCATAGCTTTATCCTGAATTGCGGCTCCGACGCGGCGGAGCCTTTTATGCGAGTTTCAGATCAATTATCTTTCAACAGATCGTCAACGGTTAGTTTCTTTTTGGCAGTTTGTTTCTTTGGTGCCGGCGGTAATTCTGCCGGCTGTGTGGTCGTCGTTTCCGTTCGGGCCGGACGGGTTCTTGCCGGACGCGTGTGTTGTGCACGGGTTTCGGTACGAACTGGCTGAGCCGTTGTTTGTTCAGCTTCCGGTTGAAGGGTGACCGTTTCGGCCGGTTGATCTTCCGCGGGTTCGGCTTCCGTCGTAAGAACCGTTTCGGTTTCGGGCTGAATCTGTTGTTCGGGTTCGGCGACAAGCGTTTCCGGCTGTGATGCAACCGGCGGCGGAACATTGTCGACCGGCGTCGAACCGCCTGACGAAACGAAATACCAACCGACGGCGACCGCGATAACGAGTATGGCCGCGATGCCGGCGATCATCGGCAGGCCGAATGACGAGCGGCGCTTTTCACCCGATGCGAACGATGGAGCGTAACTTGTCGAATCGTGGATCATCCGGTCTTCGTCGTATTCCGGTTCCGGTGCGAAGGCGTTCGCAAATGGATCGTGCTTGGCCGGTTCCTCGTCGATCACGTGTTCGAGCGATATCGGAGCGGCGAGTTCCTCAAGCGGATTTGCGTCCGCATAGGAAACACCGAGTTCCGGCAGCAGAACGTCGCCGGCGGCATTTGCGGGCGGGACAGCTTCTTCGGATTCCGGTTTTTTCGCGGCGGTAAAAATATCTTCTTTTTCCGGTTCAGGTTCGGTGAAAGCCGGGACGTACTCATCAGGTTCGATCGCCGGAGCCTGTTCCTGTGAAGTCGCGTTGACGGCTTCTTCGCGGGCCGCGATCTCATCCGGACGCGGAACATACGCATCCGGTTCGGGACGTTCTTTTTTCTCCGGCTTCGTCAGCGGCGAAAGTGCCATGTCGCGTTCGCGGAGCAGGCGTTCGGCTTCGGCCGCGCGTTCTTCGGCAAGCTTGCGCTTTGCCTCGGCTTCACGAAGCTGCCGAACTATCTCTGAATCCTCGTCAGCAGTAATACCCGACGCTGAGGCGGAGAGCGGTTCGGCCGCCAGGTGCAGCGGCGGAATATTTCCGACCGTCGAAACCGGCGTGGCAATCTCGGCGATACCGTTGCCGTTAAAGGCGGCCGCCGGCGCCGGTTCGGGTTTTGCAAAAGTTTCGAGTTCCGGAACAACGGCCGGAACAGGATTGGCCGCGGCCTGTTTGGCCTCTTCGGCGATACGTTCTTCGATCAGAACAAGCGACGTTTTCAACACCTGGCGCATCATCGAAGCCGATTCGAAACGCTCCTCGCGTTTGATCCCAAGTCCGCGCATGATGACGTTCGAAACTTCGGCCGGCACATCGGGATTTGCCTCATGCGGCGGCGTAAGCGGATCGTCCTTTCCTTCGAGCATAAAGATCGAACGTTCGAGCGCGTCGATCGGTGTTTTTCCCGTCAGCAGATAATAAAGCGTCGCGGCCATTCCGAAAATGTCGCTTCGCGCATCGGCGGGCTGTTTGAGCAAAGCTTCGCTTTTTTCGTCGTAGCTGTTCGTGATGACCTTTTGCGATGCCGCATCCAGACTTGCCCAAATGGTCTCTATCGGAGCGTAATGCGGAGCGTCGGACGCGGTTTCAGCGTCATTCGTTGACGTGTCGAGCGGCGAATTGGCGTCGGTCATGCTGTATGCAAGCAGTTTTACCCGTCCGCCGGCAAGCAGTTTGATGTTCTTTGGTTTGATCGCGCCGTGTATGACCGGCGGTTTCATGTTGTGGAGGCTGATCAACCCGTCCAATATCTGGTCGGCCCAACCGGCGGCTTCGACATAACCGAACGGAACGCCGTTGGCTTTTATGAGATCTTCGAGGTCGATTCCTTCAACATTTTCCAGAACGAGGTATTGGCGGCCGATCTCGGAAAAATTATCGTAAACCTTTAATAGTGCGGAATGGTTGATGTTTGCGAGCCGTTTTGCCTCGGCGGTGAAAGCCAGGCGAATGCTTTCCTGCTGTGACGCGGTGGCGACCTTCCCCAATCTGACCGGAATTTCCTTGATCATGACGGAGCGGTTCATTTTGTTATCGACGGCTTCGTAAACGGTTCCTTGGTCGTCGTGCGATAACTGTTTTTCGATACGGTATCGGCCTTCCTGTAAAAGTTGGTTCATAGCGGATTCACTAAATTAAGTTGGTGTGGTTACCGGGTGAGGTGAACTGACTGCCGCTTTCTATTATAAACAATTTTTGGAAAAATGGAAGTATTTGTTGATATTTTTTTAACACTGTTTGTATAAGTGAACGGATCGCGGCCCAAAGCCAATGAATATCGGGCTTCGGTCACATCGAATGTAAGCGGATGTTATGCGTTGCGGTTGATGATGCGGCGGTGATCTTCGCCGGCGATCACGACGGTTTTGCACATTTCATAAATGCGCGAACGCAGACGGGCACCGATGCGGTCTTCGAGCGTTTCTTCGCGGTCGTTCGAACGTTCGTCCGGATAATTGGTCGTAAATATCGTGATCTTTTTGTCGTTGTAGCGTGTATTGATGATGTGGGCCATCGTATCTTTGACCCAATCGGTCGGTTTCGATGCGCCGAGTTCGTCCAGCACCAGAACATCTGCACGCAGAACCGGCGAAAGCACGCTCAGTTCAGACGTTTTCGTGTTGGAATTATAGCTGTCCTGGATCTCCTTCAGCAGCGAGCCGAATTCGTAAAAAAGGCCCTTGAAACCGCGTTCGGCGAGTCCTTTTAATATCGATACGGCAAGGTGCGTTTTGCCGACGCCGACCGTTCCGGTGAGCAAAAGCCCTTGTTCGACGGCCGGATAGTTTTGTGCAAGGTTCATCGCATATTTGGCCGCGGCCTTTTGCGACGTATTGTGCGGTGTATAACTGTTGAAATGACAGTTCAGATAACGCGCCGGAACACGCATTCGTTTCAGTACGTCAAGGTGTTCCTTTTGCTTTCGGCACGAACAAACGCGTGCTCCCTTGCCCTTGACGACCTCCATTCCGGTGCCGAAACAACGGGGGCATTCGTCGCTTTCGACGGCTGACAGCTGCGGCGTTCCGCCCGTTGCAGGCACTGCCGCAAGCTTGTGTTTGGCTGCTTTTTCCTTTGCCGTTGTCATGATCGTTTCCGGATGAATCTGAGTATATCACCGAGTGCGGCGTCTGTCTTTTCGCGAGGTGCGGGTTTGTCCATTTCGCGAAAATTCATATGATATTTTATAAGAGCTTACGTAATTTTATGAGCCTGATAAAAAGCATATTGATAAAGTTCGGCCTGGCCGACCTGAGCGCCGAGCGCACGCCGATCTCGGTTTTCGTGCTGGACGACGACGAACGCCGCCACCGCTGGTTCGAAAAGCGTTTCGCGGGCGATGAACTCACTATCGCCGCAACGGTCGATGAAGCGAAAGAAATGCTTGCGGCCGGAAATTTTGACGCGATATTTCTCGATCACGATCTGCTTCCGCATCATTACACATCAAATTCGCACGACGATTTTGCGAATACGGGATATGCCGTCGCCGAATTTTTGTGCGAACGCGCCGAACTTCAGCGGGCGGCGACAATTATCGTTCATACGCGAAACGCCGACGCCGCGATCCCGATGGTCACAAAGCTTCGCGAAACCGGACGCAGCGTCGAATACTGCGCTTTTCCGATGCTCGACCTGAAGGTGAAACATTATTGGCAGCGGTGATCATTTTCCTTCGCGCCGTTTCAGATATTTCTTTCCTTTTAATTTGTCGGGCAAAAAATCTTCTTTTGAATAAAGCTCGTAACCTTTGCCGTACCCGAGGTCTTTCATAAGTTTTGTCGGAGCATTGCGAACAGCCATTGGTACCGGCAGATTTCCCAGCTTTTTCGCATCGCTCATCGCTTCGCCGATCGCGTCGGTCGCGCTTCTGTCCTTGGCGGCGTTCGCGAGATAGGCGGTGCCGTGCGCTAGGTTGAGCGCACATTCGGGCATACCGATCGTCGTCACGGCCTGGAAAACGGCATTCGCAACGACAAGCGCCGTCGGCTGGGCGAGTCCGATGTCTTCGGACGCAAATATCACCATTCGCCGCGCGATGAATTTCGGGTCTTCGCCGCCTTCGAGCATTCGCGCCAGATAATACAACGCCGCGTCCGGCTGGCTCGCACGCATCGATTTTATATAGGCACTGATGACGTTGTAATGTTCTTCGCCTTTTTTGTCGTAGCGCAGAAATTTTGACTGCAGCGTTTCTTTCAGCGATGCGAGATCGACCTTTTCGTAAAAATCGGCCGTATTTTCGATCATCGTTATCGCCTGACGCGCATCGCCGTTCGCCATTTCGATAAGCCATTGGGCGGCTTCGTCATCGAGTTTGTGGCCGGTGCGTTCGATGATCCGCTGCATTTCTACGACCGAAAATTCTTCGAGCACAAAAACACGGAGCCGCGAAAGCAGAGCCGGTATAACCTCAAAGCTCGGGTTTTCCGTCGTTGCGCCGATCAATATAAGTTCGCCGCTTTCGACGTACGGCAAGAGAAAATCCTGCTGAGCTTTATTAAATCGGTGAATTTCATCCAGAAAAAGAACACGCGGACGGTCGTCCATCCGCGGCCGTTCGATAATGTTTCGAATATCGGCTTTGCCGGCGGAAACGGCGGAAAGTTCGTGAAATTCGGCGTTCAGAGCATTTGAATAAATACGCGCAAGCGTCGTTTTTCCGGTGCCCGGCGGGCCCCAAAGAATGAACGACATAACGTGTCCCTGTTCGACAGCCAGCCGAAGCGGTTTGCCTTCGCCGACAAGGTGCGGTTGGCCGACGTATTCATCGAGCGATGTCGGCCTGATCCTGTTCGCAAGCGGTTCCATACTTTAATTGTAAACCAGATGAGCCGCGCTTTATATGCCGTATTTTTCATATGCCGCAAAACGGGCCGCGATCTTTTCTTCGTCAAGCCCTTCGGTTTCGGCTAATTCGGCAGCGTCGGTGCGTTCCAAAATATGTCGCGGCAAAAGGCAGCAGAGAGCGAAGATATCGGCTTCGTTTTCGACACGCGTCTTTTTCCCGATGCCGTGAAAATTTGCCGTTACGCCCGCGTCCGGCACGTGCAAAAGAAAATGGCCGAGTTCGTGAAACATCACGAAAAGCTTTTCGCGTTCCGCGAGTTCCGAATCTATCGCGATGTAATGACGCCCGAGCACCGAATAATAAAAACCGCCGACACGCAGCGGCATTTCCGTCACTGTTACCTTAAAACGACGGCAGAGCCGATGAAAATCCGCTTCGCCGAGCGGGCGTTCATTCCACCCGAACCGCAGCTTTTTTACCTTGTCTATTATGAATCGCATGGGAAATCGTTGTTGCGTAAATTGTGGAACGTTCCACAGATGAAACATTGTATCACATCGGATCCGCGTCGGGAAGGTCGCAGCGGCCGATCTGTATCAGGAATTTTTCAGCGAACGGTCGAGCACTTTTTTCGCGTCGTTGATGGCGTCGATCTTTTCGGCGGGCGTGTAGCTTTCCCATCCGCGAAAGAACGCGACGCCGAAATCGCGCGGATATTCGCGGCCTTCGAAAGCGAACCATTCGTTCATTATTTTATGCGGATCGTTGAAGCGGCTGATCGCTTCGGCTATGTCAAATGCTTTTGCCGGCCCCCGCGGAGCGTTCGAAACATTTCGTTTGCCGAGTGTTTCCGCGATCTTTTTTTCGACGATAAGTTCGATGCGTTCATCGATCGCTTTGCCGATATCGACCGGAACCGCGCCCGGAGCGAACATTTCGCCCGTGCCGAGCAGAAGCCAGTTCAATGATACATTCGTTTCGTTCGCGATCTTTATCAGGACTTCCGGAGCGGGCATGCGGCCCTGAAAATAATTGCGCACGGTCGCGTGCGGAGCGTTTATACGCCTTGCGATCTCTGCCATCGACGCATTTCCGAACGCCGAACTCAATCTTTCCTGAAATGTTAAGGCCATAACGATGCCTCCGTAATAAAAAACAAATGTTGTATAGGGAAGTTTACTACTAAGACACGGCAAAGCAAAATGCACGCGACGAAAATCTTGGATATTGAGGAGTCTGGTGGCCGCCGGCTGCCGTTATTGGCAGCGTGCCTTCGGATCTAATGAGGGAACAGAATTACACGGAGCTAAGAACTAAGAACTAACAACTAAAAACTAAAAATAACTAAAACTGAAAACTAAAAACTGAAACCGAAAACTGTTCTCATCTAATTCGCCGGCCGTGGTTCGTCGGACGAACCCCGAAAGAATCAATGGTGAAGTACGAATTCCAAAATGCGAATTCTGAACCGATCGAAGATCGCGGTATCGACACTTGTTCGCGTCAACCCGCACGAAGTTCACTTTTGCCCATCCCAAGTTCTATTTTTTATATCGGTTTTTCGGCGATCAGGCCGCCGAAACTTGACAACGCCGCAGCCCGAAACGTATATTGTCAAATTCGGCCTAAGTGTTTTCGCAACGGCTCGAACAACCGCAGAAACGCCGCCCTAGCTCAGTTGGTAGAGCATTCGATTCGTAATCGAAAGGTCGTGAGTTCGAATCTCATGGGCGGCTCCATTCCTTAACAAATTC
>CBFGSN010000102.1:0-9710 GCA_965651435.1 uncultured bacterium | reverse complement strand
CCGCCGAACGCGCTCGCCAGCCGCATTGAAGTTCGGCCAAGCAAACCGCCAACGAGATAGAGAATTTTCGATACCACACCGTAAACGACGTGGCCAGGCTGGAACGCTAAAATTAGTGGTGAACCAGTTCCACTGATTCCGCCGCGAAATTTTTAATAAGGTCGATCAAAAGCTGATCGTCGTAGGGTTTCGGCAGGTATTCATCGACGCCGACCTCGATCGCTTTTTGGCGGTGTTTTTCGGCGGCACGCGACGTGATCATTATCACGGGTATCGCGGCGAGGTTTTCGCTGCGTTTGAGTGAGGAAACGAATTCGTAGCCGTCCATTCGCGGCATTTCCACATCGGTGAGGATAACATCCGGCAGACGCCGCGAGGTTTGCAGAATGTCCAGAGCCTCCAGACCGTCTTTCGCGGTCGTCACGTTCCAACCTGCGCCGGCGATGACCTTTGATGTCATATGGCGGACGCTTGGGCTGTCATCCACGATCAGGACGTTTATTTCGACCGGCTTTTCGGCCACGGCCGCAGCAGCGGGAATTTTCGTAAACATTTTGTTCATTAGTAGGTAAGGAAGATCGAGGATCGGCACGACGTCGCCATTCGCGAGCATTGCGGCGCCGAGCAGGCCTTTGAGGTTTTCGAGCGGTTTGCCCAGGCTTTTTATCACGATCTCTTCGGAACGAAGTATCTCATCAACGGTGACCGCGCATGTTTTATCGGTTGTTTCGATCAAAAGCGTCGGAACATTTTCGGGCAGCGATTCGCCGAAGCGCGGACGGCCGATGTGGTCGGCGAGTTCGAGCATCTCGAATTCTTCGCCGCCGATGGCGACAACGCGCTCATTTTCGAGCATATTGATGTCGGCCGAATTCGTTTCGCTGATGTTTTTTATAAGCTTTAGCGGAAGCGCGAAAACCTGTGCGGCCGCCTTTACCAAAAGAACGTTCGTCACGGCCAAAGCCAACGGCACGCGAAGCGTAATGCGTGTTCCTTCCTGCGGCTCCGAACGGACGGAGACCGTTCCCTGATGGCTTTCGATGCTTTCTTTTACAATGCTCATACCGACGCCGCGGCCCGCGCTTAAACTAAGTTTTTCGGCGGTCGTAAGTCCCGGCAAAAATATAAGTTGGAGCAGTTCTTCTTCGGTCAGCTTGTCGGCCTGTGCGCGGGTCATCGCTCCGCTCAGAACGGCTTTTTCCTTTAATGCGGATGTGACGATGCCGCGGCCGTCGTCCGAAACGGTCAGAGCGATATGCGTTTCTTCGTTCGCGATGCGGACGGTGATCGATCCTTTTTCGGGTTTGCCCAAAAGCCGCCGCGTGTCCGGGTCTTCGATGCCGTGGACGACCGCGTTACGAAGGACGTGGAGCAGCGGTTCGATCAGCGAATCAAGCACCTGCGTGTCGAGTTCGAGCGATTCGTTCTCGATGACGACCTCGGCTTTCTTGTTGACCTCGTCACAGGTGACTCGGACCGCGCGGTGAAGCCGTGTGGACATCGTACCGAATTCGACCATCCGCATACCGGTCAGTTTTTCCTGCATATCGTCGATGAGCCGACGCTGAGTTTCGAAAAGCGATTCGAAATTTCCGCGGATCAGATCAAGTTCGGTATTGATGGCAAATGTGTCGCTGGTCGTTTCGGCGAGTTCGCGTGTGCACTGATGAAAATCCGTGTATCGGTCGAATTCGAGAGCGTCGAATTCGTCGGCGTTGTCCGGCGATGCGCCAAAAACGAAACGTCCCGCACCGCGCGAAGGCGTTCGGCTCAGCATAGCTGCTTCGTATTCGATCTCGAGCTTTCCGTTCGTTTGCTGAAGCCGCCGCGTGCTGTTATGAAGTTCGTCGATCTGCTGTTCCAGATCGCTGAGGCGTTGTTCGAAAACGGAGCGGCTGACGACCAGGTCGCGAACGAGCCGCGAAAGTTCGTCGAGCCGTCCGAGCGATACGCGGACGATCGACCGCGGGCGGCGCATCTGCTGCGAAGCTTTGTCGTCGGCCGGTTCGGGATGGGCGGCGGCGGCCGGTTTGCGAAGACCGCTTACGGGCACCGGTTTTGAAACGAGCTCTGCCATCATCGACGTGAACCGCGAATAAACATCGGCCGTGCGTTCGGCGAGCTGCGGCGAATTTTCGCCCGTCGTCATCGCGTTCAGGCAATCGGTCGCCGAGCGGAGCAGGTCAAGTATCGCGTCGTTCGAACTTATCTTGTTTTCGGCGAGATGATCGAGCAGGTCTTCGACGCGGTGCGCTAGTTCCGACGGCTTTTTGAATCCGACAATGCCGGCCGCACCTTTGAACGTATGCGCGTTGCGGCGAATTTCCCAAAGCGCGTCGGAATTTGCCGGTTCGGCGGCGATGATATCCAGGTTCGTCCCGATGTTTCGCAAAAGGTCGTCGGCTTCCATACGGAAAACCTCGAGCATTTCGTCGTCTATCTCAAAACCTTCTTCGTCCTCGCCCGTTTCTTCGATCATCGGCGGCGTTTCGATAACTTCGTCCTCATCTTCGATCGAAAGCGTTATCGGTTGATTCTGCGGAATGGGCGGAGCGGTGCGAAGCTGGTCGAACGATTCTTCGACAAATTCTGAAACATCCAAAACCGACGTTTCCGAATTCATACGAAGTTCGACGAGCTGCGATTCCATTCGTGCGACCGAATCGAGCAGAAAGCCGGAAACATCGTGGGGCATCGGACCGGCCGCGGCCGCAGATTCCGTCAGCAGCGATTCGATGGCTTCGGCGGATGCCGCGATATCGGTCAAGCCGTGCGCGGCGGCACCTTCTTTGATTCGGCGAACGCGGCCGAGCGGATGTTCAAGCTCGGACGGCGAACCCGATCCGCGCAGGTAAAGCAGTATCGCACCGCGAATGCCCGGCAGATCACGCTCGGCGTTTTGGATGAAATGTTTCAGGTTCTGTTCCATATTGGGGGCTTCAATTCAGGAATTGACCGGATTCGGCCTGACGCGTGCGGTCGGGGATCACATCGTCGGGCAGTTTGAAAGGCGAGATCGAACTTCGCAGGTCGTAGGCGAGCTGAACGAGCGTCCGGATGGAACCGGCGGCGCGTTCGGAACCTGTTCGCACGAGTTCGGTGACTTCGGAAATGGAGGACATCGCGTTCGAAATATCTTCGGCGCTTTTGACCTGGAATTTCGCGGATTCGGAAATGGAGCGGAGAAGTTCGTCGAGCTGTGCGGAGATCTCTTCGATCTCGATCAGCGAATGGCCGGCTTTGTCCGCAAGCGCGGAACCGACGCTGACCTCGCGGATCGTTTCTTCCATTGAGGCGACAACGTCCTGTGTTTCGGCGTTGATCGTGCGCGTAACTTCGGCGATCTGCTGCGTCAAACGGACGGAGCGTTCGGCCAGGCGTTCGACCTCTTCGGCGACGACGGCGAAACCGTCGCCCGGCTTTCCGGCCGCGGACGCCTGCAGCGAAGCGTTCAGCGCAAGCAGGCTTGTGCGGTCCGAAAGGTCGTCGATCAAACCTACGATCTGGCTGATCTCCTGCGAACGTTCGCCGAGCCGTTTGATGCGCTTTGCCGTTTCCTGAACCTGTTGGCGGATGGATTTCATCGCGTCGATGTTGTCGCGTGCGGCCTGCGTGCCGGAGCGTGCGCAGTCCAGCGAATTTGCGGCGACCTGTGCCGAAAGCGATGCGTTCTCAGCAACTTCGTGAAGCTGTGACGCCATTCCGGAGATCGAATCTTTCGTCCGCGCGATCTGCGAAGCCTGTGCGACGCTTCCTTTTTCGAGCTGATCGGCCGTGTCGCTGATCGCCGTTGCGGACGTTCCGACCTGGCGGCCGACGTCGCGGATCTGGCGGATAAGCGAACGCAGGTTTCGCGTCATCGAATTAAATGCGTCGGCGATCGGGCCGGTTATCTCGGTGCCGACCTCTGCCTGAACGGTCAGGTCGCCGGACGAAACTTCGGAAACTTCGTCTAAAAGCTTCATCACGGATTCGTGCAGCCGGATGCGGCTTTCCTGTGATTGGACGACCGTGCCGAGCGATTCGGACATATCCTGAAGCGCGAGCCCGAGCACGTCCATATCCGAACGCACACGAATTTCCGACGCCGGTTCGCCGTTCACGATCTTGCGTGTGTCTTCGGCTTTTTCTTCGAAATAAAGCGACACGTTCCGGAGCGAATCGAGCAGTTCGGTGTCGCCCGGGCCGTCATATGTTTCGCCCGCGGACAGGCGGTGAGCGATGTCGGCGGCTTCGGCAAGTTCGCGTTTCAGGCGGAAATGAGCCATATTCACCGCCGCAAGCGCGTACAGCGAAAGAGCCGCTCCGAGAATTGCGGTAACGAGTCCCGCGGAAATATCTTCGACAAAACCCGAGCTGAACGCAGCAAGCAGGCCGACACCGATAAGCAGAAGAACGCCGCCCGCAAGCGAGCAGATCCTTATCATCAGATTCCAGATAGGGTTTTGCATAATCGGATCAACCTTCTATTTCGCCGTTCGCGGCGCCGGTATCGCCAAGTCCGAAACCGGCGGCGGCCGCAAGCGACGGCAGGTCCGCGGCGTTTTCGGTCTGAAGGCGCATATCGGAAATAAGTTCGACGAGGTTTTCGAACGATGCGTTCAGTGCATCGAGTTCGTTGCCGCATTCGCGAAGCGTTTCGGCCGTTTGGCCCGCTTCGTTCGCGGTCGCGGTGAACATCTGCAGCGCGTTCTCGCGGTCGTTCGCCTGTTCGGTCGATGACGAAGCGATCTTTTGGCTGAGCGAGCCGATGCGTTCGAAAATGCGGAGCAGGTCGGATTGCGAATCGCCGTCACGGATCGTGCGGACGCTGACCTCCGAGGCTTCGGCGACGGCGGCTTTCAGGCAGGCGGCGGCCGATTCGATCTCTGCGCGAAGCGTTTTGTTAAGTTCGGAAATTTCGCGGTTGATGTTTTCGGCTCGGACGGCGAGGAAATCGATCTCATCGACGACGGCCGAACCGCGTTTTCCGCCGTTCATCTCCGACCGCTGCACCGACGCGTTAAGCGAGATGAGGTTCGAACGGCGCGAAAGGTCTTCGGCGGCCTTTGCAGTTTGTTCGATCCGGACCGAATGATCGGAAAGCGTCCGAAGCCGTTTGACCGCTTCGTTTATCTGTTTGCGGAGACTGTTGACGGAATTAACGTTGTCACGCTGCGGGTCGGCACCTTTGACCGCGGCCTGCGTTTTTTTGATGCTTGCGACGATCGCGTCGAGTTCGCCGGAAATATTCTGCATCGTGTTCGGATATTCCCGAAACGCGCTGGCCAGCCGGCTGATCTTTGCGGTCCGCACGCCGTGCTGTTCCAAGGCTTCGGCAATGGTGCGGCGAGCTTCGGCGGCGGCGATGCGGGCTCCGCCGGTGTGTTCGCCGACGCGTCCGACCAGAAGGTTAAGCCGTTTCGAAAGCAGATCGATCGTTTCCGTAAAATCTTTTACATTGGGCGAAGAAGCGCCGAGCACGATGCTGAGGTCGCCGCCGCGGATCGCGGCCATATCGGCGCGGAACGAATCGAGTTCGGCGTGAAGCGCGTTAAGTTCGTTCTTTGCGTCGATGGAATCCGTGACCTTTGCGACAAGCTTCTGGAACGAAACGCTCAGGCGGTCGGAATTCTGGAGCGGCGTCAAAGCAATGTCGGTCTTTCCGCTGGCGACGCTGTCCATCATATTGATGAGGTTCTTAAGCTGGTTGCTGTTGCGGTGAAGCGTGCCGAGCAGTTCGTCGGTTTCGTTCGAACCGGTCGTTTTCGGCATCGACGCAAGCGGACTGCGTTCGAGGCTTTTTGCGAGAAGGCTGAGTTTTTCGATCGGCCGCAGGACCTCATTCGAAAGCCACCAGCCGAAAACCATCATAATGAACGCTACGAACATGAACGGCAGCAGCACCGTCAGGAACGAATCCGCAAGAAGATACGATGCGACAAAATAAACGCCGACGCCGACGATGCAGTTCAGCACCGCCAGGCCGCTGACAGCGAGCCAAATTTTTCCTTTTAAGGAATTTAGGAGGAAATCGGTCGATTGGGTTGCCATAATCGGGGGTTCACGGACGTTTTTAGGTCAGCAGAAGACGCAGATTTTCGGTATCCAATATTTTCAGTTCGCCGGTATCGAGTTCGGCCGATGCGGCGATAAGTTCATTTCCGTCGAACGGGCCGGACGGAGCGGAAACTATCTCGAACATCTTATCGACCAGAAACGCGATGCGCGTTTCGTTCGCCGCGGCGTTCAAGATCACGAGTTTTGTGCGGGCTTCCGGTTCGGCGGGAGTTTCTTCGATCGCGGAGCGAAGATCGACGACGGCGACGATCTCATCGCGAAAACCGGCGATGCCGAGAAGTCCTGCCGGCGAATAGGGAAGCGGCGTTAGTTCGAGCGGCCGCGAAACTTCAGCGACGCGTTCGGCCGGAACGCCGTAAAGTCCCGATCCGAGATGGAACGCGACGAACCGGTCGAAAGAACCGGGAACGGCAAAGGCTCCGTCCGCCGGTTCGGTATTGCCGGAAAATTCCGGTATGTTCTCAAATGCACTCGGCTGCAGCATAGATTATTGTTCTTCGATCTTCAGGTAAGTTTCGATCGCTTTCATCAAAGTTTCCGGGCCAAAGGGTTTCGTGATGTAGCCGCTGGTTCCCGCCATGCGTCCGCGGACCTTGTCAAAAAAGCCGTCTTTGCCGGAGATCATCACGACCGGAACATCTTTCGTTTCGTCGTTCGTGCGGATCAGCTTGCAGACCTGATAGCCGTCCATTCGCGGCATATTTATGTCGAGCAGGATCAGATCCGGAACCATTGACGAAAGTTCGCCCATCGCCTGTACGCCGTCTTCGGCACAGTAAACCGTATGGCCGCATTTTTCGAGTTTGCCGGAGATCAGCTTTCGTACCGTCGGGCTGTCATCGACAACAAGTATCGATTTACCTTTCGGTTTTGCGACCTCTGATTCTTCGTGTTTCTTTATTTCCTCGAGCCGTATGCGAAGAGCATTTACCTGGCCCTGAAGAACGACGTTGTTCGGATTGAGCCTCGCCGCTTCCTGCAGGCAATCGAAACCGAATTGGAAATTTCTGAGGTTCAGATGCCCGATGCCGAGCGTCGTTAGTTCCTGTTCGCCGAATGTGCGTTCGCCGCGTTCTTTTTCCATCTTTTCGACGGCGGCGCGTACCATTACCTTATCGGCGTGCTGATTGGCAAGCAGCATTTCCAGATCGGAAAGCGTCAGCATCGCCATGCACGATTGGCAGATAAAGGCCTGCGGTTCGTTGCGTGACGAACAGAACGGGCACGCGCGGGCTTCGGCTTCGGCGGCGAAACTGTCGAGTTCGACTATGCGTGTTTTGAAAATGTCTTCGGCACTGCCGTTGTCGAGAGCTTCGAGCATACCGGTTGGCATCGGAATACCTTCGTCTTCGGAAATGGAAACTTCCGGTGCGGCATCTTCCGCCGAAAGGCTCGTGACCAGATCGCTGTATTCGTTTGCCGGAGCGTCGAACGGCGATGTTTCGGGAACGGATTCTTCGACGGCTTCGACCGGAACGGGTTCGAAGGTTTCGGGTTCGAGTGATTCGGCTTTGACCGGTGTGGAATCGGTCGGCGAATCAGCCGGAACCTGAACGGCTTCGAGTTCTTCGAACGGAGCGGAAAGCGGCTCGGAATATTCATCGTCGTCCGATTCGGAAACCGCCGGTTCTTCGTAATAATAAAAATCTTCTGACGGATCGGCCGCCGTTTCGGCGATCACTTTTTCGGGCGAAGCGAAATGTTCGGCCGGTTCGGCGTCAAAGCGTTCTTCGACGATGTCTTCGTCGTCCTGAACGTCGGCCGAAATGTATATCTGTTCGCTGGTTTCGCGTTCGGCGAATTCGACGGCTTCTTCCGCTGCTTCGGCCGTCATTTCTTCGCTCGTATCTACGCTTTCGAATTCGGCCGGAGCCTCTTCGGCGGCTTCGTTCGCTTCTTTCAGATAGGCGGCTTCGACCGGGAAAACGAGTTCCTGCGTCGGCGAATAATGCGACGGTTCGTCTTCGCCAAAATATCGTATGTCGGCGACGCGGGCTTCGATGGGTTCGTGGTGAATGTCCGCTTCGTGAACCTCTTCGGCTTCGGAAAATTCGGTCGCCGGTTCGTCTTCGGCCGGAGCCGGAGCGACCGAAGCCATTATCGAACGAAGCGATTCCAGGCTCATCATAGCCGTTTTATTGTTCGGGTTGATGCCCAAAACCATTTCGAACGAATGGATCTTTTCGTCGAAGCTGTCGGCAAAATGCGAATTCAGCATCCAGGCTTCTTCGGATTCGGGCATTTCTTCGAGGATCGCTTTCAAAAGCGATTTTGCTTCGTCGATGTTTCCGGCAACTGCCGCTGCCTGAGCGTCGTGCAGCAGAGCGGTCGTCGTTTCTTTTCGAGCTTCTTTCAATTTTTCGAGAGCCGTTTCGTTATCGGGTTCGATGCTCAAAGCCTTTTCGAGATAGTTGATCCGGCCGTCGGTCGAATCTGCGAGCGAAGCCATCCAGAGCCATGCGCTCACGTTCTCTTCGTCATAGGCAAGCGCCTGCGTGAAACACTGCTGTGCGAAATCGGCATTGCTTTCTTCGAAAGCATCGATACCGCGCTGAACGAAGGTTTTGGAAAGGAGGGATTTTGTGGCCGCCGCCCATTCTAGAGCGCGTTCGTTCTCCGGATTGATGTCCAGCACGCGGCTGAGAAAGGCGAGGAGTTCTTCGGGAAATTCACTGATCGAAGCGAGCCAAAGCCAGGCATTCTCGTTCTGAGGGTCGAGTTCGGTAACGCGCATCAGATACGCGCGGGCATTTCGGCGGTCGCCGGCGTTGGCGGCTTTGATGCCGTCACGCAAAAGCTGGCGGATCTCCAGTGCGGCATCTGACGGTTCGGGAACTGATTTTTCGACGAATGGAACGGTTGTCGGATTCTGATCGAGTTCTAATCTCATAAGTTTAATTTGTTGTTGTGGGCGGGTGTGCTCAGTGTTTTTAGGATATCCTTGCTTGCAGGTTCGCTGTGACGCCGATGGCCTTTGGGCGAACGCGGGCGCAAAGAATATTGCAAGAGCGGTGCCATTCGCAAAAATTGCGGCGGAATGTTGTTAAATACAGCTAAACTCAATAAAATAAAGGGCTGAGCGGCTCGGTGCCGACGGAAAAAGTTTTTGGAATCGCGTCAATTTGACCGAAAATGTGACAAATCGTGTCACGTAAAATTGACAAAAAAGAGTAATTTCGGCTTTCGGATATGTCGGAAAACAGAGCAAAGATCGATCGGAATTTTGACGCCGTCATCATCGGCGGCGGCCCCGGAGGAATGTCCGCGGCGATGTGGTTCGACGACCTTGGCCAAAGCGTCCTGCTCATTGACCGTGCCGCCGAACTAGGCGGAATGCTGCTGAACATTCACGCGCCGATAACCAACTATTTGGGATGCACGGCCGCGAACGGACGCGAGATGCGTGACCGTTTCGCCGCGCAGCTCAGTTCGCGCATCGAGGTAAAATTGTCCGCGAAGATCGCCGCCGTGAACGCCGCGGAAAGCTATGTCGAATGCGGCGGAGAGAAGATAGGCTATCGCGCACTGATATTTGCGGCCGGGGTTCGGCGACGGACGCTGCCGGCCGTTGAGGCATTTTCGGGCAAAGGCGTTATGGAAAGCGGAGCACGCGACCGCCGCGACGCCGCCGGGAAACGCGTCGTCATCGT
>CBFGSN010000101.1:0-9735 GCA_965651435.1 uncultured bacterium | reverse complement strand
CGAAGAACTTTGGATCGAGCCAATACAGATTCAGCAGACCGAGTGCAAGTGAACCCATAAAGGCGGCAAAAAGCCAGACCCTTCCTTTGGTCGTTTGCGGAAAGACGGCTCTTGCCGGAAATATAATAATGAACAACGCCGCGATCATCGCAAGCGGACCGAACGCCGCAAGCCGTGGTGAATACGCGCCGCCCGTTACCGCAAGGCTCCAGTTATTAAGCATCAGCCACGAAAAAACCGTAAACACAACGATCCCGAATAATCTTTTTGGAAGGTGAGTCAAATAAATTCTCCGTTCAAATATTCCCCGCTCTCAGTTTACAAAATCGCTCATTGAAACGGCGATGTCGGGAAACGCCGCAAGAACTTTTTTCTCCTCGGTTACTAGAGGAATATTCATTTCTCGTGCGGTTTCGACGAATTCACAATCATATGCGGTACAACCGGAATGAAAAGCCGATCGTAGAATTGACTGCGAATCTATTCGATAGCTTTGTACGCTTAATTTAGCCTCTTCCATGACCGCTTCGGCTTTTCCTATCTCAAGTCCTTCGCGTCTTATGTAAAGCATGAGCACATTGCGCAATTCAGATTCCCAAAGAACAGGCGCGATCCAAGCAGGATCCTTTTTTCTGACGGCTATCGCCAGTTCGGTGAATTCACCGTTGATCATCAGATAAACGATCACGTTAGTATCAACAACGATCAAGGCCGTCCCTCATTCTTAGCAAATTGAATGTCGGTTTCGGTCACATACACGCCCTTAATGCTGTCGCGGAGCTTTCTTATTCTCGCAAGTTGGGCTTCGGTATCGAAGGCCTTCCGGTCATTTAGATATTCCAATTGTACAATGACCTCATTGTTTATGCTTCGGCGGTGCCGCTTGGCATTTTTTGCCAATGCGGCATATATTTCGTCCGGCAGATTTTTTATAGTTAATGTAGCCATGGTTCCATTTTGGATGCAAAACGCTTCCAAAATGGAAGTATATTCGATTTTCCTGTTTTACGTCAATGTTTATAAGGCTCGCGCTTCGATCTGTTCGATCTGTTCCCGCATGTCGTCGGGAATCGAGGTTTTGGTGCCGGCGCGGTAATCAAATGTGACGATGATCCCGTCGCCTTCGGCCGCGACCTTTTGGTGACGGTGGCTGAAGACCTGAAATTCCATCGTATAGCGGTCTTCCTTCAGACCGACGCTGCGGGTGCCGACCGAAACGGTATCGGGAAAGGTGAGCGGAATGCGGAAACGGCAGTTCGCGGAATGAAGTATCGGTCCGATGCCCGTGCGTTCCAGATATCCGGTAAAATCCATCCGCTGAAAGTACGCCATTCGCGCCGTTTCGAAATAGCGAAAATAAACGACATTGTTTACGTGTTGAAACGAATCCATTTCGCCCCAAACTACTGGGCATTCGACAATAACCGGAAAGCGCTTTCGAAAATCTTCCATGAAAACATTCTATCGCGCACGGTCACAAATTCAGAATGGGGGCGCGGCGGCCGGATAAACGATGGCCGCCGGCATCGCGGGCGCATTATTTCGATAGTTGAATATTTATCATCGGTGTTCCGGATGATCTTTGGTCATATATCGCAAGCACGGCGCCGATCATTCGGATCACGCCCCAATTATTCATATCCGTTTCTTCTAGTTTTGGAGTGATCAGACGAACGAATTCCGCACCCGGATTGTTTCCGGGATAGAAATCGTACCGGGAAAATGTCACCGTGTCGGGCCAAAGCAAATGCGATTGGCGAGTCGAAACCGAGATCCATCCATTTCCCGATCCGGCCCGCATCGCCAAGAAACTGACGGCGTTATTTAGATTGTGCAAAAATTCAATTTCCGCCAGCCTTACGATCGCATCAACCGCGCTCGGTGCAGACGGAAGCACCTCACCGGCTGCCAATTCGCCCGCACCTCTTAAACTGGGATCCATCGTCGATAGTTTGTGGATCATATCGACGCCGTCGAAAAAATCTTGGTCGATGCAATTATCGCGCTCGAAATGAAAATCGTCGCTTCCGGCTGCAAATGTTCTAAAACTCATATCTGCTCCTCCTGAAAATTCTCGTATAACTAGGACACTAAAGGCGGAGTGTTTTTGCGGCTTATTTATTTGCAGCTTGTTTTGCGGTCAGATCTTGAATTCGGCGACAACGGGTGTATGATCGCTCGGGCGTTCGAGTGAGCGGGGCGATTTGTCGATCCAGCAGCCGGTGCATTTATCCGCCAGCGGAGCGGACGTCCAGATATGGTCGATCCGCAGGCCGCGGTTCCGCTGCCAAGCGCCCTCGCGGTAGTTCCACCACGAAAATTCCTGCGCGTCGCCGTTCATTTTTCGAAAAACATCGACGAAGCCCCATTGTTTCACGTGATGTATGGCGGCGCGTTCGGGTTTGGAAAAATGGAGTTTTCCGGTCCACGCCTGAACGCTCCAGACATCGAGTTCATCTGGCGCAACGTTAAAGTCGCCGCAAAGCAGGACGTCGCCGGCGGTCGAACAATTTTCGTCAAAATATCGCCGAAGCCGTTGAAGCCAATCGAGTTTGAATGTGAATTTGTCCGTCCAGAGCTCAGTGCCGTTCGGAATGTACGTGTTGACAATGTGGATGCCTTTGATCGTTGCCGCGATCAGGCGTTTCGGCGCTTCGCCGTCATCGTCGGGGAAGTTCTTCTGAACGTTTTCGATCGGAAATTTCGAAAGTATCGCAACGCCGTTGTAGGATTTTTGCCCGAGAAATGCCGTTTCGTAACCGGCGTCATTTAGCTGTGCGGCCGGAAAACCTTCGTCCACACACTTCGTTTCCTGCAGGCAGACGACGTCCGGCTGCGCCGCCGAAAGCCATCCCAAAAGATGCTCCATCCGGGCATTGACCGAATTTACATTCCATGTTGCGATCTTCATATATCAATTCTGGTACGCGGCGAAGCTATTTTATAAGCATATCGTTGGAGCTAATGTGATAGCCCGAAAGTTTTGCGCTGTCGCCGTCAATGACGAACGTGAACGTTTCGTTGCCTTTCCCATTTTCGAATTCGGTTGCCTGAACAAGTACTATCGAAGAGGTCATGTTGTAATTTTGCACCTGCCAGTTTTCCGTTGTTGACGATTTTACTTTACCCAATTTTCTGCGAACTGCCGTTAAGAATTCTACGATCTCTTCCTTCGGGCCACTTTGCTTCATGCGTTCGTCGGACGTGTCGTATATCTCGGAGAACTTTTCGTCGTCCATTAGCGCATGAAATGTGACGACGCCTTTTTCTGCGGCGGGCATTCCGTTGGTCAGCGTCTGACATCCCAATGCGGCAAGCATTAACACGAACAGCGGCAAAACTAACGATAAAATGTATCTTCTCATGGGTTGCATCATTCTATCTTAAGCGTTCGTCAAATACGAAGCGTTCGGCGATGCCGAAACCTATTGACTCGGCGTCAAGGTGTTCCAAGCTAATAATATAATTCGAGCCTTTTGGGAGAATTGCCGTCGGAACTTCGAGCACCGCGGACGCTCCACTCGCGATCCAGTCGTCGCCGATCTTTCTGACATCATCTCGAACCGGAAGGTCGCGCCAGCCTTCGGGTAACTTTGCGAAATTTTCAAGCGGTACGACCAGATCCTCACTGAAGGTGACTTCGGCGTAGGAGTAGTCGGTCGTAATAATATCTTCATCGAGATGGACGAAGATCTCAAGAGTTGCGAGCGAAAGGCTTTCGGAAGTATATAACACGCGCCTGCCCGGCGAATTCCATCTGCCGCCGTACCGGAACGCTCCTTCGCCGTCATTCCACGATGAAGCAAATGCCGAATTGAATATTCGATATGCAGTGATCGTCTTAGCGGACATTCTAGGAAAAGACACCGTGGATCAAACGGCCGATCAAGTTTTCGACCTCGCGCGCTCCGACCTCGGTTCCCGCCATATCGATCGGCGAACGCATGCCCAAAGCTCTGGTAGGCGCTGTGAACCAGCGGGTGGCGCTTTCCGTACGGCCGTCGAAGAGTTCAAGAGCAAAGGCGAACAGTCTAGAGATCGTGACCAGCCGGTCGGATTCTTCCGGTGAAAGACGCTTTGCCGCGCGCCGTCTGGCCATCGTTCTCGGCGTGAGTCTGACAGCGTTTCGCACAAGTTCCATGGGAATTCCCGACCTTTTGCTGAATCGTTCTAATGCAGTGAAGGACAAGCCGGATTCCACACGTTCCGCGAGTCCGAGCGAGTTTGCGGCTTTGATCCCAAGAAGAGATTTCGTGTTGATGATCGGATCAGATTTTATTACCTGCATAAATCTTACGCTCCCGCCATTTGGCAATCTATTATATGCCATTTGACCGCAACGGACAAGGTATTCACTTCCGGCTGTTGCGCTCCCAGAAAACGCCGTCGGCGAAACCCTGAATGCTTGTGTCGTTTTCGGCAAGCTTCAGGCGTTTTGCGGCGAGCAGGCAATAGTGTTCGTCTGATTCGATAGCCGTGAACCGACGGCCGAGTTTTTTTGCTGTAACGGCGGTCGTGCCGCTGCCGGCGAACGGGTCGAGCACCGCATCGCCTTCGCGGGTGGATGCGAGCAGGATCTTGGCGAGGAGTTTTTCGGGCTTTTGCGTAGGATGGTCAGTGTTTTCCGGCATCGACCAAAACGGAACGCTGATGTCCGTCCAGATATTTGAGGGATGCGTGTCGCGAAAATTTCCGGCGTCCGTTCGGTGCCAATCTTTCGGCCGGCCGTTTTCGGTATAAGGCGCGACGACGCGTCGGCGAATTTTTACGTTTTCGAGGTCAAACGTAAATTCGTCCGAAACGGTAAAGAACCAGATGTCTTCGGCGGCGTTCTTCCAGTTTGCTTTTGCACCGCGGCCTTTTTCGCGTTCCCACGTGATGCGGTTTCTCAGGCGAAAATATCGCGAACCTGCCCGCTGTATCGCCGAAGCCGAACGCCAATCGCCGCAGATATAAATACTCGCTGTCGGTTTCAAAAGCGCAACGCACAGCCGCAGCCACGAATCGAGCCACGCTTCGTATTCGTCCGACGAAGTTTGGCGAAAGTCTTCCTTGCCGAATTTTTTCGAAAGATTATACGGCGGGTCGGCAAACAACAGGTCGAATGACTTTTCCGGCAGCTTTTTCAGAACGTCAAATGCATCGCCGCAAATGATCTTGTCCGGCATTTCAAACCCGGCCGCGTTCGCGGAAATGATATCTTTTCTCAAAGACGCGATCTCTCGGTCCGAAAGCTCGATGGTCCGGTTTCGTGGTGCGCGCATCCTTTTTTTCCGGGTTGCCGAAGGCATAGCCAAAACTTTAACATACGTCGCCGCGTCTAGCCGAAACGAATGCACCCCGAACAGGCGCGTCCGCCCATTCGGGATGGCTTAGATCGTCTTTAAATTATTTTGCCGCGGGTTCTTCCTTCCGGCAATAGCCTTCGCTGCCTTTGGTTATAACGACGCAGTTCTTTTCGTTCAAAAGGTATTTCATACCGGTTTCTTCGCCGGTCGCATGTTTGACAGTTTCAGTTTTTCCTTTGCGTGAAAATTCGATCGTGTCGCCTTTTGCCGTTCCTTCGAAAGTCTCGCTTTTATCAAGGTCTTTGATCTCGACCGAAAACTTTCCGTCGTCTTTTTTGGTTATGTTCAGGTAGGTTCCTTCGACGCCAGTCCATTTTCCGGTGAGTATTTCGGCTTTTGCATCGGTCTTATTTTCCGGGCCGTCTGTTTTCACATCCGATGCCGGTGACGCGGTCGCCGCCGGTGTCGCCGAAGCGGCCGGTGTCGGCGTGCCGTTATTTTTCGGGAGTTTGCTGCTGTTGGTTCCGCAGGCACCCAGCATTATCGTTCCGGCTATTACGGCCGATATCATTATGGTCTTTCTCATTATTTTTACCTCTATTTGAGTTTACACGATCGGGTTCGCGTTCTTTCCAAGCCGCGCGGCGATCTCCCGCACGGCTCCGCATTTACCGGCTTCGAACGGCCGGCGCGGAACATTTGTCAGGCCGCCGATATTGGTCGGCGGCGTTCGGTGATAAATGTCCGGCGATAGAACGAACGAGCGTACTCGAACTTGCAGGTAATGGATGCCTTTTTAAGTCGAACGATATGCCCGATAACGAGCCCCTATTAGACCGGCTCCGGCTTGACCCTAAAAATGGCGCGTGATAACCTTATATCTTTTGAGTATAGGGCGCGTGTGCGCTCTTATTTTATATAGAAATTTAATTAAAATACTTTATGTCTTTGCTGGCTTTCGCTCAATCGATTCAGCTCTTTCCGGACGGCACGCTGCTGTTTCACATCGCGCTCATTCTGATAATGATCGCGGTGCTGAACCGCACTGTTTTCAAACCGATTAATCAAATACTCGACCGCCGGGAGCGCAGCCATCGCGGAGGTTCGACCGAAGCCGAAGAAATCTTGGACACGGTCGCACAAAAGCGTGCGGAATATGAGCGGTCGCTGCTGAACGCAAGGACCGAGAGCTATGAACTGATCGAACGCGAACGAAGCGAGGCCGTCGAGATGCGTCAGCAGAAGATCGATGCCGCCCGTGCCGAAGCCGCGGAAATGCTTGCTAAAGAAAAAGCCCAGATCAAGGATGCGGTTGCCGAAGCACGCGTGGAAATAGTTCGCGAAGCACGGCATATGGCCGATCAAATAAGTTCCACGATCTTGAAATAGATATTTAGAGAATATGTTCCTCTTCATTTTCAATTTACTTTTGATCTTTTCCGAAGCCGGCGGCGGGGAAGGTTTCTCAGCATTCTGGGAAAAGTACTTTAATTTTCCGGGTTTCGAGATCTGGAAATTCGTTAATCTCGCGATCTTTGTCACCGTCTTGGTGCTTTTGCTGAAAAAGCCGCTCGGGCAAAAATTTAAGGAAAAAAGAGAAGAGATCCGTGCCGAACTTATTCGTGAAGAGCAGGAAAAGCAGGCCGCGCTTGCCGAACTTAGCGAAGCCGAAGCAAAGCTTGCCGGACTCGAAGCGGAACGCGACGCTATAATGAAACAGGCGATGGAAGAGGTCAGTGTTGAAAAAGCACGCCTGCTTGACCAGGCCGCGGCCGAGGTCGAAAAACTTATGGCGCAGACGCAGGGCGAGATCACACGTCTCGGCCAGGTAACCCGCAACGAACTGCGACGTTTTTCGGCCGAAGAAAGTGTCCGGCTCGCCGAAGAAAAACTCCGCGCGGAGATCGACGACAGCAAGGATAAAAGCCTTATCGATTCCGGCATAAAAGCTATCGGAGGGCTGAACTAACATGAGCGCAGAAACCATCGCACGCAGATATGCCGCGGCTCTTGCCGACGCCGCCGGCGGAAACGCCGAAACCGTGAAGGAAGAACTGGCGGCATGGAAGGCCTTGATCCTCGACAACGCCGAACTCGCAAGCGTTTTCGGAAACCCTGCAATTCAGGCGGTGCAGAAAGAAAACATCATTAATGAGCTGATCGCCAGAACAAAGCCGTCGGCGACAACGGCGAATTTTGTTCGCGTTCTGCTGCAGAATGGCCGAATAATGAACATCGGCGATATTTCGTCGCGGTTCGAAGCTGAGATCGCCGAACGCAGCGGCAATGTTTCCGCAAAGGTAACGACCGCACGCGGACTTTCGCCGGAACAGGCGGCCGAACTGAAAGCGAATCTCGAAAAATTGACCGGAAAAACGGTCGCACTCGAACTTAACACAGACACTGAATTATTGGGCGGCGTCGTTGCGCAGGTCGGTTCGACGATCTATGACAACTCCGTACGCACACAGCTTGAAAATCTTAGAAAACAAATAATAAACGGGTAAAGCCAACCCGAAAGATATATGGAAGCACTTAAAGCTAACGAAATTAATGAGATCATCCGTGCTCAGATCGAAAAGTTCGACGCGAGCATGACCGTTGACGAAGTCGGGACCGTTATCAAGGTCGGCGACGGTATCGCCGAGATCCACGGCCTGGAAAAGGTAATGGCCGGCGAACTTCTCGAATTTCCGAACGACGTTCGCGGACTCGCACTCAACCTCGAAGAAGACAAGGTCGGCGCCGTTCTTTTCGGAGATTTTCAGACCATCAAAGAAGGCGACGAAGCAAAACGTACACGCCGCATCATGAGCGTTCCCGTCGGCGACGCAATGATCGGCCGCGTCGTTGACGCACTCGGCAATGCCATCGACGGCAAAGGCGAGATCATCACCGATGTTTACAATCCGGTCGAGCGTATCGCTCCCGGCATCATCGACCGCCAGCCGGTAAAAGAACCGCTTCAAACCGGTATCAAGGCCATCGACGCGATGGTTCCGATCGGCCGCGGACAGCGCGAGCTTATCATCGGCGACCGCCAGACCGGTAAAACGGCGGTTGCTATCGATACGATCATCAACCAGAAAGGCAAAGACGTTATCTGCGTTTATGTCGCCATCGGCCAAAAGGCATCGACGGTCGCACAGGTTGTTAAAAAGCTCGAAGATTACGGTGCGATGGACTACACCGTTGTTGTTTCGGCGACAGCGTCGGATCCGGCAGCGATGCAGTATCTGGCTCCGTACGCCGGCGTCGCGATCGCGGAATATTTCCGCGACAACGGCCGCCACTCGCTGACGGTTTATGACGATCTTTCGAAACAGGCCGCCGCGTACCGCGAGATCTCGCTCCTGCTCCGCCGTCCGCCGGGCCGCGAAGCTTACCCGGGCGACGTTTTTTATCTCCACTCGCGCCTTTTGGAACGCGCCGCAAAGATGTCCGACGCGAAAGGCGGCGGTTCGCTGACGAGTCTGCCGATCATCGAAACGCAGGCCGGCGATATTTCGGCGTATATTCCGACCAACGTTATTTCGATCACGGACGGCCAGATCTTCCTTGAATCCGACCTCTTTAACTCCGGCGTGCGTCCGGCGATCAACGTCGGTAACTCAGTTTCGCGTGTGGGTGGTTCGGCACAGATCAAGGCGATGAAACAGGTCGCCGGTACGCTTCGTATCGATCTGGCTCAGTTCCGCGAACTCGCGGCCTTTGCACAGTTCGGATCGGATCTCGATAAGGCAACGCAGGCCCAGCTCGAACGCGGCCGCCGCCTTACCGAAACGCTGAAACAGGGACAGTATCAGCCGATGGAGGTCGAAAAACAGATCTTGATCATCTGGGCCGTAACGAACGGGCTTGCGGATTCGATCGCGGTCGAAGACCTCAAACGGTTCGAAGAAGAGCTGATCGCCTATACGGAAAATTCGCATCCCGGAATTCTGGCGACGCTTCGTGACAAGAAATCGATCGACGATGCGCTTAAATCCGAGATGAAAGAAGCCGTCGAGGATTTCAAGGCAACGAACTGGGAAGAAGCTAAGGGAACCGCGGCTTAAAGGCCGTTCGAACCTTGGCCGAATGCTGTAAAATGTTGCTGAGGGATTTATGACGACAACAGAAGTTAAATTGACCAGGTCGCAGTACGGCATTCTGCATGCGTTTGCTTTGAAGACCGGTAAAAGCGAGGACCAGCTTGTTACGGAAGTAGTAGCAAGTTCATCGACGATATCGGCGGCAAGGACTTCTCCGAGACCGAGCGGCGCGACGCGATAAGGGCTGCAGCGGGAATTTGGCAAGATCGTGACGACCTTACGGATGAATTTTTTTTCGCAATTGAGGCGAGAATCTGACCGTAATGCCGGCTGGTCTGAAACGAAAAAAAATGGCGGATCAACTGCTTGATACAAATATCCTTATTGATTTCTTAAGGAATAAAGCGGAAGCG
>CBFGSN010000100.1:0-9736 GCA_965651435.1 uncultured bacterium | reverse complement strand
ACCGCAGGCGGTACGCACAAAGACGAAAAGGCCCTCGCGGTTAAGCGAAGGCCTTGTGTTCATAGGATGCCTCGAAGTTTATCGGCCTTTGCCGAAGCTCCAGCGCATACCGACCTTGAAGGTACGGCCGGCGTCCGGACGAACGACGGTCGGTTCGATACCGGTGTTCGGATCTTGGCTGTTGAACAGGTTGTCGATGCTTCCGAAAAGCTCGAAGCCTTTGTAAAGCTTCTTCGACCCGTAAAGGTCAAATATCTGAAATGCCGGAGCAAGCTCGGAACCGGTCGGGGAATTGGTCACCCACCAGTTGCCGTAGAAAGTTCCGCGGAAATTCGCGTTGAAGCCAAGCCGCGGGTTGTCGTAAGCAAGTTTCAGAAAGCCGTGATGCTTATGCCGTCCGGCAAGGTAAAGGTCCGTTGTCTTATCGACCGCTTCGAGAAATGTGTACGCACCGCTGACCGCGAAACCGTGCGGCAGAATGTACGAACCATCGAATTCGACGCCCTGCGTGTAAACATTCGCGAGGTTCAGGTACGCGAAAACGATCGTCGGGAACTGAGTCACGTATTGAGCGGAACTCGGGTTCGCCCCGGCGGCGAGCAGAAAGTCTATGACATCCTGCTGGTTCATCGCCGTTCCGAGCCGCTGCGAATTGATCAGATTTCGGACATCATTGCGGAAAAGGTTGACGCTGAAGCGCGCTTTCCGTTTCAGGCCGGTGAATTCCGCCCCGACCTGCCACGAACCCGAATGCTCCGGCGAAAGATTCTTGTTGCCCAGCACCTGATAGCGAAACAGCGGATTTCGGAAGTTGTAGTTCAGCTGGCCAAGGTCCGGGGCACGGAATCCGCGTCCCCACGATGCGCGAAGGCTTGCCCAATCGGTCACACGATAGTTCAATCCGACCTTAGGCGAGACGGCGTTGCCGAATTCAGAATGATGGTCGTAGCGTCCGCCCAGGGTCAGCGTCAGACGATTCGTCAGGTTGATCTTGTCTTGAAGCCAAACGACCTGCGTGCTCGCTTCGCCGAAATCGTTCTGTAGGCGATGAAGACCGCTGTATTCATTCTTTGCGAATTCTGCGCCGGCCTGCAGAAAGTTGCGGTCGCCGACCACGCGCGACAGCGTGAAGTCGAATTTGCCGTAACGTTCGAAAAGGTTGCCGTCCGGTTCCGGATTTCCTGTTACGTAGCCGTAGGCGCGATATATCTCGTCATACCGCGAATAGTAGCCGCGAACCTGCAGTGCAGTTTTTGCGTCGATCGCCCAATCCGCCGTTATTCCGTAATCCTGCGAATCGTCGTCAACGTCAATGACCTGTTGGCCGAGGTCGATGAAGTTCGTCGGTTCGCCGACCGCTCGGCCTTTGTAGTTGTTCCAGTATGTGTTGGCAAAGCCGAGGATCGAGAAATTATCCGTGAATTGATATTTCAGTTTTCCGTAAAGATCATCACGATGATAACCGGAACCGTCCGTCGCAAAATCCGATGGATAAAGGTCAAAGCCGTTGTTCTTGTGACGTCCGTAATTGAAAAATCCGCTCAGGCGGTCTTTTACAAAACCGATCTCGCCGCGGCCGTCGAACGCTCCGAAATTTCCGGCTGCGATCGAAACGGCTCCGCTAAGCGGCTGTGTCGGTTCTACCGTTCGAAGATTGATGACGCCGCCGATCGCATCCGATCCGTAAAGTGCGCTGGACGCGCCTTTTACGACCTCGATGCTTTCGAGTTGGCCGATCTGCTGACGGTCGAGATTGATGATGCCGCTTTTGACGCCGCGCGCGCCGGTCAGCGGCTGGCCGTCGATAAGCACCAGAACCTGACGCGAATCGATGCCCTGGATCTGTTCGCCGGTAACGGGCGATGTTTCCGAACCGCGGCGGGTCAATACTCCGGGCACTTCGCGGAGAGCTTCGCCGACGCTTTCGTAACCGGTGCTTTTGATATCAGCGGCCGTGAGGACGTCAACCTTTGTGCTGAGGCTTTCGCGAAGTTCCTCTTGACGCGAACCGGAAACGACGGTGACCTCTTCGCGGAGAAAATCGGGTTCCAATATTACGGAAACCGAACTGCCTGCGGTCGCCGGCTGCGACGTGCGGGCAAAGCCCGAAGCCGTGACGATAACTTCAAAATCGCCGTCGGAGATCTTGTCGAATTTAAAATCGCCCGCGCCGTCCGTTGATGCCGAACGCTCCATTCCGGTCTTGAGGCTGCGAAGAATGACGGTCGCTCCCGCAACCGCCTTGCCGGCCGAATCTTCGACCGTGCCGCTAACCGAACTTGCTTGGGCAAAAACCCCGATCGCCGAAGCGAGAATTAATAGTATAGGTATGAATATCTTTTGGGTCATAAGAACCAACTCCTGTAATACGGATCGCGGCAACGCGTTCGGATGCCGCTCAATTAAGATCAAATATGAAACCTTTCACAATATCGTCTCGGCTCTGCCTGATGGTGTGTAGAACACATGCCCGAATGTCGGTCGGACCACCTAACTCTTTTCTGCCGTTGACTTTAAGCGTGCTATAAAAGAAAGTGAAAGTCATTTTCAATAAGAAAAATTTACGCTGTATGGCGACGTAAGTCAAATCGCCTCCTGATCTTTTTGCGAACCTTCGATCGCCAACCGCGCCGGACAAGCTCACGAAGCCTTCGAGCACTGCGGCTGCGTTAACGTTTTCGAACGCAATTCTGATAATATGGAGCCGTTTTCGACAGCCTACCTAATATTTTCGTCGTCCGTTCATTGCCACGCCTGCTGTTATCGGCGGCGGTGCTTCTGGGTGTCTTTTGGGGTTCCGCTCTCGGTCAATATCGCGTCGATTCATGGAACGCGGACAATGGTCTGCCGCAGAATTCGGTGACGGGTTTGGATCGCACATCGGACGGTTACATTTGGCTAACGACGCACGACGGGCTCGCGCGTTTCGACGGCAGCCGTTTCACGATATTCAATAAGAGCAATACGCCGATTCTGACAAACAACAGGTTGAGCAATGCATTCGCCGACAAGAGCGGGCGGCTTTGGTTCGATGCGGAGGATGGTGCGATCTTCTATTACAAGGACGGCGAGTTCACGATGGCCGCGCGCCCCGGTTATTTTCCGAGCGGTGAACGTTCCGGGTTCTTCGACGATGGCGAGGGCGGCGTGCTCATAAATATTGGCGGCAAATCGTTACGGTTCGTGGACGGCGGGTTTCAGGCCTTTCATGTGCATGGTGTTCCTGAGAATGCGACAGTCATTTTTGCGGACGAAGGCGAATTTTGGTTCTGCGGCGGCGATGCTCTATTTGCGGTGCGTAACGGGTCGGTCGAGTCTTATCCGATCGGCGAATTTTTTCATGGTGATGTCTATGAAACCGGATTCAAAGACTCAGCCGGTATTTTCTGGGCAGCTTTCTTTAAGGATGACAAGTTCTCGCTTCTGCGCGTAAAGGACGGCAGAGTGACGAACATACCATTGGAAGAGCCGGTGAATCATATTATCGAAGGTGCCGGCGGCGATCTTTGGCTGTCGATTTATACCAGAGGGCTATATCGCATCCGTCGTCCGGTTGCATCGTCTGATATCCTGCCGCCGGACGCGGTTGAGCGGGTCGTAGGGATCGACGGCATTTCGACGAATGCGAGCGGGCATCTGATCTTTGATGATGAGGGCGGATTATGGGTCGGAAGCGAAAAAGGCCTTGACCGCGTCTCGCGGCAGATCGTGCATGTTTACGGAAAGGCCGACGGCTTGCTTGCGGAGAACATATATCCCGTAATGGCGGATCGGAACGGCGTTGTTTGGGCGGGGATCTGGCCGAACAGCCTTGTTCGATATGAGAACGGCGTTTTCCGCACTTGGGTAAGCGACGAAACCGTGACCATCACATCGTTCTTCGAGGACCGCGACGGACGCTTGTGGTACGGCACGATCGGCGGATTATACTACCGTGAGAATGAGCGTTCGATACCTTTTACCGCGCAGAGCGGATTTCCGGACGGCACCGAATTCTCCGTGATAACACAGGATGGATCGGGGCGGCTTTGGTTCGGCACCAGCCGCGGACTCGGAAGCTATAAAGATGGGAAGGCCGAGATATATACGACCGCGGAAGGACTTCCTGATGATTACGTTGTCGCGCTTCTTGTGGACAGAAATGGAAGACTCTGGGTTGGAACGCGTGTCGGATTGGCTCTGCTGGAAAACGGAAAGATCAGAAGCTTCACGGTCGAGGACGGACTCGCAAGCAATTCGATCCGAAGTCTTTATGAGGATGCCGAAGGAACATTATGGATCGGGAGCTACGACGGCGGCCTAACGCGATGGAAGAACGGAAAATTCACCGTTTATACAACGGCTGATGGCCTTTCAAGCAACGGAGTCTTTTGTATCCTCGAGGATGACAACGGCTGGTTTTGGATGAATTCGAACCAGGGAATATATCGGGTACGGCGTCAGGAACTCGATGACCTTGCCGAAGGCAAACTGCGAACTCTTACTTCGATCGCGTACACAAAGAAGGACGGACTGTTAAATATCGAGGGCAACGGCGGACGGCAGCCGGCGGGAACGCGAACGCCCGACGGAAAATTATGGTTCCCGACCGCGGAAGGCATCGCGGTGATCGATCCGAACACGGTTTCGCTTAACCACGTTCCGCCGCCTGTGATCATTGAAGAGGTGCTGATCGAACGAGCCGTCGTGGACAACAAGAACTTTCGTGCCGCCATAAGAGATCGCGAACCGATCACGCTTCGGCCGGGGCAGAATAATTTGGAGCTTAAATACACGGCCCTGAGTTACATAAATTCCGAAAATCTCAGATTTCGCTATAAGCTCGAAGGCCTGGACCGGGACTGGAACGATGTTGGAACGCGCCGAACGGCGTATTATTCGTATCTTCCGCCGGGAGAATACACATTTCATGTGATAGCCGCGAACCGCGATGGGGTTTGGAACGAAACAGGTGCGAGTATTCCGGTGGTCGTTCTGCCGCCTTTCTACCGGACGTGGTGGTTCAGTTTGCTCCTTTTCGCAGCCGTTGTCGGAATTGTCGGATTGGGATATTATCTTCGCGTTCGGCGGCTGAAGATCAGGGCCGAACGCCAGGAGGAATTCACGCGGCAGCTCATCGCCTCGCAGGAAACGGAACGCGGCCGCATCGCTGCGGAGATGCACGACGGTCTCGGGCAAAGCCTTGCGATCATAAAGAATCGAGCGATGATAAGCCTGTCAAAACCGCAGGACGAGAGTCATATGATCGAGCAGCTTCGCGAGATCGCAGAAGCTTCGACCGAGGCGATCGGCGAGGTCCAAAGTATAATTTATGACCTTCGCCCGATCCAGCTCGACCGCCTGGGCCTTACCGGTTCGATCGAAGATATGGCGGAACGCATCGCCAAGATGACAGACCTCACGCTCGATGTTTCCATCGACGATATCGACAGTGTGTTTACGAAACAGGCAGAGAACAGCGTCTATCGCATCGTTCAGGAAGGCCTAAATAATGTGGTAAAGCACGCGAAAGCGTTGGCCGTCGAATTGATCGTCACACGAGCAACAAGTGCTGTCACCATCACTCTGAAAGACGACGGCTGCGGTTTCGACGCGGCGAGGGTTAATTCCAAAGCGAAGGCCCGCGGATTCGGCCTGAACGGAATGAACGAGCGGGCACGGCTTCTTGGCGGGCGAGCCGTGGTGGAATCTTGGGAAGGAGCCGGCACGAAAGTCACGGTCACTCTGCCGACAGATTATGAACGAAACGATCAAGATATTCATCGCGGATGATCATCCGGTTGTTCGCCAAGGAATCCGGCAAGCGATCGAAGCAGATAAGCGTTTGGTCATCGTCGGCGAAGCAGGCGACGGCGAGGCGGCAGTCGCGGATGTCGTGAAACTCAAGCCGGAAGTAGTCCTGCTTGATCTCGATATGCCCAAGATGGACGGCTTTCAGGTAGCCGAAGCATTGTCAAAGAAGGGATCTGAGGCGAAGGTTATCTTCCTAACCGTTCACCGCGAAGAGAGTTTTCTGCGAAAGGCATTACGGTTAAATGCGTTAGGCTACGTACTCAAAGACAGCGCGGTAACCGATATCGTCGCGGCTATCGACGCCGCGGTGAACGGCCTTCCGTTCGTGAGCCCGGCGATGACGTTGCATTTGATAAAACCGCGAACGCAGAGGCCGGTGGACGGTATCGGCTCCTTAACCCCGGCCGAACGCCGTGTGTTGGGACTCGTTGCCCAATACAAAACCACAAAAGAGATCGCCGAAGAGTTGTTCGTAAGCCCGCGCACGGTCGAATCTCACCGAGCGACGATTATGCAGAAACTCGGCCTTCATGGCAGTCATTCCCTTATGCGCTACGCCCTTCAACACATTTCTGAGATCGACGAAGAATAAGTCCCGCCTTCCAAAAGAAAATCCGTAGTTCTACGTAGAAAAGTTCCGTATTTCTGCCGATGGCAGGCATCTCTGATCCTGTCAAACTCTCTTTCGTAGTCATTTGAAGGGAAGTGAGAGCGATATGAGAGTTCTGTTGGTCGAAAGCAATACTGAAATGCGGCGGCTGATCAAAGCCATGCTTGCGGAAGTCGCGGACGAGATCTTCGAATCCGCAGGCGGCGAAGATGCCGTCGTTCAATCTAGAACGGTTAAACCCGATTGGGTCGTAATGGACATCTACCGAAAGCCGTCGAATGGCCTTACCTCCGCTGCCGCTATCAGGACAGAAGACCCGGAAGCAAAGATCGCGTTCATTTCCAACTACACAGACGAACGAACAAGGGAGTGGGCAAAGGCCGCAGGAGGTTCCGCATTTTTTGCAAAAGACGATCTGATGAGTTTGGTCGTTTTCCTGAAGGAACAGGGTGCAAAGGATGAATGAACTGATTCCGGCCATAACATCAACAAGATCAATCAAAAGGAGACACCATGAGTATATTTACGACGAAAGACGGAATGAGGATGTATTACAAGGATTGGGGCGAAGGACAGCCGGTTGTTTTCAGTCACGGATGGCCGCTTTCGGCCGATGCGTTCGAAGACCAGATGGCATTCCTTGCGGAAAAAGGATATCGCTGCGTTGCGGTTGACCGCCGCGGCCACGGCAGATCGGATCAAACGTGGAATGGCAACGACCTTGACACGTATGCTGACGACCTCGCGGAACTTATCGAATCGCTCGATCTTCGCGACACGATCCAGGTCGGGCATTCGACAGGCGGCGGAGTCGTCGCGCGCTATATCGGCAAATACGGAACTGAACGCGTAGCGAAAGCGGTTCTTATCAGCGCGGTTCCGCCGATCTTGGTCAAGAGCGACACGAATCCGGCGGGAATCCCGATCGAGGTCTTCGACGGGCTTCGTTCGGGAGTTCAGGCGGATCGATACCAGTTCTGGAAAGATTTCGCCGCGATGTTCTATGGAACAAACCGTCCCGGTGCGAACGTGTCGCAGGGCATTCTGGATTCTTTTTGGATGCAGTGTTCGCTTACCGGATTTCCGGCAAGCTACCTCGGCATCAAGGCATTTTCAGAAACTGACCTCACCGAAGATCTGAAACGCTTCGACGTTCCGACATTGATAATGCACGGCGAGGCGGATGAGATCGTTCCGATCGACCTGACAGCACGGCGTTCCGTCGAGATCGTCAAAGATGCCGTATTGAAGGTCTATCCCGGTTTGCCGCATGGAATGTGCCAGACGAATAAGGACACCATCAACGCCGATCTTTTCGAATTTATCGCAAGCGGCCGATCGACTAACGCCGTTACGGCGTGATCAAGGCCATTGGAAATTAAACATACAAGGAGACATAACATGCAGAACAAACAAGCAAAGAAAAAAATTGTCGTCATTGGCGGCACCGGATTGATCGGTTCGAAAGTTGTCGCCGATCTTAAAGACCACGGCTTCGAAGCTATCGCGGCGGCTCCGCAAACGGGCGTAAATACGATCACCGGCGAAGGCCTCGCGGAGGTATTGAAGGGAGCGACCGCCGTCGTCGACGTTTCGAATTCACCTTCGTTCGAAGAATCGGCTGCAACCGAATTTTTCAGAACCTCGACGGCTAATCTGCTGAAGGCCGAAGAAGAAGCCGGAGTAAAACTCCATGTGGCTTTGTCCGTCGTCGGCACGGAAGAATTGTCGAAAACCGATGGGATCGGCGGATATTTCCGCGCAAAGCTGCTCCAGGAAAATATGATCAGAGAATCGCCGATACCGTACACGATCGTGCACGCGACGCAGTTCTTTGAATTCATAAAGTCCATCGCCGATTCATCCACCGACGGCGATTCGGTTCACCTTCCGCCGGTCAAAGTTCAGCCGATGGCTGCAGCCGACGTGGCTCTTGCCGTAGCGAAAGCCGCGGTTCGCCAGCCGGTGAACGGAACGGTGCAGGTCGCCGGGCCTGAGGTTCTTCGCCTGGACGAGTTCGTCAAGAAAGGTCTGACGGCGCGAAAAGATCCGCGTACGGTTGTTACCGATGCGGATGCCGGATACTTCGGAGCTCATATCGCCGACGCGACCTTGATCCCGGCGGGAGCCGCGGAAACCGGTGAGATCCGGCTCGATGCGTGGCTTTCAGTTCCGCAAAACGTGAATCCGCCGCAAAATCCCGCGCAGACCGCGGGTGCGGCCGGTCGATGATAACCGCAGGAGCCGCGAATATCGGAGATGCCGGAGCTATCTTGGCATCGGCACTCCGAACGCGGCAGATATTTACAGGAGACACATATCATGAGAATCGTAGTAATCGGAGCGTCCGGCCAGATCGGATCGCGCGTCACAAAGATCCTTCTCGAAAAGGAATTGGAGGTTGTTCCGGCCTCGCCGACATTCGGTGTTAACACTATCACCGGAAAAGGGCTGGCCGAAGCTCTCGCCGGAGCGAACGTCGTCGTCGATGTTTCGAATCCACCGTCGTTCGAGCCAAAGACAGCACTCGACTTTTTCACGAGGTCCACTCAAAATCTGCTCGCCGCGGAAGCAGCGGCAGGTGTCGGTCATCACGTGGCTCTTTCCATTATCGGATCGGAGCGGATAACAAGCGGGTTTTTCTCTGCGAAACGCGCACAGGAAGATCTGATACGCGACGCCGATATTCCGTATTCCATCGTTCATTCCGCTCCGTTCTTTGAATTTTTCGGCACGATCGCGAACTCGGCCAAAAGCGACGGAAATGTGATATTTCTGCCGGACACGTGCTTTCAACCGGTCGCCTCGCATGACGTTGCCTGTGCCGTGGCGGATGCCGCAATCTCGACGCCTGTCAATGGCATCATCGAGATCGCCGGACCGGAGGAGCTGCGTATGCCGGAGATACTTCAGCGGTATTTGATGACGAACTCGGATCCGCGGGTCGTCAGTTCGGATATTCACGCTCCGTATTTCGGCGGCGTGCTCGGCGGCACGTCGCTTATGCCGGGTGAAGCCGCGCGGCTGGGATCGACGACATTTGATACCTGGCTCCGAAGCTCATTCTGACTGGACTTTATAAATATTAACTTCAGCGTAAGACGGGAAGGCGAAAAGACCCGGGTCGCTATCGCTTCCGGTTCTGACCTTTTGAATCGGGGTTAAAACGTTACTCAGACGCGAGACTCAACAACGACAAAATGGAAACGCGAATTGCAATAAGACCGCGAGCGAAATAAAATCCTATGTAGCGCGTGCACCCGTAGCTCAGCTGGATAGAGTATCTGACTTCGAATCAGAGGGTCGCAAGTTCGAATCTTGCCGGGTGTACCA
>CBFGSN010000099.1:0-9808 GCA_965651435.1 uncultured bacterium | reverse complement strand
CGTTGCCGTTGCCGTCTTTCAGCGTAAAATCAGGAGCTGTATCACCTTGTTTCATCGTCTGAATCCAAACTCAAATTCGTGTTGCTGTTGCCGAATCGTTTCCTTAACCAGATCGTTACGAGCACGGCATTCGTTATAAACCCAACGACAAATGACCACTTCACGAAACGCACCCATCGCTCTCCGTAAACTCGCATGGAAAGGTCGTATGAAAGCTGTTTCATTTCGGGATAAAGCTTATACGCCTTGTCGTATTCATATCCGACTTCGACTATCACCACAACTAGTGCGGCAAAAATTAGATTTGCGATGATCAAATAAAAAATTTTCTTTCGCATCAGTCAAAATTGAGAAAGCGCGATAGGCGATGATCATTCACTCGTCGTTTCGGCTCCAACTTCGTTCGGCGGAATTCCGTTCGCGTCAATTAATCAGCTCGTTGAAGTCCCTGGCGCTGTGCAAAACACGCATAATGCTTATCTCTTCTGCCCAATTCCGATAGAAGATCACATAGTTACCGGTCGGGAAACTTCTCCAAGTTTCGTTCAAATCCGCCCGCAACCGTCCCGCATTCGGGTTGTCGGCGAGTATTCTAAATAATTCCAGAAATCGGTTATAAAGATCTAACGCAGCTGTGAAATCATCTTCAGCGATGTAGTCAAGGATCTCATCTATATCATCCTCGGCGTCATCGGTAATAATGTATTTAAGCATTTTTTCGTTTGCGCGCCATTAGTCTTTCCTTAATCTCTGCCATCGCTTTTTCTCCGTCGCGGTAACGTCCCGCTTCTAGGCTGTCATCGCCTTTTTGAATTTCGGCGCGCAGTGCGTTCAACTTCGCTTCGTGCGCTTCATCTCGTGTATGCAATAACCGCAAACCTTCGCGCACCACCTCGCTCGCGGAATTATAGCGGCCGCTTTTTACCTTTTGGTTTATGAGTGATTCTAATTCTGGCGTAAGTGAAACGTTCATCCTGTTATTATAACAATAATTGTTATTCGATAACAATCTTTGTTATTACAATCAAGGATATTAGCGGTCAGCAAATCCGATATGTTCTACAGTTTCGCCGGATGCATTAAAACCTACGATCATATTAACTCGCTCACCGAGGAGAGATCTTACAATTACTGAAGAATCATCAACGTCATATGCCAAGAAAGTCATATCTGTATGATCCGGCGGGCCAAGTAGTTTGATCACTTCATTCCTACTCATACCATTAAGTAAGTTCCTATTGGAAATATCCTGGGCCATCGAACGTCGCACGGATGCATCACCGGCTTTCCACGTTGCTGAATCAAATGCAACCGGCTTCACCTCGCACGAAGTGCCAGCCGCCAACATCACGAAAATGAAAACTATTCTGGCGGTCTTCATACCTGAAAATCCCTTATATCCTTGAACGGTTTTTCCTTGTCGGTAAAATCGGGGCGGTAATAATGCGATGCGGATTCATATTCCTGCATAAAGCCTTCTTCGATGCCGAGTTCTTCGAGCAATGAAACGGCGGCGAACCATTCTCCTTCGGAAATGCGGCGTGACAGCAGAATATAGCGGTCGTCGGTTGCGGCCTTGTTCGTCGCGTAATATTGCGCCATCAGCGAAACTGCCGTCTTGGGGCCGAGTTCGTCGCGGATCCATCGCAGGTTTTCTCCGAGCCCGGCGATGTCGTTCGGCAGAACCAGCAACCGTATTAAAAGGCCGCTTTTGAGCAAGCCGTCTTTATCAAAAACAAGCGAATCGCCCATCTGTCGGTACATTTCCTTGATCGCGGCGCGGGCGTGGACGGAATAATCACGCACCTTTGAATACTGAAAACCGGCATCGGAATCGGCATATTTCAGATCGGGAAGATAAACGTCAATGATGCCGTCAAGCAGACGCAGAACCTCGACCGAATCGTAGGCGTTCGTATTGTAAACTATCGGCAGCCGAAGCCCTTTTTCCGCCGCGATCAGGATGGAACGAGCCATTTGCGGTGCGAAATGCGTCGGCGAAACGAAACCGATATTGTGACAGCCGCGTTCCTGAAGCTCGAGCATCATTTCAGCCAGCCGTTCGTGCGTGACCTCGTTCTTTTTCTGCTCTTTCCAGGTTTGCGATATCTGATAATTTTGGCAATAAACGCAGCGAAGGTTACAGTTGCCGAAGAAAATATTTCCCGCCCCGCGCGTTCCGCTTAAAACCGGCTCTTCGCCAAAATGCGCCGTGTATGACGAAACTATCGGCAAACGGCCGGAATAGCACGCAGCGATCTCGTCGTTCGAACGATCGTTGCCGCAATCTTTCGGGCAAACGGTACACGCGGCGAGCAAAGCTTCGAGCCGTTCAACCTTTTCCGTCAGTTTGTTCGCCCGAAAAAGTTTCAGGAATTTTGGCTCGTATTCTTCGTCGTCCGTGTACATTGTATGCGTATTTATCCATTATCTCGCGCGGAGCGACTTTGCGCGCAAGTGCCCATGTAAAATCCATCTCGGCGTTGACCGTCGCCGTCGCCATACGAGCTTCGCGAAGCATCAGCAAACTTCCCCAAAACAAGCAGAAGATACCGACAATGCCGATCGGTATCGGGATCCATCGATACGTCGAGAAAAATGCCGCGATCGCGATGGTCACGCTCGTGAGAATAAAGAAACCCAGGCCGTAATAAAATGTGCCCATCGCCCGCTGAAGAAGCCGTGCACGGCTCGTCACCTTATCAAGTAATCTTACGATCGTCTCCAGACGCAGCTCATACAGCGGAACTTCGTTCTTGTCGTCGACCACGATCAGTTCGCTGAGGCGTTTTTCTAGATCGCGCGTGCGGTCAACGACGCGGCCGAGCCGTGCGGATGTGGAAAGCACAAGCGAACCGGTCGCCGAAATAAGCAGCGTCGGCGTAACCATCGCTGTCAGAAATTCGATCGTCGAACTCAATGCGTGCGGATCCAGATTTACAATGTCGCCCGAAGCCATAATAGTTTTTGCGAAGCCCGAATTATCTCTAGTAAATTTATTCTTTTCATCATAAACTTTATCGATATGAAATCAAACGAATTCAGGCGCGGCGAGGTAAAAATACTCTGTCACGAAAGCGATGTGCTTAAAAACAATGCGCCCGGTGACCCGCATATCCGCGATCTCGCCGTCTATCTTCCGCCGGGATACGAAGAGCAAAGCGACGAAAGATTTCCGGTCGTTTATTGCCTGACCGGTTTTACGGGCCGCGGCAAAATGCTGCTTAACGACAATGCATTTTCGCCGAATTTTGCCGAGCGAATGGACCGGCTGATCGGTGACGGCACGATCCGTCCGATGATCGCCGTGATGCCCGATTGTTTTACATTTTACGGCGGTTCGCAGTACATAAATTCGTCGGCAACCGGAAATTACGAAGACTATCTGACGACTGAGATCGTTCCGTTCATCGACGAAAATTTCCGAACCGCCGCCGAACGCGATTCTCGAGCCGTGATGGGAAAATCGTCCGGCGGTTACGGTGCGCTGATAATGGGCATGCGGCATTCGGATATTTTCGGGCTGGTTTGTTCGACTGCGGGCGATGCATATTTCGAATATTGCTATCCCGCCGATTTTCCGAAAGCCTTTCGCTCGATCAAAGGCGACGCAAAGCGATTTATGCGCGAATTTTGGTCAACCGAACGGAAGCCGCGCGATTTTCATTCGGCGCTGAACACCATCGGAATGGCTGCGTGTTATTCGCCGAACGGCGAAGGATTCGATCTGCCGTTCGACACCGAAACCGGTGAGATGCGTAACGACATTTGGGAAAAATGGCTGGAACACGATCCGGTTCGGCTTGTGGAAAAATATGTGGAAAACCTGAAAAGCCTTCGTCTGCTTTATTTAGACGCCGGCACGCGCGACGAATTTGCTCTGGATGTCGGAGCCCGCATTCTTTCGAAAAAGCTGCGCGATCACGGCATCGAACATATTCACGAAGAATTCGACGACGGCCATATGGGAATTTCTTACCGATACGACCGGTCATTGGAAATGATCTCCGCCGCGCTTCCCACAAGCTAGCGGACGTTTGCCATGGTTTTGAGGTCGGCGTTCGAAACTCGTTCGACCTCACCCGACATTCGGCCCGTAAGCATATACCACATCATCTTATAATCCGAAATGAACGACCAGAACGGATATTTGAATGTAGCCGGACGGTTCTTTTCGACGACAAAATGCGCGAACCACGCAAATGCGTATCCGCATACAAAACACAGCGGAAAGTAATACCACGTGCCGCGCCAAATGAACCAGACAAGCAGGATCAATCCAAGCGAAGTTCCCGCGAAATGCAGCACGCGTGTCAGCGGTTTGCTGTGTTCGCTAACATAAAAATCCCAAAATTCTTTGTAAGTTTTTATCATCTCCGTCGGTCAGTATGCATAGTAGCACAACCTTCGGAGCTAGCGGCTGCCGCCGCGGGCCTGCGAAAGCCGCATCGCCTGGCGGCGGACGGCGTCGGAAACATTTCGGTTCTTTGAAAGTGCGACCAGATCGCGAAGCTGCAGCCGCGTAAGAATGTTCAGAACGTTCGCCATCGGCGTACGCGGGTTGCGCGCAAGCGTGTGCATTACGGCGTAGTTGCGTGCCCACTGGCGGTTCGCCGCGATCTGCCGCAGCACGTCTTCGGTAACGGTTCGCATCGCCGCGATCTTTTCGATCTCCTGTTCGCTGATGCGCGGGTTTTGAACAACCGCCTGAGCGACGATACGGTTCGGGTCGCGGATAAGAATGGTGCGAGCCTCGCGGTCGCCCTTCATCGCCAGCCGGACCCGGTCCTTCATACTCATCTTCATTATCCGGTTGATCGTCGAAACACGTTCCGCGGCAAGTTCATCCTCTTCTAAACTGAATTCGCCGATGATCTTATTGACGATCGCCTGACGCTGCTCTTCGGTTTCCTCGTAAATTTCTTCGAGGTATTCGAGGCCCAACCAGGCGTCGTCGGTTTCGGCGTCGGGAACTTCAATATGTTCGGCAAGGAATAGCGCGTCATCGATCGAAAGTCCGTCATCTTCGCCGATGCGGTCCGCAAATTCGCCGTTTTCGATAAATTCGGCCGCGGCGGCATTTCCCTTTGCACGGAGTTCGTTGGCTATCTGCTGAGCTCCGCGTTCCTTTTCAAAGAATTCGCGTTTTACTTCGGCGGCTCGGCGTTCGGCTTCCGGCGAACGGTTCGAATTTACGAGGATCGCTTCGAGAATTTTCGGATTTGCGATCAAAAGCTGCTGATTGAACGAAATGAGTTCCAGGAGCTGGCCGTTCTTTGTGTTCGCCGCCATTTCCAGGATCGCGGCGGGCGGAGTTTTCGCGTTCGCGAGGATGGCTTCATGAACCGATGCCGGTAATTCCTCGCGGCCCGCGAAATATTCCAGCACGCCGGTCGCGATCTCGTCCGAAGAGATCGATGCATGCAGTGTGTCGGCTTCCTGTGACGCCAGCGTCTGTTTTGCCTGTGCTGCAAGTTCGGCATCTGTGCCGCGGGCAAGCCCGACAAGAAGTTCCAGCAGGTCATTCTGCGGCAGCGGCAAAACGCCGCGAGCGGCCGCCAAGCGTGCGGGCTGCGGAGCGGTTCCTTCGACAACGGCTTTTACGACAGGATTTTCGGACTCGATCTGAATATTCATACTTGCGGCAAAAATCGGCGGCGGCTTTTGTAGAGGTACGCGGGTCGAGATCGCCCCGCAGCATTGATGATAGCACACAACACGCGGCTCTTGACTATCTAATTTCATTACAATACTTTTGTAATTTCGGTTCGTCTCATTTTACGAACCGAACCCGTTCACTTTATTTATAAACGCAATGATAAAAGAAGAAATAAAAGCAACGATCGCCGAAAAAAAGGCGTGTATCGGTGTTATTGGGCTCGGATACGTCGGGCTTCCGCTTATCGTCGAATTTTGCCTGAAAGGCTTTCGCGGCATCGGTTTTGAGGTCGACGAAAAAAAGACCGCCGATATCAACGCCGGAATTTCGTACATCGTCGATGTAAAAAGCGAAGACGTAAAAAAATGTACGGACGACGGGAAGCTAACGGCAACTACGGATTTTTCTCAGCTTTCGCAATGCGACGTGATAGTTATTTGCGTCCCGACGCCGCTTCGAAAAACGAAAGATCCGGATATGTCGTTCATCATTGCGGCCGGTGAACAGATCCAAAAATATATGCGTTCGGGCCAGCTGATCGTGCTCGAATCAACGACCTATCCGGGAACTACCGACGAGGTCCTGCTGCCGATGTTCGAATCCGGCGGCAAAAAGCTTGACGAAGATTTTCTGCTCGCCTTTTCGCCGGAACGTGTCGATCCGGGCAATCCACAGTTTCAAACTCACAACATTCCAAAGGTCGTAGGCGGCGTTTCGAAAGATTCGACCGAGGCCGCCGCGTTCCTCTATTCGCAAGTCGTCGAAACGGTTCATCCGGTTTCGTCCGCGCGCGTCGCCGAAGCCTGTAAGCTTTGGGAAAATACCTTCCGTGCGATCAATATCGGAATGGCGAACGAAATGGCAAAGGTCTGTAACGCGCTCGGCATCGATTCGTGGGAAGTCGTAAAAGCCGCGGCGACAAAGCCGTTTGGCTTTATGGCGTTCTATCCCGGCCCGGGCATCGGCGGCCACTGCATACCGCTCGACCCGCATTATCTGTCGTGGAAAGCGCGGCAGCACGGGTTCGATTCGCAGTTCATCTCGCTTGCGGAACAGATAAATTCGGGAATGCCGTCGTATGTTGTAAAACTCGTCGCGGATGCGCTCAACGATGCGAAAAAAGCCGTGAATGGCTCTAAGATCTTGGTCCTCGGGGTGGCGTATAAAAAAGACATCGACGATATGCGCGAATCGCCGGCACTTTCGATCATAGACCTGCTGCGCTCACGCGGCGGCGATCTTTACTATCACGATCCGTTCGTCCCGAAGGTCACTTTCGATCATGCGTACACGATCGCAGATGCCGAACCGCTGACGAATTCCGAACTCACCGACGACCTGATCGCGAGCGCCGATTGCGTTGTCATCTGCACCGAGCATTCCGAGATAGATTACGGCCGCGTATGCGAACTCGCTTCGCTGGTCGTCGATACGCGCAACGCGCTTAGCGAAGACCTGCGAAGCTGCAGCAAGGCAAAAATAGTCCGACTTTAATTTTTCGCGAGCTGCCGCGTCCAGCGAACCAGTTCTTCTAGAAGATATGCGATCATCTGCCGCGACGTTTCGTCTGTCAGGTTCGAATCTTCGTCGAATTTGTTCGGTGCTTTTCCGATCATCACTTCCGGTTTGTTAAGCAGATGTATGTTCAGGAATACGCATATTTGGCGAAGGTGATACTGCATACGCGCGGTCGCGATGTTGCCGCCCGATGCACCCATTATCGCGCCCGGCTTGCCGTCCCACGCGCTGTCGCCATACGGCCGCGATGCCCAATCGATCGCATTTTTCAGAACGCCCGGAACCGAATAATTATATTCCGGTGAAACGAAAAGGACGGCGTCCGCTTCGCGGATCTTTTGTTTGAGTTCGACGACCGACGGTGCCGGGTCTTTTTCCTGGTCCTGATCGAACGGCGGGATGTCGCGCAGGTCGAATGTTTCGACAACGGCATCTTTTGGCGCAAGCTCGATCGCCGCACGGAGAGCTCCTTGGTTCCACGAACCTTTCCTAAGACTTCCGCACAATCCCAAAATTTTTACGGTTTCCATAATGTTTTCTCAGGCGGCTTCGCCAAACGCCGCCAAAACCTCGTCGGCATGCTCGGCTACTTTTACCTTGTCAAAGATCTTTACGATCTTTTGCTTTTCATCGATCAGGAATGTTTTGCGGTGCGTTCCCATATATTTTCTGCCGTACATATTCTTTTCGCCCCAGACGCCATATGCTTCGACGATCGAATGATCCGTGTCGGCGAGCAGATCGAACGGAAGAGAATACTTTGAAATGAATTTTTGGTGCGACTTTTCGTCGTCGGTGGAAACACCGAGAACTTTTATTCCTTTTTCCTTGAACACGTCGTCCGCATCGCGAAACGAACACGCTTCTTTCGTGCAGCCGGGCGTGTCGTCTTTCGGATAGAAATAAAGCACGACCCGTTCGCCTTTTAGGTCGGAAAGTTTAACCTTATTACCGTTTTGATCGACCGAAGTAAAATTCGGTGCCTTGTCGCCTTCTTTTAACATCACACTTTGCTCCTTTACGATAGTTTACCGCAAACCGGAGCAAAGCTCACGAATAGCTATTTTTTCTTGCGTCCGAAATTCCACTTTATTCCGGTCGTTAAAAGCAGGTCGTTCTTTTTCGCATTGCCGATCGGAAAATTATTGAACCTGTCGCCGACGGTGATATGCCAACCGATCCGTTTGGTTACGTCCGCCGTGAACGATGTGTCGTAAATGAACCGGTACTTTGCTCCGCTGGTTACATCCTGATAAAAAGTGAAGGATTGCTGTACACGGAAACGATCGCTGAACCGGTGTTTAAGTGAACTCGCGGTCAGAAATTCAGGCGTATTCTTATTTTCACCGATCTGCCACGCGCTGTTCCACGCGAGGCCCGCCAAAAGATCCAGTTCTGTATGGTCGCCTTTGATGGTATGGTGGCCGACACCCGCGCCGATGACCGAACGGAAATTCAGGTTCTTCGGCCGGTCACGTTCGAAATCCCACGACCCGAACGTGAACATGCGGTCATTAAAATCACGGTCGTAACGAAATCCGCCCCAAACGGCGTTCTGTGTTATCCGTTGATTGCTCCGGCGGTTCGCGTTCCATAAACTGCGAATATAAACGATCAGCTTGTCACTGCCGCCGGTCTTTGTCGCTTTTATACCGGTCGTGAGCGTGCTGGTTTCGCTGTTGCCGGATGTATAACTGAACCCGATATTCGCATCGCCTTTCCACCCGTCAATGAGGCCGAATAACGGGCCGTCACCGAAAAGTTTCGGTATCGGCTTAAGGTCATCCACGGCTTTTTTCGGCGGTTTGCTGGCACCGTTTTGTTTCAATTCGGGTTTTTGCTTTTCTTCCGGTTTTGCTTCGATGTTCGCATCAGGCTTTTCGGGCGCGACGGCTTCCGGATCCGGCTTTTCCTTAGCTTCCGGAATTATGGTCGCCAGCTTTGCCGATGCGGGTGCGTTGTCGATCGTATCGATGTAATCAAGGGCGATCGTGATCTTTCCCGCGTATGGCGTATCGACGACGACGTTATCCGTGCTGCCCGAAACAACATTCCCCGTTATCCGGTCACCATTCTTGAGTTTGATCTCGTGTGCGGATACGCCGGCTGCCGTGAAAAATATAAAAAGCAAGATAATCGGCGCCTTTGTGCGCAGTAATATTTTCAACATCTGTCTTTCCATTCGTTGGTTTGCGGCGACCGGATGGGGCGAACATCGCCTTGAGGTTTATAAGTTTATCATTATGGAAAACTTATGTGAATTACAAACGTTTATGAGTGTCCTGCCGGCAACCGGCCTATCAACTGGTCAACCTACGATAAATGTTGGGCATTTTTTCAGGAAGCGATAGAACATCATCGATGATCGTGTATCCGACGTCCCCGTAAAGGTCTTTAAGCTCGGCTTCGGATTCGCGGTCGATGGTGATGCAAAATGGTGTGATGCCCGCGGTTCTTGCTTCGTTCAAGGCCTCACGAACGTCTTCGCGGGCGTAACGCGCGTCGCCGTAATCGTGGTCATACGGACGCCCGTCCGTCAGGACGATCAAAAGTTTGGTCCTGTTTTCCTGCCGCAAAAGTTTGGCGACCGCGTGGCGGATAGCCGCGCCGAGCCGCGTGTTGTTCTGGAAC